>JBGQGY010000023.1:0-36444 GCA_041497675.1 bacterium | reverse complement strand
TGCGCCTGCGCCGGCGCGAAGAGATCGCGGATGATCCCCGAAGGCACATGGCCCTGGAGGATGATCCGGTCTCCAATGAAGATGGTCATGTGGCCCTGCAGTTGCGGAGGAACTCCCAGGGCCGTGCTGCGCTCGACCAGCTCGGCGCGCCAGCGCCGCTCAAGGATGTAGTCACGCCGCACCATCTCGGCGACGCCGAGTCCGCGCAGCAGCGGGATCAGTTCGTGATCGAGATAGGGCACGCAGTCGTGGCAGGATCCGTTGAAATAGATGGTCACAGGCGGCGCAGGTTCTGCGTCCACAAGGCCGGCGATCACGAAACCCAGCAGCACCACCGCGGTAAGCATCGCCACCACCCGTGCCGGGCGGAGGGCGGCGTGCGTCATCGCGTGTCTCCCTTCACCACGACGGCGCGCACCTCGACTTCGGCTTCCGGGGTCTTGGGATCGTCGGTGCGAAGGTACACGGCATGTCGGGCCGGGCCCGGAACGGGTCCGTGCGCCGCGGGATCGAAGGTGATCTCCAGACGCGCACTGCCGCGGGCACGCAGCACGGACATACTGATCACCGCCGTCGTGCACCCGCAAGAGGTGCTGATCCCCAACACGCGCAGCGGCGCTCGCCCGTCGTTGCGAACCTCAACGGTTCTGGTGGCCCGCTGCGCCAGCCGCCCAAAGTCCACGGCGGACGGTTCAAGGCGGAGTGCCGGGTGGGCGGAAGCGGTCCATGCTGCCCAGAGACCCACCGAGGCGATCAGCACGCTGGCTGCGCCGGCCGCGATCAGAATGCGCCGCATCGTGGAGGAAGAGATGGGCGGCCTACGGCACCTGCGTACCGGTCAGGCGCACCTGGGTCTCTGATCGACGCGGATCATTCGAGTAGATCACGACGGTGCGGTCAATGGCCCCCCGGTAGATGCCGTGGGCGTCGGGGTCATACTGGACACGCAGCGTCGCCCGCTGACCTGGACGCAGGTTCGCCGACCATCCCGTGGGCCACTCGCCGTGGCCGCGCATTCCAAACCAGGGGCCGGCGCGACCGTCAACAACGAGCGCCGCCCTCGTGCATCCGCAGGATGTCTCCATTTCTCGAATGACCAGGTCGGCCGCGCCCGTGTTCGCAACGGTCAGTTCAATCGTGACGATGCCCTTCGCCTGGCTGACCCGGCCCAGGTCATACACCGCAGGGGTTACGGCAATCGCTGACGCCTGCGCCGACCCGACGGCCGGTGCGGGGTTGCCCGGCGATGTCGCCATGGACGCTCCGGAGGGTCCGCTCAGGCGTCCGGCAAGGAGCACACCGCCTGCCAGGATGACGCCCGCCGCCACGACCAGCACCAGCGTCCTGCCGGAAGAGTTTGTCCGCCTGCGCGGTGCGGTGCGGGTCGGTTTCCTCTTGTGGCTCATGCCTGCACCTCGCTGACCCAGTTGCATGGTCGCTTACACAACACGATAATCCGGCGACGCAGCCGCCGCCATCGGGCGCCGAATGTATACAAATCGGGTCTCGAATCGACGGTCGTTGCCAGGAGAGCCACGAGGGTATCACGAAGCACATTTTGTTTCGTTCACCATTTGGGGTTCCGCGGCGGCACCGTCGTATCCGGGAGGACAGCAGTTCATGAACGCCAAGAGCAGTGGTCTCGCATACTTCGCGCTCATCCTTTCGGGGCTGGCCCTGCTCGTGAGCCTCGTCGTCTACACGACCAGGCCGCGGGGGGGCCCCGGCGTCGCCGCGCCGCCTAGTACACCGGCCAAGATATCGCTCTCAATGGTCGTGGCCACGTTCTCGGGTCAGGGGGTGTTCGCGCACCGCTGGTATCCCACCATGATGGTCGTCCGCGAGGGCGACACGGTGGATCTGGTGGTCGCGAACCCCGATGAGTTCGCGCATCAACTCGAATTGACCGGGTACAATCAGAAGACGAAAATCCTGAACCCTGGGGAAAGCGACCGATTGACCTTCGTGGCCGACCGAAACGGGGTCTTCGAGTACCACTGCTCGTTGCCGTACGATCCTACCAAGAAGCACTGCACGCCCGATCACGATCAGATGCGTGGCTACCTGATCGTGACCTCGCGGTGAGGCCGGACCTCCGATGACCGCTCAAACGTCCTCGGCGCTGGCCGCTGTCGTGTTGGGAGCATTTGCGTTGGTGGTCAGCGCCCTGTCGATCTCCTCAGTGCCGCAACCGGCTCAGGTACCGCCCGAGGCGGCACCCACCACCGTTGAGCTGTCGGTGATCATCACTGGCATCGGCGCCGTCGGCGAGTCGAGACACCACTTCTTCAACCCCTCGATGATCGTCGTGCGCCGCGGCGACACCGTACGGCTGCGGGTGATGAACCTGACTTTCGCCACCCACGGCTTCGAGATCCAGGGCTACGGCATCGGGACGGGCCGCCTGCCCGGTGGGCCCAAAGGCCAGGAGACCCTCACCTTTGTTGCCAACAAGGCGGGTGTGTTCAAATTTCACTGCAACGTCCCGTACAACCCTACGACGGGCGACTGCTCTCCAGACCACGAGACGCAGGTGGGCTATCTGGTCGTGCTGGACCCATCACGGTAATCCAACGTGTTGAGATACGAGTGGATCGCCTCGGCGGCGCGGCGGCCGTCGCGGATCGCGGTTACGATCAGGTCCGGTCCCCGCACGGCGTCGCCGCCCGCAAACACACCGCGTCGGGTTGTCATGGCGCTCTGATCAATCACGTACGTCTGTGAACCCGTCACCTCGGGGCCGCTCGCGCCGGGCACCGGGCTGCCGTCAAACCCAAACGCCAGGATCGCGAGATCGACCTCAATCTCAACATTGCTGCCCTCGACCGTGACGGGCCGGCGGCGTCCCTGCGCATCCGGCTCACCCAGCGTCATGCGAACGCACTCGATCGCCCGCACGGTGCCGACCCCGTTGTCGACGAACCGGATCGGCGCAGTAAGCCACTGAAAGTCCACCCCTTCTTCCTTGGCCGACTGCACTTCACGGCGGCTGCCGGGCATGTTGGCCTCATCGCGACGGTAGACGCACGTGACGGTCGTGGCGCCCAACCGCTTCGCGGTCCGCACGCAATCCATCGCCGTGTCGCCGCCACCGAGCACCACCACGCGGCGACCACGCAGATCGTCCTGCCGGGCCGCTGATCCGTCGGGATTGTTGCGGATGAGGAATGGGAGCGCGTCTTCGACGCCCTGCAGATCGATGCCCGGGAGGCCTGGGCGTTTTGGCGCCGTCGCGCCGGTACCCAAGAACACCGCGTGGACCCCGTTGTCGAGCAGCCCGTCGAGGCTCACGTCCCGCCCGATCCGCGTGTTGCCGACAAACTCGACCCCTAACCGTGTAAGATACTGCACACGGCGATCGACCACGGCTCTGTCCAATTTGAAGCCCGGAATGCCATAGCGCAGCAGCCCACCCGGTCGCGGGTACGCATCGTAGACGGTTACACGGTGCCCACGCTTCGTCAGTTCTTCGGCGCACGCTAGACCCGCCGGGCCCGATCCGACGACCGCGACCCGATGCCCGCTCGGCGGTGCGATCGCAGGCAGCGGCAGACCCTCGTGCGCGAAGGCATATTCGTTGATGAACTTCTCGATCGCGCCGATCGCGACCGGCGGGTGCTTGACCCCGACGATACACGCATCCTCACACAGCCGGTCCTGCGGGCAAATGCGGCCACAGATCTCGGGCATGTTGCTGGTCGTCTGCGACACATGCGCCGCATCGAGGAAACGGCCCTCCATCGTGTGTATCAGCCAATCACGGATTGGGTTGTGCAACGGACAGGCCACAACACACGGCGCTTTGGTGCACTCGACGCAGCGCGACGCCTCGGCGATCGCCTGTTCGGGGCTGTAGGTGAGCGTCACCTCGCAGAAGTCGGCAACCCGGTCGTGCGCGGGACGTTTCGGGATCGCAACGTGCGGCTGCTTGAGACGCTCGCGCTTGTCGAGCCTGGGCACGGCAGGGTTCCCCCTTCGAATTCGAGTGCAAGTGTAGAGGCCGGCGGCGGCGGCGGAAATACTGTCCTCACCCGATCATCAGCAAGTCCGGCTTCGGTTAGGGTTGGGAGCAAGATGGCATGCCCGGCCGGAGGGGGCTAACGATGAGCCAGACGACGACGGTGGAGGCGCGGAGCGCTCATGTGTTCGACCGTGCGCCGGTGATGCTCTACTGGGAGATTACCCGGGCGTGCGATCTCGCGTGCAAGCACTGCCGGGCGGATGCGCTGCCGTGTCGGGACCCCGGTGAACTAGACTTCCTGGAGGCGATAGGCCTGTTGTCGCAGATTACGGACTTCGGATCACCGCTCCCCCACCTGGTGATCACCGGCGGCGATCCCCTCAAGCGGCGCGACCTGGAGGACATCGTCAAGGAGGCCGTGCGTCTTGGGATCCCCACTTCGTTGGCGCCCAGCGCGACCCCGCTTTTGACCTCGGCGGCGCTCGCGAAGCTTCAGCGCGCGGGCCTCTCCGGGCTCAGCCTCAGCCTCGACGGCTCCACGGCAAGAGGGCACGATCGGCTGCGCGGCGTCGTGGGGTGCTTCGCGCGCACCCTGACGGCGGCACGCGCGGCGACCAACCTGGGGTTGTCCCTGCAGATCAACACGCTGGTGAGCGCGCAGACCCTGCCCGACCTCCCCGGGATCTACGCGCTCCTGCAGACACTACCGATCCAGCGCTGGAGCCTGTTCTTCCTGATAGGCGTCGGACGCGGCAGTGTGCTGCAGAATATCCTGCCCGAGCAGGCGGAGCAGGCCTGCCACTGGTTGTTCACCAAATCGCGCGAAGCGTCATTCACTGTGGCCGCAACCGAGGCGCCGTTCTTCAGGCGCGTGGCGCTCGAACGAGCCAACCAGGCCGGCCCCTTCGCTCGATCCTTCGGGATCCGCGACGGCAACGGTATCGCCTTCGTGTCTCATCGGGGCGCGGTTCAGCCGTCGGGTTTCCTCCCGGTGGTCGCGGGCAACGTCCGCGACACGTCGCTGGTCGACCTCTACCGAACCGCGCCGCTATTCTCGGCGCTCAGAGACACCGCCCAGCTGCGTGGGAAGTGCGCGCGCTGTTCGTTCAAAGCGATCTGCGGTGGGTCGCGGGCCCGGGCGTATGCGCACAGCGGCGACTATCTCGGCGCCGATCCTTTGTGCGCGTATCAACCGTCCACGGGTCCGCTCGTCGCGTAGCCGGGTTGCTAGATCGGCTCCACGTCGTGCGGGAGGCTCTCTTTGAGCCCGGCCGGCGTAATGCGCATGAACTCGGCGCGCTCTCGTATCTCTGCGATCGTTTGCGCGCCGCAGTACGACATCCCGGACCGAAGACCTCCAACGAGTTGATCGATCACATCTGACACTTTGCCGCGATACGGCACAGTCGCTTCGACGCCCTCCTCGACAATTTGCGTCAGGTCTTCTTCCTCAACGTCACCATCGAGCGCCCGACGGCGGGCCGTCGCCCACAGGCTGGCCATTCCCCGATAGGTCTTGTACTGCCGGCCGTTGCGGATGATCAGGGCGCCGGGGCTCTCCTCCGTGCCGGCCAGCAGGTTGCCGAGCATCACCGTACTCGCGCCTGCCGCGAGCGCCTTCGTGAGATCGCCGGAGGAGCGAATGCCGCCGTCCGCGATGATGGGCACACCGGCGTCGGCGGCTTCTCGCGCGCAGTCGAGGATCGCCGTGATCTGCGGCACGCCGGCCCCGGTCACGATGCGCGTCGTGCAGGTCGACCCCGGTCCCACGCCGACCTTCACTGCGTCGGCACCCCGCTCGACCAGATCGCGCGTGCCTTCCGCGGTGGCCACATTGCCGGCGATCAGGCCGACGTTGGGGAACCGCGCGCGCAGTGTCTGGAGCGCCGACAGCGCGGCCTCGGTGTGACCGTGGGCCACGTCCATCACGAGCGCATCGACGTCTTCGCCCACCAGCGCTTCCGCCCGCTCAAGGTAGTCCCCTCGGATGCCGACCGCCGCGCCGACGCGCAGCCGCCCTCGTGCGTCTTTGGTCGCGTGGGGGTGCTTCAACCGACTACGGATGTCACGGCTCGTAATCAAACCGTGCAGGGTGCCGTCGCCGTCCACCAGCGGGAGCTTCTCGATGCGGTGCTTGTGCAGCAGCGCGCGCGCCTCTTCCATGCTGATGCCGGGGGGCGCGGTGACCACGCGTTCCCGCGGAGTCATGACCGTCGCCACAGGCTTGTCTTGATCATCGACGAACAGCAGGTCGCGGGCGGTAATCAACCCCAGCAGGTGGCCGTTTCGGTCGAGCACGAGCAGACCGGCCGACCCGTGTTCGTCCATGAATTCCACGGCCTCGCGGATCGGGCGCTCTGGTGCCATCGTGTACGGTTCTTCGATGACGATGCTCTCGGCTCGCTTGACGCGCCGCACCTGCGCGACCTGATTCTCGATCGGCAGGAATCGGTGGATCACGCCGATGCCGCCGGCGCGCGCCATCTCGATCGCCATCTCGCTTTCGGTGACCGCGTCCATGTTAGCGCTGATAATCGGGATCGTCATCTCGATACGCCGGCACAAGGGCGCCCGAGTATCAACCTGCGAGCGGCTCTGCACACCAGAGCGGCGCGGCACCAGCAGGACGTCGTCGAACGTCAATCCAACGCGGGGCTCAAACAACTCACCCTCGATTCTAGCATTGCCGGCCGGTCGAGGCGATGGATGGCGAGGCCCATGGGTGCCGCGCCCGACCCCAAATCGGGCCTCCACCCGATTGTGACCGCTTCGCCCTCACCGTAGGGTGAAAGGCGACAAACAAGCCTGATTCTTCCGGATTCAGATGGAATTGACTCGAGCCACCCAGTTTGCGCTGCGCACCCTGCTCGACCTGGCCGTCAACGGACCGGGCCAGACAGCAGCTATTGCCGCCCGGCGCGGCATCCCTCCCGCTCAGGCGGGCAAGGTCGTGCAGCAGCTGGCCCGGGGTGGCATCGTCCGCACCAGCCGGGGCGCGGGGGGCGGCGTGCGGCTCGCCCGGGCGCCTGAACGGATGACCGTTCGGCAGGTCATTGAGGCCATCGAGGGTCCCATCGTTGTGGCGCGGTGCCTCGCCTGGAACGACTGCCCGTGCAAGCAACCCTGCCCGGTACGTCTGACGCTCGGCCGGATTCAGCACGCATTCGAAGGTTTGCTCGACGACGTCACGATCGCAGATCTGGCACGACACCCATGACAGGAGGGATGGACATGAAATCATTCAACATCGTGGCTTTAGTGCTCGTGGTGGTGCTGGTCGCCGGTGCCTACCTCTTCGGCGCCCGGTCGTCTTCCAAGATGGTGGCCTTTGCCGACGCCAGCGTCGTCGCACAGACCCGCAATCTGACGCCGGCTGAGGTCACGGCGGCCGTGCAGAGCTTCGTCCCGCCGGGGAAGCGCGACGAGTATATGATGTTCGCCTCCGGCGGACATTCCGGGCAGATGCTGGCGATCGGCCTGCCGTCGATGCGCATGCTCAAAGTCATCGCGGTCTTCTCGCCGGAGCCGTGGCAGGGGTACGGCTACGGCGCCGACTGGGGCAAGCAGATCCTGGACGAGGGCAGCAACGGCGGCCCCGCGCTGACCTGGGGTGACACCCACCACCCGGCGTTGTCGGAGACCGGCGGCGAGTACGACGGCCGGTGGCTGTACATCAACGACCGCGCCAACGGCCGGATCGCGATGATCGACCTCCGCGACTTCAGGGTGAAGCAGATCCTGCAGATCCCCAACATCCAGACGTCGCACGGCGGGGTCTTCGCGACGCCCAACACCGACTATGTGCACGTGTCGAGCAAGATCCCGATGGTATGGGACGGCGGGTTTGCCCCGTTGGAGCAATACAAGGAGCGGTACCGCGGCGCGTCGGCATGGCTGGCGGTCGACAAGACCACCGGCCGGATCGATCTCGCGCGCTCCTTCGAGATCGAGCTCCCGCCGTACAGCCAGGATCTGGCCGACGCCGGCAAGTTGGTCAGCGACGGGTGGGGCTTCATCAACTCGTTCAACACCGAGATGGCAACCGGCGGCAACATGGAGGGCAAACCGGCGATCGAAGCGGGGGCCTCGGCCAAGGACTTTGACTTCCTCCACATCATCAACTGGAAGAAGGCCGAAGAGGTCGTGAAGGCGGGTAAGTTCGAGATGAAGAACGGCGTCAGGGTCATCTCGCTGAAGACCGCGGTTGCCGAGGGCATCCTGTACTTCGCGCCCGAGCCGCGCAGCCCGCACGGCGTGGACGTCGCGCCCAACGGCCAGTACATCGTGGTCTCGGGCAAGCTCGACCCGCACACGACCGTCTACAGCATCGACAAGATCAAGAAGGCGATCGCGGATAAGAACTTCGAGGGTACGGACCCGTTTGGCGTCCCGATCCTGAAGTTTGACGCGGTGGTCGCCGGCCGGGTCGCGGTGGGCAACGGCCCGCTGCACACGCAGTTCGACAACCAGGGGTACGCCTACACCAGCCTGTTCGTCGAGAGCGCAGTCGCCAAGTGGTCGCTCGGCGAGCCGTACTTCAAGGGCGACCAGGCATGGAAACTCGTCGACAAGGTGCCGGTCCACTACAACATCGGCCATCTCGCGACGGCCGAAGGTGACACCGTTCGCCCCGCGGGCAAGTATCTCGTCGCGCTGAATAAGTGGTCGGTCGACCGCTTCCCAACCGTCGGCCCGCTGCACCCGCAGAACCTGCAACTGATTGACCTTAACGCGCCCAAGATGAAGGTCATCTACGACATGCCGGTGGCGAACGCCGAGCCCCACTACGCTCAGATCATTCGGATGGACAAGATCAAGGCGTGGGACGTCTATCCGATGGGCACCGACATCCGGACGATGGAGAAGAGCCCCTACTTCGTCGAGCGCGGCAAGGAGCGCGCGGAGCGCAAAGGCAACACCATGACGGTCTGGATGACCGCGATGCGCAGCTCGTTCCGGCCCGACATCATCCGCGTGAAGAAGGGTGACACCGTCGTGCTGCACATCACCAACACCGAGAAGCAAAAGGACGCGACCCACGGGTTCGCGATCCCGCAGTACAATATCCAGCTCAGCATCGACCCCGGTGAGACGGTGACGGTGCGATTCGTCGCGAACAAGGCTGGGGCGTTCAGCCACTACTGCACCGAGTTCTGCTCGGCGCTCCACCTCGAGATGCACGGGTGGCTCGTGGTCGAGCCGTAGGCACGCGAGTCCTGCGGGGGAGGGCGTCGCCCTCCCCCGGCGCGGAGACGATGGGATGACACGACGACGATTCCTCAGGGTGGCGATCGGTGGGGCCGCGGCCGCGGCGGCGGCCCCCGCACTGTGGGCACTGGCGACCCGTCAGGGCGACGAGAGCGGCGCCCCGGCGATCGCCTATGGACGCGATCGCTGTGAGCAGTGCGGCATGATCATCGGCGACCGGCGGTTCGCGGCCGCCACGCGCGGGGGATCGACCGTCCATCGTTTCGACGACATCGGGTGCCTGATCCGCCATAGCGCTGATGCGGCCGCATCGGGTCACGCGAAGGGGTTCGTCCACGACGCGGGCACAGAGGCCTGGATCGACGCGCCCCACGCCTGGTACGTGCGATCTCCCGTCATCCGGACTCCGATGAATTACAACATCGCCGCATACGCGGACAACGCCGAAGCGCATCGAGCCTACCCGAAGGCGCCGGTGATGACCTTGGACGACCTGCTCGCGGCGATGGCGAAGGAGCAGTCATGAATCGCCTTCAACGGATCGCGGTGACGGGCGGAGCGCTCGCGATGCTGCTCGCCGGCGCGGCGCTGCCGCTGTGGACGATGACGCTGCACGCGCCGCAGTATCCTCAGGGGGTACGACTCCTCATCGATGGACGCGGCACCCGCGGCGATGTCGACGAGTTAAACACCCTCAATCACTATATCGGGATGCGGCCCATACCCGGGGCCGAGCCCGGTGAGGATCGCGAGCGAAGCGAAGGGTTGGAGGAAGTGTTCCCGGAACTGCGGCTCTTCACCCCGGGTGTCGCGATGCTCGCGCTGGCGATCCTGGCCCTCCCCTTCGTAGCGTGGAGGGCATTCCGCCTATTGGTCGTCTTGGGAGCCTGGGCGCTGCCGTTTGGATTTCTCGTGGATCTGCAGTATAGACTCTACGTGTTCGGCCACACGCTGAACCCGAACGCGGCGTTCCGGATGCCCGCGTTTACCCCCAAGGTGATCGGCCCAACGGTGGTGATGAACTTCAACGTCACGGCCTGGCCCGGGCCGGGGCTGCTCCTCTTCGCGCTGAGCGCGCTGCTGCTGACCCTGGGGCCGCGGCTGCCCGCCGGCGGTCGCGCGCGGCGGCAGGTCATGACGGCCGCGGCCGTCACCGGACTGGCGTTCATCATGGCGCTCACGGCCCTCCCGCTCGCTGCCCATGCCGCGCCGCCCAGCGCGTTCGACCTGGCGGCGGCCGTCGCGGCGGCGCCTCCCGGTGCGGTCATCACCGTGCCGGCGGGATGGTATCGCGGCCCGCTGGTCCTCTCACGACCGATCACGCTCCGCGGCGAGGGTTATCCGGTGATCGACGGCGAACGGCGAGGCGACGTTGTGGTCATCACCGGACCGGATGTGCGGCTGGAGGGGTTCGTGATTCGAGGCAGCGCGCTGGCATACAGTAGCGAGGCTGCTGGGATTGTCGTTCGAGGCGATCGAGCGGTGATTAGAAACAACCAGGTGACCGACGTGCTGTTTGGCGTGTACCTGGCCGGGACGACGGGGACGATCGTCGAGGACAATACGATCGCCACCGCCGACCTGCCGGTGGAGCGGCGCGGGCATGCGGTCTATCTGTGGAAAGCGCGGAGCGTGCAAGTGCGTCACAACCGCATCACGCGGGGGAAGGACGGGTTCTACATCTCGTTCTCGGACCTGATAACCGTCGAACACAACACCGTCTCGGGATGCCGTTATGGAATCCACTACATGTACTCGAACAACAACGCGTTTCGCGCCAACGTGTTCAAGGACAACGCGGTGGGCGGAGCCGTCATGAACTCGGCCGACGTCACGCTGGCGGGCAACACGTTCGAGGGCAGCCGGTCGGCCGAGATCGGCGTCGGCCTGATCTTCAAAGATGTCGACCGCGTCCTGATCCGCGAGAACCGCGTGGTCCGCAACCGAATCGCGCTGGAGTTCGACAACGCGCCGTCGACGCCCGACGGCTGGGTCAAGGTCGAGCGGAACCTGATCGCCTTCAACGAGACCGGTTTCTCGCTGATGAGCACCGCGGCGATCACCGTTACTGAGAACACCATCGTCGAGAACCTGCGGCAGGTCCAATCGCGGGGCGCCGTACGGGCCGATGCCAACCACTGGTGGGTGGACGGTCGCGGCAACTACTGGGGCGACTACACCGGTTTTGACGTTGCCGGTGACGGCGTTGGTGACGTCCCCTACCGCCGAACCGACCTGCTGGAAGACCTGGCGGATCGCGTTCCGGCGCTGCAGGCGTTTCTCTTCACCCCGGCCCACCATGCCATCGACACGGCCGCACGGATGCTCCCGTTGCTCGGTGCCGCGCCCGTGGTGGAGGACCGCGCCCCACTGATGAAGCCACCCGCCAGCGGAGTGCCGCCGGTCCCTTCGACGGGTTCGGAGACCGCCCCACACGCCGGCGTGTTCTGGATCGGCGCACTCCTGCTCGTTCCGGCGGCCCTGAGCCTCGCCGCGCTCAGACCGGGACGGCGATCGCGGTGATCGCGATTCGCGACCTGACCAAACGCTTCGGCGCCACGACCGCGCTCGACCGCGTCACGGCGACGATCGAGCCGGGCGCGTTCGCGGTGTTGCTCGGATCGAACGGCGCCGGGAAGACGACCCTGTTGCGGTGCTTGGCCGGGCTGCTGGCGTTTGAAGGCGCGGCGACCGTCGGTGGCCACGATGTGCTGAACGACGGGAAGGCGGCGCGCCGGTTGATCGGCTATGTGCCCCAGCGTCCTTCCTTCCCACCCGACCTGACCTGCCTGGAAGTGCTGGATCTCTTCGCGCGCCTGCGCGGTCTGCGCCGCGGCGACGCCGAGTGGCTCACGCGCGTCGGGCTCGAGGCCCAGACCGACGCCGCGGTGCGGACGCTGTCGGGCGGCATGCGGCAGCGGTTGGCGCTCGCGACGGCGCTCCAGGCAGATCCTGCGGTCATCCTGTTCGACGAACCGGCGGCGCATCTGGATCCGCAGGCGCGGCGCGCCTTGCATCGCGACCTGGAGGCGCTGGCGAAAGCCGGTCGAACGATCGTCCTGGCCACGCACCTGGTCGCCGACCCGCTGGCCGTGGCCTCACGCGCGATGGTGCTCGACCGCGGCCGGCTCGTCTACAGCGGCCGGCCAGACGGCATGGGCATGGCCGTCCAGCAGCGGGTCATCTTCACGCTCAACGGCACCGGGCACAAGGAACTGGCCGATCTGCTGGAAGCGCGGCCGGGAGTGCAGTTCACGCAGACGCAAAGCACCGTCGTGGCTACGACACCGGTCGGCACGGCGTTCGATCTCCTCGCCGCCGTGGCTGCCGCCGGGTTGCATCCGCTCGGTGTGCATCTCGAAGAGCCGTCGATCGACGCCCGCCGTCTCGGCGAGGCCACCAATCGATGAACGCCATTCTCGTGATGACTCGGTATGAGCTGAGCGAAGCCATACGCAACCGGTGGCTCCTCGCGTACGGAGCCCTGTTCGCCGTGCTGGCGCTCGGGCTGTCGCTGATCGGGCTGTCTACGATCGGCGCTGTCGGCCTCGAAGGCTACGGCCGCACCACCGCCAGCCTCATCAACCTGTGCTTGCTGTTGGTGCCGTTGGTCGCCCTGCTACTGGGCAGCGCGGGCATCAGCGGCGACCGCGAATCCGGCGCATTGGAACTGTTCCTGGCGCAGCCGGTCGAACGCAGCGAACTGCTCATCGGTCGATTCGTGGGCTCGCTCGCGGCGATCGGGCTGGCAACCCTGACCGGCTTCGGGTTGGCCGGTGTGTTGGTCGGGTTGGCGACCGGCGCGACCGGCGGGCTGCAATACCTGGCCTTCCTGGGCATCTCCTTGGCCCTGGCCGCCGTCTACCTGGCCATCGGCATCGTCATCGCTGTTGCCGCGCGCAGCAGGACCCGGGCGACGGCCATGGCCCTCGTGGTCTGGTTCGCCAGTGTGGTCTTCTTCGACCTGATGCTGATCGGCGCCGGCGCGGTGGCCGGCGCGGGGACACGGCTGCTCGCGGCGCTCTTGCTGCTCAATCCGGTTGACATCGCGCGCCTGCTCGCGCTGCTGCTGCTCGATTCGTCCCTGGAGATGCTGGGACCGGTCGGCGGCTTCCTGATCGCGCGATTTGGATCGGGTGGCGCGACCGCGTTGCTGGCCGGCGCGCTGGCCCTGTGGACCGTCGCGCCGGTGCTGATCGCCGTGGCGCTCTTCGACGGGCGCGACCAGATCTAGGAGGTAGCCTGATGTCTGCACGCCAGCGTCAACGAGAAATCGCCGCGCGCCGCCGGACGAATCGGGCGGTGTTCATCGTGGGTGTCGCGGCCGCGGCGGCGGCGCTTGCGGTGGCCGTGATCCACTGGTCCACAGCGACGCCGCCCGCACCACCCCCCGGCCGCCAGCCAGCGGCAACGACCGGCGGCACGACGATGGGCAACGCCGCCGCGCGGGTGACGATCGAGGTCTTCTCAGACTTTCTCTGCAGCCACTGCGCCGACTTTGCCGCGCAGGTCGAACCTGCGATCATCGCCGACTACGTCAAACCCGGGACCGTCAGGTTGGTCTATCGCCACTTCCCGATCGTCGACGAGAGGTTCTCCGTCACCGCGGCGGCGGCCAGCGAGTGCGCCGCGGACCAGCAGCAGTTCTGGGCCTATCACGACGAGTTGTTCGCGCTGGCCTCCCGGAGCGCGCTGCGCACCAGGGGTGACCTCGAGGGGGCCGCTGCCAAGATCGGTCTCGATCAGGCAGCCTTTGCACAGTGCGTGCGCCGCGGGGCGACCCGAGGCCGCGTCGACACCGATTTCGCAGAAGGGAAGCGCCGCGGCGTGAGCGGCACCCCCACAAGTTTCATCAATGGCGAGCCGGTCGCCGGCGCCCAGCCGATCGAGGTGTTTCGTGGGGCCATCGAAACCGCGCTCAAGCGCTAGCGAGACAGGCGCCCGCATCTGGTGGGCGGCGTCGGGGCTCGCGACAGCCGGTCTGGCTGTGTCTGGCTATCTACTGCTGGCCGCGCTCCGAGGCTACGCGCCGATCTGCCTGACAGGCGCCTGCGAACGGGTCGCGACGAGCCCGTACGCCCGGATGCTGGGTCTCCCGGTCGCCGGGTGGGGCCTGCTGCTCTACTTGGCCGTTTGGGCGGTGGCACTGACGGGCGCCCTCAGGCCAAGGCACCGCGCGACGCTGTCGCCAGCCCTCTTTGGCCTGGTCGTCTTCGGCGCCGCCTTCTCCGCCTACCTGGTGTGGCTCCAGGTGGGCGTGCTCCACGCGGTGTGCGCCTGGTGCGCCACCAGTGCCGCCCTGTGGGTGGCCTTGGTGGTGACCGCCGTGATGCTGCTGCGCGGCGCGAACTGACGCCATCCTGCCAAAATCGGTCCAAAACCCGATGGCCGGTCCCCCTGCCGTCTCCTAGGATGCAGATAAGCACTTGGGAGGTGAGGGGCCATGAGCGAGGCCAAGACGTCGCTGATTGAGGGGTTCAAAGCCGAACACGCGCAGCTCGGCGCAGGACTCGCGGTGCTCACCGGCACGATGGACCGTCTGCAACAGGGCGCCGGCCCCGCCGCCGCGGAGATGCTACGCGAGACCGAACAGTTCTTCCGTCAGGTGCTGGTCCCCCATGCGGAATGGGAAGAGATCACCTTCTACCCGGGTGTTGGTGACCTGGTCCGGCGCCACGGCGACGTCAACGCCACGATGCTGATCGACCACCGCGAGATTCTCGCCCGCATCTCGGAGTTCATCCGGCTGGCGGGCCAGATTGAGGCGGGCGCCGCCGATCCATCGTTGATCGATCGCGCTCGGATCCTCGCCTATCAGATCCGTGCGCTGGTTGAAGTCCACTGTCTGAAGGAAGAAGAAGTCTACGTGTCTCTGCTTCGCCGTCACCTGTCCGAGGCTGAAGTCGTACACGCCCTCGCGGTCGGCGACCAGATGGGGCACGACTGAGGGGGGAGCGCGATGCTCGTACGCGACCGGATGACGACCCCGCCGATCACGATGGATGTTCGGGGCTCGATCGCCGAGGCCCACGGGCTCATGCGCCACTACGATATCCGCCGCGTCCCCATTCTCCAGAAGGGAGGCCTGGTTGGCATCGTCAGCTGGACTGATCTGATGCGGGCGCTGCCCTCTCGCGCCACGCCGCTCGGAGCCTGGGAAACGCCGGGGCTGCTGCTGCGCGCCAGCGTCAAGGAAATCATGACGCCCAATCCGATTACCGTCTTGCCCAACCAGCCTATCGAGCAGGCGGCGCTGGTCATGCGCCAGGAAAAGATCGGCGGGCTTCCGGTGGTAGAAGACGGCATCTTGATTGGCGTGATCACCGAAAGCGACATCTTCCAGGCATTCGTGGACCTGACCGGCGTCCGTGGGCCGGGTACCCGTCTCGTCGTCGATCTCACCGGCCATCCCAAGGCCGTCGCGGAGATCGCGGCCGTGGCTGACGAGACAGGATTGCAGCTGGCCTCGATAGCCACCTACTCGCAGGAGCACGAGCGGCTGGCCATCGTCCGCGTGGACACCGACAATCCCGTCCCGTTGGTTCAGGCGCTGGGTAAAAGGGGCCTCCGGGTAGTGCATCTGGCCGCCTTGCCCGCGCAAGTACGGCCAGACAGTGCAATACCCAATCGTCAGGCGGATGCGCGGTCCGTGTTCGGCGTAGATTCTCGACCCCAGTAGCAGTCGTAGTATCCATCGAGCGATGAGTTGATTTCTGGCTGCCGGCCGAGCCTCGATCGGGCGTCCGCCCGAGGCTGAATCCGGCTCGGAGCCGAATGTGCACGGTTCGGGCAGTGTGGTATTTTGAGCGTGGAATGTGCCTTGCGCTGCCGTATCGCATCGTCACGCTACTCGATACCGCCCGCGCCGTCGGCGAGGGGCCGGGCGGCTCGCGTCAGATTGACATATCCCTGATCGGCCCGGTCGTACCGGGAACCTACGTGCTCGTCACCTACGGGTCGGCCACTAATGTTGTCACCGCAGACGAGGCCGCTGAGATCCTCGAGGTTTGGCACGAGATCGACGCGGAGGATGCGGACTCGTGAGGACGGTACTCCTCTGCCGCCTCGCGCTCCTCGCCGTCGTGCTCCTTGTGGTCGCCTCATCTGTTGCCGGCGCCGTGACGGCGTTAGATGTCGTCCGCATCGCCTGGTGGACGGACGTGGGATTCCTCACGCCGTTCGCCGTCTCGACCCTGGGCCCCGGCGGGCTCGTCCGCCTGAGTCTGATCTACGACTCCCTGGTCTGGAAGGACGACACCGGGACGATCCCGTGGTTGGCGCAGTCCTGGCGCGTCTCGCCTGACGGCACGACCTACACGTTCAATCTTCGCCCGGGCGTCGTGTGGCACGACGGCCGTCCCTTTTCCGCGCGCGACGTCCAGTTTACGTTCGAGTATTACCGCGCTCACCCGTTTGCATGGGTCGATACCAGCATGGTGGTTGGCGTCGTTGCCGACGACGCACTCACGGTGCGGCTGCGTCTGCGGCGGCCGTTTGCCCCATTCCTCCACGACGTCGCCGGCATCGTCCCCATCATCCCTGAACACGTTTGGAAGGACGTCCAGGAGCCGCAGCGCGCGCAGACCCTTGCGATGGCGGTGGGCACCGGTCCCTATCGACTCGTCGACTACCGTCCCACCGCCGGCGCATACCGGCTCGGTGCCAATCCCCGGTACTTCCGCGGGCGCCCCGCCGTTGGCGAGATCCAGTACCTGCTGGTCGCCCCCGAGCGGCAGATGCTCGCGGTGCAGGGCGGCGAGGTCGACGTGGCCATGACGGACGCCGAAGAGGTCGCGCGGGCGTTTGCCGGTCACTCGTATCTTCGCGTCTGGCGCACTGAGCCACTCTCGGTGGCGCGTCTGCTGTTCAACCTCCGGCGTCCGCCCTTCGAGCCTAAGATGGCACGCCAGGCCATCGCCTACGCGCTCAACCGCACGCAACTCGCGCTGACGCTGACTCGCGGCGCCGGTATCCCCGGTAGCCCGGGGCTCGTCCCGCCTACGGATCCCTGGTACGCGCCGGGGACGCGCGCCTACCCCTATGACCCGGTGCGGGCGCGAACGCTCCAAAGTGCGTCCGGCCTGTCGTCATCCCAGATCGAACTGCTGGCCAGCCCGTCTCCCGCCGTCCCATTGATACAGGAGATGCTGCGGGCGGTAGGGATCGATGCGGTGGCGAGGGTCGTCGACGCGCGAACGCGGGCGGCGCTGATTGGGGAGGGCAAGTTCCAGCTGGCCCTGACCTCCCACATTGGCGCAGGCGGCGATCCCGACTACCTCCGGCGGTGGATGACCGGCGAGGATGCAAACCAGTTTGGACAAGGCTCCGATTTCGCGGATCCGACCTACGCGCGTCTTGCCCGCGAGCAGGCGGAAATACTCGACCCGGTCCGCCGTCGTGGTGTCGTGAATCAGATGCAGGCGATCCTGGCCGAGGAGCTCCCGACCCTGGCCCTCTACTACCGACGCTTCACGTGGGTCTACGACGGCCGCAAACTCCGGCCGGTCGCCACGCGGGGCGGGCTGATGAACGGCATCCCGCTGATCGAAAACAAGGTGATCTTCCTGCCATGACGCATCGGTTGCTGCGCTATGCGGGGGTGGCCGCGCTGCTCGTGGGGCTCAACTTCGTGCTGCCCCGCTGGCTCCCGGGCAGCCCGGTGGCAGGCGGCGATCAGGCGGCCGCGCTGCCCGCGGCGGCGCGGCAGATCCTGACAGAGACCTATCACCTGGATGATCCGCTGTGGCGACAGTTCACCCGCTACCTCGCGGACTTGGGACACGGCGACCTCGGCTGGTCGATGACGTCGCACCGCGCGGTCCGCCTGGTGCTCGCCGAGCGACTCCCGTGGACGCTGGGCCTCGTGGGCGGCGCCGTCCTGGTGGCGGCGGTCTTCGGGGCAGCGGTGGGTTGGCGTGCCGCGACCCACCCAAGGGAAAACGGGACACGGGTGCTGACGTCCGCCGTGTTCGGGATCGGAGCGTTGCCCGAGTTCTTGCTCGGGATGCTCCTCATCGTGGGGCTCGCGTCGAAGCTGCGCGTATTTCCGCCGGGGGGCGGGCAGACACTCTTCATCGACGACGCGGGCGTGCTCCAGCGCCTGATTGATCTTGCGTGGCACGCGGTGTTGCCCGGGCTCACGCTTGTGCTCATCATCGCCCCGGCGTTCGCGTTGCTCGTCCGCAACGCCATTGCTCCCGTGCTCGGCGCGCCGTTCCTGACCGCAGCCCGGGCCCGCGGATTGCCCGCGCGGCGCCTGGCCTGGCACGTGTGGCGCAACGCGCTTCCACCGGTGGTCACGCTGTTGGGGCTACGGCTCGGTGCCGCTGTCGCCGGCGCGGCCGTCGTTGAGCGTCTGTTTGCCTATCCCGGCATGGGATGGTTGCTCTTCGAAGCCGTGTCGACCCGTGATTATCCGCTCTTGCAGGGGATCGTCCTCGTCTCCAGCCTCGCGGTGCTGACGACGAACTTTGCCCTCGACGCGATCGGCGCCCGGCTGGATCCCCGGAGCGCCCCGTCATGATCACCACCGCCGCGCTCTCGGCACCCAGGCCTCGCGCGCTGCCGGCCGCAGCGTTGATCGGCGCGGCCCTCCTGCTGTTCGTCGCCGCCGCGGCCACCCTGACACCGCTGCTCCTGCCGATGGACCCGCAGCGGATCGTCGGCGATCCGGTGAGCGGACCCACGCCGCGCTTCTGGCTGGGCACCAACGCACAGGGACATGACCTGTTCAGCCAGATGATCTACGGGGCGCAGACATCGCTTATCGTGGGGTTTTCGGCGGCGGCGCTGTCGGTGATCCTGTCGGCCCTCGCCGGGGTCGCAGCCGGGAGCCGGGGCAGAGGTCGTGGCGTAGCGCTCACCGTTATCGATCTCTTCCTCGCGGTGCCCAGCATGCCGCTGGCCGTGCTGCTGATCGCAACCCTGGGGCCCGGCCTCTGGTCGCTGATCGGCATCCTGGCCCTCCTGAGTTGGGCGCCGTTTGCGCGCATCGTGCGCATGCAGGTCACCGCAACGTGGGGAAGGGATTACGTGGAGGCGGCGCGCGCGCAGGGGGCGTCTGAGGCCCGCATCATCCGCTCCGCCATCGTGCCCGAGATCGCCCCGATCCTCTTCACCAAGTTCCTGTTGACCGCCCGGTGGGCCATCCTGATGGAGGCCACGCTGGGCCTGCTGGGACTGGCCGACCCCTCGCGTGTGAGTTGGGGCCTGATCCTGCATCAGGCGTTGACCTATCCCTTGCTGTTCGTGACCGATGCATGGGCGTGGTGGGCCGGCCCACCCGCGATCGGCATTGTCGCGACCACCCTGGGGTTGATTGCTGCTGGTCGCGAGATCGAGTCCCGGCTGAATCCGTCGCCGCGATAGGTGGGTGTGATGCGAGAAGCGCCAACACTGTCGACCTCCGAAGCGAGCGGCGCCGCGTCTCTCAACGGGATGCTGTTGTTCGCGCGGTTCGCGTTCATGCCCAACCACCTCGGATACTGCGGCGGAGACGTCAACGCCGAGTTGCTCGCCTATCTCAAGGAACAGACCGCCGATCAGGGCCTGCGACGCCACCTGCGAACCTTTGAAGGCGCCTACCCCTATCTGAAGCTCATCGCGGCCGCCAACGGAATCGCCGACGCGCTCGACGCGCGGGTCGTCGAAGCATACTGGATTGGCAACGATCTGTTAGAGCGGGTGGACTGGCCGCGCTACGCGCAGCACCTACACGAGCGTTTTCGCGGGCGAGTCCGGCCGTCGACACTCGACCTCCTGGTGGGCAAGCCGATCGCCGGCGCCCGCGCGCACCACGCGTTCCATGTCTTTGACGTCTGGCGCCGCACCGGCAGGCCGCTGTCCGACGGGTTGGACCACTGCCGGATCGGCTGGGGCGCCATCACCACCATGGACCCGGAGGCGTTCACGGTATCCTATCGTCCGATCGTCAGCCACGATGGACGGCTGGACTTCGGCGCGCCGCAACCCGTACGCATTCTCAGGGCGATCGGCGACGATCGGTTCCTGGACGGCGCGGCGCCGGGCCAGATCCTGGCGTTTCACTGGCGATGGGCGTGTTGGGTGCTGACGCCCGCGCAGGCGATGCACCTGGAGCGCTATACACGCTGCATGCTCGCGCTGGCCAATCAGACGTTCTAGAGGGAGACGGCGGTGCACGAACTGTCGCTGGCCGATTCGCTGCTGAACGAAGCCTCCGTGGCGGCCGCCAATCACGGGCTGCGGGCGGTGAACAGGGTAGGGGTTCGCGTCGGTCGATTGAGTGGCGTCGCCACGCACGCGCTGGCGATGGCGTTTGAGATCCTGCGGGAAGGGCCCGTGCTGGGGCGGGCCGTGCTCGACATCGAAGATGCCGACGGCGCCGACCTGCGCCTCACGTGGTTGGAGGGGGAATGACGATGCGTGTCGAGGTGGTCGAGCGCGTGCTGCGTGCAAACGACGCGCTGGCCGAGGAGGTCCGTGCGGCGCTGGACGCCGCCGGCGTGCTGGCGCTCAACCTCATCGGATCGCCGGGCAGCGGGAAGACTGCGGTGCTCGAGCGCACGGCCGCGCTCCTGCGCTCGCGCCTTCGCCTTGGGGTCATCGAGGGTGACATCGCCACCACCCGTGACGCGGAGCGTCTCTCCCGGTGCGGGGTGCCCGCCGTGCAGATCGAGACGCGTCTGGTCGGCAACGCCTGCCATCTCGACGCGCATCTCGTCCGCACCGCGCTGACCCGTCTCGCGTTGACCGATCTCGACGTCCTGGCCATCGAAAACGTCGGCAACCTGGTGTGCCCGGCGGCCTACAATCTCGGCGAGCACCTGCGGGTCGTGGTCGCGAGCGTGCCGGAGGGCGATGACAAACCGTGGAAGTACCCCTCCACCTTTGCCCGCGCGGATGCCGTCATCCTCAACAAGATCGACCTGCTGCCGTTCACCAACTTTTCCATGGAGACGTTCGCAGAAGGCCTGCGGCAGGTCACGCAGGCGCCGCTGTTTGCGCTCTCGGCCTCGACGGGCGACGGGCTGAACCCGTGGATCGAGTGGATCGTCGGGCAGCCGCGGGGGCACCGGTCATGACGTCCGCGCAGGACCGCGCCGCCTTCGACCCGCGCTATCGCGAACTGGACGAGGCGATGGGACGCCAGGGACGCCAACCCGACGGCCTGATCGAGGTACTGCACGTCGCCCAACGCCGGTTCGGCCACCTGCCGCTCGAGGTGCTCGCGTATGTCGCGCACGGGCTGGCCACTCCGCTGAGCCGCGTGTACGGCGTGGCGACCTTCTACCATTTCTTCTCGCTGACCCCACCCGGCCGTCATAGGGTGACGGTCTGCACCGGCACGGCCTGCTATGTGAAGCGTGCCGACGACGTCCTCGCCGCCGTGGAACACGCGACCGGCGTACGGGCCGGCACCACCGGATCGGACGGGGTGGTGTCGGTGCACGCCGTGCGCTGTCTGGGGCCGTGCAACCAGGCACCCGTGGTCGTCTTCGACGGTGAGATCACCGGCGCGCGGAGTACCGCCGAGGTCGTCGCGCGGGTGCGGCAGTGGGCGGGCACACCATGATGCGCGAAGCGCTCGACGGCATCGCAGCGGCCGAGCGGCAGCGCCGGCGAGGCTGCACGCACCTCGTGCGCGTGTGCACCGGCGCCGGCTGCATGGCGCGGGGCTCCGAGGGCATCCGGCAGGCCTTCGTCAACGAGGCGGCGACAGGCATCGAAGTCACGCGAGCCGGCTGCATGGGGTTGTGCAGCGCCGGTCCGCTCGTACGGGTCGAACCCGAGGGCACCCTGTACGCGTGTCCCTCATCGCATGAAGTCGACGAGGTTGTCTCCTGGCATGTGCGCCGCGGTACGCCCGTCCACCATCTCAGCCTGGAGTCCGACGCCGCATTCTTCGCCGGCCAGCAGCCCGTGGTCCTGACCTCCTGCGGCCGCATCGATCCCGAACGCATCGAAGAGGCGATCGCCGCCGGCGCCTATGGCGCCCTGGCGCGCGCCGTCAAGGACATGACGCCCGCGGAAGTGATCGAGCAGGTGCGCGCCAGCGGCCTTCGGGGCCGGGGTGGCGCAGGATACCCCACCGGGTTGAAGTGGACGACCGTTGCCAAGTCGCCGGGCGAGCGCAAGTACGTCATCTGCAACGCCGATGAGGGCGACCCAGGCGCATTCATGGATCGCACGGTGCTCGAGGGCGATCCGCACCGCGTCCTCGAAGGGATGGCGATCGGTGCCTACGCGGTCGGCGCCACCCATGGCTATATCTATGTTCGTGGCGAGTACCCGATGGCCATCAAGCGCCTGCGGATTGCGATTCGCCAGGCGGAAGCCTTGCAGCTGCTCGGCGCGCGCCTCGGCGATTCAGGCTTCAGCTTCAGCGTGGAGTTGCGCATCGGCGCCGGCGCATACGTGTGCGGCGAGGAAACCGCGCTCATCGCCTCCATCGAAGGCAAGCGCGGGCAGCCGCGCCCGCGGCCACCCTATCCGGCCGAGTCCGGACTCTGGGGGGCGCCCACGTTGATCAACAATGTCGAGACGTTCGCGAGCGTGCCGGCCGTCATCGCGCGGGGCGCCGCCTGGTACGCGGGTATCGGCACCGAACGCAGCCGGGGCACCAAGGTCTTCAGCCTAGCCGGTTCGGTGCGGCGCACCGGCGTGATCGAGGTGCCGATGGGGATCTCGCTGCGGCGTATCGTCGAGGACATCGCGGGTGGCCCATTGCCCGGGCGGACCATCAAGGCCGTGCAGACCGGCGGACCCGGTGGCGGTTGCGTCCCGGCCTCGTTGCTCGACACGCCGGTGGACTACGAGTCCCTGACCGGTCTCGGCTCGATGATGGGGTCGGGTGGCATGATCGTCCTGGATGACACCACCTGTCTGGTCGACCTGACCCGGTACTTCATGCGCTTTTGCATGGACGAGTCGTGCGGCAAATGCATCCCCTGCCGCGCCGGCACCGTGCAGATGCACGACCTGCTGGTCAAGATCACGCGTGGAGAGGCGACGACGGCCGATCTGATCCTGCTGGAGGAGTTGAGCGACATGGTCAGACATGCCAGCCTGTGTGGTCTGGGACAAAACGCACCGAACCCGCTGCTCTCGACGCTGCGCCATTTCCGCGACGAGTACGTGAGCCACATTGTCGATCGGACGTGCCCGGCCGGCGTCTGTGTGATGCAGCCGGCGCCATCCGCAGGGGTGGCGCCGTGAGCGTCAAGACGCTGGCCATTAACGGCGCGCCGGTCGGCGCCCACGAGGACGAGACGCTCCTAGAAGCGGCGCGCGAGCACGGCATCACGATTCCCACGCTGTGCCATCTCGACGGCCTGTCCGAGGTGGGCGCCTGCCGCCTGTGCATGGTCGAGGTGCAGGGGGCGAGCCGACCGGTCGCGGCCTGTGTCACGAAGGTGGCCGAAGGCATGGAGGTCACGACCGACTCGCCGCGGCTGCAGGCGTACCGCCGCATGATCGTGGAGTTGCTCTTCGCGGAGGGCAATCACATCTGCTCCGTCTGCGTGGCCAACGGCCACTGCGATTTGCAAACCATTGGCTATGCGGTCGGCATGACGCACGTCCGGTATCCGTACCGCGCGCCGGAGCGGCACGTCGATGCGTCACACGAGCGTTTTGTCGTCGACCACAACCGCTGCATCATGTGCACGCGGTGCGTGCGCGTCTGCGACGAGGTCGAGGGCGCCCACACGTGGGACGTCGCCGGGCGCGGGCACGCATCGCGGGTCATCATCGACCTGGGCCAACCATGGGGCACGTCCGACACCTGCACCTCGTGCGGCAAGTGTGTGCAGGTCTGCCCGACCGGCGCGCTGTTCGAGAAGGGTGTGTCCGCGGCCGAGATGGTCAAGCACCGCGAGTTCCTCACGTACATCACCACGGCGAGGGAGAAGCACCGGTGGATCAAGTGACGCCTCAGACTCTGGCGCGGCTGGCGACCGTCTGGCTGGGCGGTTGCTCGGGCTGTCACATGTCCTTCCTCGACCTGGATGAGCGCCTGATCGATCTCGCCGCGCGCGCGCGCCTCGTCTACAGTCCCCTCATCGACATCAAGGAGTTCCCGGACAACGTCGATGTCACGCTCGTCGAGGGCGCCGTCGCCAACGAAGACCACCTGCGCCAGATCCGCGTGATCCGCGAGCGGACGCGCGTTCTGGTCTCGTTCGGCGACTGCGCCGTGACGGGCAACGTCACGGCGTTGCGCAACCCCCTGCGCAGCGCCGAATCCGTGCTGCAGCGGGCCTACATCGAGACGGCGACCTTGCACCCGCGCCTGCCGGCGGCCGAAGGCATCGTGCCGGCCCTACTCGACCGCGTCCTGCCCGTGCATCACGTCGTACCGGTGGACGTCTACCTGCCCGGCTGCCCGCCGTCGCCCGACCTGATCTATAGCGTTTTGACCGATCTCCTGGACGGCCGGACACCCGACCTCGCCGGCCGCCTGAAGTACGGATAGGCGGATAGGAGACCCCGCATGACCAGACGCATCGTCATCGATCCGGTGACCCGCATCGAGGGACACGCAAAAATCACGCTGCACCTCGACGACGCGGGCGCCGTGCGCGAGGCCCGGTTCCACGTCACCGAGTTTCGGGGCTTCGAGAAGTTCTGTGAAGGGCGCCTCTTCCACGAGATGCCCGCCATCACCTCGCGCGTCTGCGGGATATGCCCGGTCAGCCACCTGATGGCGTCGGCCAAGGCCTGCGACGCGCTGCTGGCTGTGGCCATCCCGCCCGCGGCCGAGCGCCTGCGCCGTCTGATGCACTTGGCGCAGCTCGTCCAGTCGCATGCGCTCAGCTTCTTCCACATGTCATCGCCCGACCTCTTGTTGGGCTATGACGCACCGCCCGAATCGCGTAACATCCTCGGCGTCATCGAGCGCTACCCGGAGTTGGCGCGCTCGGGCATACGGTTGCGTCAGTACGGGCAGGAGATCATCGAGGCCCTCGGCGGGAAGCGCATCCATCCGGCGTGGGTCGTCCCCGGCGGGGTCAGCGGTCCGATGAGTCCTGAACAGCGCGAGCGTTTGCTGGTCGGGTGGCCCGAGGCGTTGCAGACGGCGCGTGCGACCCTCGAGATGTTCAAACGCCTGTTGGATCGGCACCGGGAAGAAGCGCAGGTTTTTGGAAACTTCCCATCGCTCTTTGCCGGGCTCGTGACGCCGGACGGCGGGCTGGAGCATTATGACGGTCGCTTGCGGATCGTCGACGCAGGCGGCGGGGTCGTCGCTGATGCCCTGGATCCCACGCGGTACTGGGAGTTCCTGGGTGAAGCCACCGAACCATGGTCGTATCTCAAGTTCCCCTACTACCGTCCGTTGGGGTATCCCGTAGGCTCATACCGGGTGGGGCCGCTGGCACGACTGAACGTCGCCTCGCACTGTGGCACGCCGATCGCCGACGCCGAACTGGCCGAATACCGGCAGCGCGCCGGCCGCGTGGTGCTCAGTTCCTTCTATTATCATTCCGCGCGGCTCATCGAGATCGTCTTCGGCCTGGAGCGGATCGGACAGTTGCTCGACGACCCGGCGATTCTCGATCACGACGTGCGCGCGCACGCCGCCCGCAACCGCCATGAGGGGGTCGGGGTCGCTGAGGCGCCGCGGGGCACGCTTTTCCATCACTATCAGGTGGACGACGAGGGCCTGATCACCCGCGTGAACTTGTTGATCGCCACCGGCCAAAACAACCTGGCGATGAACCGCGCCGTTGAACAGGTGGCGCGCCACTACATCGACGGCCACCCCGTCACCGAAGGCATCCTCAACCGGATCGAGGCCGCGATTCGCGCGTACGACCCGTGTCTGTCGTGCTCGACGCACGCGGTCGGCGCCATGCCGCTGGTGGTGGACGTCATCGACACCGCCGGGCGTCTGGTGCAAACGCTCAGGCGAGACGCGCGATGAGAACACTCGTCATCGGCATTGGCAACCCCCTGGCCGGAGACGACGGAGCCGGCCCGGCGGTGGCCGAACGTCTGGAGGATACGCCGGACGTCACCGTCCGGATGAGCCATCAACTCACGCCCGAACTGGCCGGGGATGTGGCCGCGGCCGACCGCGTGGTGTTCGTCGACGCTGGGCGCGGCGGCAGGCTGACCGTCAGCCGCGTGAGCGAAGCCGCAGACGCCCACGACGGGAGCCCCCTGACCCATGTGATCGCCGCCGAAACCATCCTCGCCCTCTCCCGGCGCCTCTACGGGCGAATGCCAGCAGCGTACCTGGTCAGGGTGCCCGGCAGCGATTTCCGGCCCGGCACCGACCTATCCGCATCGGTTCGCCGACTGATCCCCAAGGCCGTCGCGGCCATCAAACGGCTCCTGATTCCCGCCACGCGCGCACCCTAGCGTCAAATACAGCCTACGTCCGATAGGCCGGCAGGTGGCCCCGGCCTATGCTGGCATTGGGAGGGCGGCTTCCATGAGAGTCCGTGAGCTGATGACGAGCCCGGTGCACACGATCGACCCCGAGGCGCCGGCCTGGGAGGCCATCGGGTTGATGCGCAGCCACCGTATCCGGCGGCTACCGGTCGTTGAAGAGGACAAGCTGGTCGGCATCGTCACCTGGACCGACTTAGTGCGTATCCGCCCCCCGGTCATCGGCAGCCGTTTGACCGTACCGAATCTGGCGTCCGGCGTCAAAGTAAAGCATTTGATGACCGCCGCCCCGGTGGTTATCGGGCCTGAGGTCGCGATCGAACAGGCGGCCGCGCTCATGCGGCGTCGCAAGGTCGGCGGGCTGCCGGTGGTCGAGGACGGCCGGCTCGCCGGCATCATCACCGAAAGTGATCTGTTCGACGTCTTCGTCGATTTCTTCGCGATCGGGCCAGACGAGGTCCGTCTGCACGTCCCGGTTGTCAGTCTCATCGTTGAAGTGCCGCGCCTGGTCACGGAACTGACCCGGGTCGGTGTGCCGATCCTGTCGATCCACACGTCGCGGCTCCATGGGGTCGAGGCCGTTGACGTGGTCGTCCGAGAGGGCGATGAACGCCAGGCGCGAGAGGTGATCCGCGCGCTGACTCTCGACGCCAGCACCGAACGTCCGTTGGAGCACTCGGTGGAAGGGTGATCGCGATGCGCATCATCGTGCCCGTCGATCTGACCGACGAATCCGCCGCGCTGGTCCGCTACGCCGCGGGGCTGTCTTCGCGTGTCGGCGGCGAGCTGACCATCCTGCACGTCTACAGCCACGAAACCGCATCTGCCGCGTTGCGCGAGGCGGGTCTGTTTCTCGATCTCTACGTCGCCCGGCTGCGATCCGAGTTGAACTTCCTCCGGGCACAAGCCAGCATCGCAGGGCAGAAACCTCGCATCGAGGTGCTCGAAGGCGATCCCGTGCCCGTCATCCTCACCCGCGCGGCGGAGATGAAGACTGATCTGATTGTGATGGGGACGCATAAGCGCGTCGGCCTCCCGCGCCTTTTGATGGGCAGTGTGGCCGAAGGTGTGCTCCGCCGGGCGCCGTGCCCGGTCGTGTTGGTTCCGCTCAGCATTCTCGCCGGCCGGCTGCGCGAGACGGCGGCCGTCGGTACCCCATGAGGAGGGAGCGCCATGGCATCGATTGCCGAACGCGTACGATCGAAGGGTGGACCGAAAATGCAGATGATCGCCCGCGACATCATGACGTCGCCGGCGATCACGGCCCGGCCCGATGCCCGGGTCAAGGATCTGGTCGCGCTGATGACGACGCACCGCATCAGCGGGATTCCCATCGTCACCGTCGAGCATGAGCTCGTCGGCATTGTCACCGAGGCCGACATTCTCTACAAGGAAGTGCTGCCAAGGCCACACGAGCCCGCGCCGATCGCGCAGCGGCTGCACCTCCCAGGCACGGCGGAAGCGGCGGAGCGAGCCCGCAAGGCCGAGGGCCTGCGCGCCGATGAAATCATGACCTCGCCGGTCATCACGGTCACCGAGGCCGCCTCGGTCCACGAGATCGCCGGACTGATGACCAAGTACAAGGTCAACCGCATCCCGGTGCTCCGCGCCGGAAAGGTCGTCGGCATCGTCAGCCGCGCGGATGTGCTCAAGGCCTTCACCCGCACCGATCAAGAACTCGCCGAGGCGGTCCGCGACGGGATCCTGCATGACCTCTGGGTGGATGTCAGCAAGCTCACCATCGAGGTCAAGGACGGCGTGGTCTCTCTGGACGGCACCCTCGACCGCCGCTCGGAGAAGGAGCTGGTCGAGAAGTGGGCGTCGCTGGCCGACGGCGTGGTAGGTGTCGAGAGCCGGCTGACCTACCAGACCGACGACAGGGAGATCCGCCCGGAACTGCCGAGGCGATGACCGCGTGAGCGCGGTCGTGGTGTGGGACGGTGACGAGGCCGCACTGAGGCCCGCGGCGCTGCGGGTCGTGATCGAGACCGAGCGCTGCAAGGGTTGCGGGTTGTGTATCGAGGTCTGTCCGCCCGCCGTGCTTGGACTGGGCGCGCTGAACACCAAGGGCTACGCGGCGGCGGTACTCCTCGACAACGAACGCTGCACATCCTGCACCGCCTGCGTCCTGATTTGTCCCGATGTGGCTATCACCGTCTTCCGACCGCGCCGGCATGGCCCGCGGCAGGAAGTCCGCGCATGACCCGGGTCCTCATGAAGGGCAATGAAGCGATCGCCGAAGCGGCGATCCGGGCCGGCTGCGGAGCGTACTTCGCGTATCCCATCACCCCGCAGACCGAACTCGCAGAATACATGGCGCGCCACCTGCCTGAAGCGGGCGGCGTCTTCCTCCAGGCCGAGAGCGAGGTCGCGGCGATCAATATGGTCTACGGCGCGGCCGGCGCCGGCGCCCGGACCATGACCACCACCAGCAGCCCCGGCTTTAGCCTGATGATGGAAGGATTATCCTACATCGTGGGTGCGCGGTTGCCGTGTGTCGTGGTCAATGTGATGCGCGGCGGCCCCGGCCTGGGCAACATCGCACCGTCTCAGGGCGACTACTTCCAGGCGACACGCAGCTTGGGTCACGGCGACAGCCACGGGATCGTCCTGGCGCCGTCGACCGTCCAGGAGGCCATTGAACTGGTCGGTCTGGCCTTCGACCTGGCGGAGCGGTACCGGCTGCCGACCGTCGTCGCGGCCGACGGCCTGCTGGGTCAGATGATGGAACCGGTGATCCTGCCGGAGCCGCGGACGGCGCCGCCGGCCCCAGCCTGGGCGACCACCGGCGCGGAACGTGACCGCCGGGTTATCAGTTCGGTGTATCTGGTGCCCGAAGACCTCGAGCGGCGTGTGCTCGCCTTGATGGAGACCTTTCGCACGATCCAGCGACACGAGCCGCGGTTCGAGACGTACCGTGCGGACGACGCCGATGTCGTGGTCGTGGCGTACGGGTCGATGGCCCGCATCGCGCGTTCGGCCGTTGACCGCGTGCGTCGTGACGGCATCGCGGCCGGTCTGGTCCGTCCGATCACCCTCTGGCCGTTCCCCGCCGAGCCCTTCGATCGGCCCGTGGGCGTGTGGCTGGTCACCGAGATGAGTGCCGGCCAGATGATTGAAGACGTCAGGCTGGCGGTCGCAGGGCGCGCGCCGGTGGAGTTCTATGGCCGCGTCGGCGGGATGGTTCCATCGCCGGTGGAGATTGCCAGCGCGATCCGGACGGCCGCAGCCCGCAAGGAGGTGGCGCCGGCATGATTGGGGTCGTCGAACGAGTGGACGAGATGATACGGGTCGCCGGCAGACCCCGCGCGCTGCTGGACGTTCCGATGCACTACTGCCCGGGCTGCACCCACGGCATCATCCACCGGTTGGTCGCCGAGGTCATCGACGAACTCGACATCAGGACGAGGACGATCGGCGTGGCCTCGGTGGGGTGCTCAGTGTTCGCGTACGACTACTTCGACGTCGACTTCCAGCAGGCGGCGCACGGCCGCGCGCCCGCGGTGGCGACCGGGATCAAGCGGGTGCTACCGGACCGCGTCGTGTTTACCTATCAGGGCGACGGCGATCTGGCCTCGATCGGCGCGGCGGAGATCTTGCACGCCGCCGCTCGCGGCGAGCGCATCACCGTCATCTTCGTCAACAACGCGCTCTACGGGATGACCGGCGGGCAGATGGCGCCGACGACGCTCGTCGGCATGCGGACCACGACCACGCCGCTCGGACGCGACCCGCGCACCCACGGCTACCCGCTGCGCATGACCGAACTGCTGGCCCAGTTGGACGGCGTGGCCTACGCGGCGCGCGCAGCGGTGATCGATCCGGCGCACATCCACAAGGCGAAACGCGCGATCCTGGCGGCATTCAGGGCCCAACTCGATGACCGAGGACTCGGCCTCGTCGAACTCCTGTCGACCTGTCCGGTCAACTGGGGTCTCGACCCGGTCGAATCGCTGAAGTGGTGCGAGACACACATGATCCCCGCCTACCCGCTGGGGGTGTTCAAGAATGCCCTCGCATGAGATCGTCATCGCGGGGTTTGGCGGCCAGGGCGTGCTCTTTCTCGGCGAGGTGCTGGCGCGGGCGGGGATGCGTGAAGGCCGGGAGGTGACCTGGCTCCCCTCTTACGGCCCCGAACAGAGAGGCGGCACGGCCAACTGTACGGTCGTGATCGGCGACGAGCCCATCGGGTCGCCGGTGGTCGCAGACCCTTCGATCCTCATCGTCTTAAACCGGCCGTCCCTTGACCGCTTCGAACCGCAGGTGCGGCCCGGCGGGATGATCGTCTATGACAGCACGATGGTGACCCGTGCGCCCATCCGAACCGATGTCAGCGTGGTCGCGGTCCCGGCGACGGCCGTGGCGTCCGGCCTGGGATCGACGCGCGCGGCGAACGTGGTGCTGCTCGGCGCGCTGCTCGCGATACGACCGGTGGTTACCACAGCGACCGCGCGGGCCGTCCTCGATGAGATGGTCGCCGACCCCGAGGCGAAAACCCTGAACGCCGCTGCGCTGGAGCGCGGGGCGCGAGAGACTACGGCAGTCGCGCAGCCGGCCTAGAGGCGCTCCTGCTACTAGGTCCGCTCTCCCAGCAGTGACGCCAGTTTGGGAGCTTCAGACGCGTGGACGAGGGCCAGCACCTCGTCCCCGACTTGGAGTACGACCTCTCCACGGGGAATCAGCAACTGTCCTTTGCGGATGATCGCCGCCACCGCGCACTCCCGCGGCCACGGGATTTCGCGCAACGCCTTCCCGACGGTCGCGGCGCCCGGGTGCACGCGTTCTTCGACCAGCGCATATTGCCCGCGGTGCAGCTTCATCAGGGTCATCATGTCGCCCAACGACATCTCTTCCTCGATCAGATGGGCCATCAGGTCAGCCTGGTTGAGCGCCACGTCCACCCCCATCTCCGGTGTGAACATCCAGGCATTTCGGGGATTGTTTACCCGCGCGATGACTCTGGGCACCTCGAACTCGAAACGCGCCAGGCTTGCCACGACAAGGTTCGTCTCGTCTGTGCCCGTGACCGCCGCCACGACGTTGGCCTCACGGACTCCCACTCGTTCAAGGACCAGCGGATCGGTGCCGCTCCCGTGGACCACGGCGTCGGCGGGAAGGTCTCGCCGCAACGCCTCCAGGTGCTCCGGGCGTTCCTCGATGACGACCGCGCGATGGCCCTCGGCGAGCAGCAACGTCGCCAGATAGCTCCCCACTTTGCCTCCGCCTACGATAACGACGGTCATCGGCACACCTCCTAGGATTGCCCGAGCAGATTCTTGAGCCGGTCGGCGGCCTCCGCGAGCAGGACCAGGTGCACCAGGTCGCCCGCCTGGAAGACGGTCCCCTGCGTGGGCAGAAACGTCTTGCCCCTGCGACTGATCGCCGCCACCTGGATTTCGCCCGGCACCGACAGTTCGACGATTGTACGGCCGACCAGGAGCGACGGGACTTCGGCCTCCACGATGTCCACTTCGCCGTTGCCCAGGCTGAGAATCGTGTCGAGCCAGGAGTAGCACAACAACTCGGCCAGCCGGCCGATCCCCCACTCCACGGGCGCGATCGTCGGCAGGCCAAGCCGCTGGTAGATCGCCGCCTTGCGCGGATCGTAGAGCCGAGCGACGACTCTCGGCACTCGGAAGACCTGCCGCGCCAGGCGCGCGATGACCACGTTGGCCTCATCGCTACCCGTCACGGCCGCCAGGCCATCGGTTCTTTCGATGCCCGCGCGGAGCAGGATCTCGCGATCGAACCCGACGCCGGTGACCGTTTCACCTTTGAACGATGCGCCTAGTTGTGTGAGCGCCGCGCCGTCCCGATCCACGACCGTCACCAGATGGCCCCGCAGATTCAATGTTTTGGCCAGCCCCGACCCCACCCGTCCACAGCCGATAATCACGACCCTCATGACGTCCTCCTGAGACTGCGCGCCTCTAACCGCCTCACGATGGCCTTGCGACCTTCCTCAGCCAGCAACATTGCTGGGGCGTACAGGGCAATAAACGCCCAGTACCGCGCCGGCAGCGGTCCGTGCTCGAAAATGACCTGAAACGGCTTTGCGTAGATCAGGATGGTGATGAGCGTGAGCTCTACCAGAAACCCGACGAGCAAGAAGCGGTTGCTGAATAGGCCGATTTTGAACACCGACGTCCGCTCGGTGCGGCAGGCGAATGCGTTGCCGATCTGGGTCGTGATCACGCCTGCATGGAAGATCGTTGTCGCCAGGACGTAGACCACGCCGTCATGGGTCAAGAGTCGCTGCGCGTACGGGAGCAGGTCAACCCGCGGTACGCGGGCCAGATCGCCGTAGCCGAACGTCCAATAGAGGTAGAAGAACCCAAGGAAACACAGCGCGGTCTGTATGCTGCCCAGCCAGACAAGCGAGCGGACAAGCAACTTGCGGTCAATGAGGCGGTCGGTGATCCGGCGCGGTGGTCGGTCCATGATGCCGGGCTCGGGCGCTTCGGTGCCGAGCGCCAATGCGGGCACCAGGTCGGTCCCCAGATCGATCGCCAGGACCTGCATCACCGTCAGCGCCAGCGGGATGTTGAACATGATCTGTAAGATGAAAGGCCAGGCCTCTGGAGTGTTGCTCGTAAAGATGTACGTGATGAACTTCTTGATGTTCGCATAGACGGTCCGACCCTCTTCCACCGCGTTCACGATTGAGGCAAAGTTATCGTCGGTGAGGATCATATCGGCGGCCTCTTTAGCCACGTCCGTCCCCGCCAGACCCATCGCGACGCCGATGTTGGCCTTCTTGAGTGCCGGCGCATCATTCACGCCGTCGCCGGTGACGGCGACGATATGCCCCATGTCCTGGAGCACGCTGACAACCCGCAGTTTGTGCGCTGGAGCCACGCGGGCAAAGATCACCTCGCCCCCCAGTGCGTCTCTCAACGCCTGATCTCCCATCGCGTCCAGGTCAGCACCGGTGACAATGCGAGGTCGCGCGCTTCGAACAATACCTATCCGCGCGGCGATGGCTTCGGCGGTCAGCCCATAGTCGCCCGTAACCATGACGATACGAATCCCAGCCCGGTGACACTTGTCGACCGCCTCGGCGACTTCGGGTCGGGGGGGATCCATCATCGCCATCAAGCCGTAAAAGGTAAGATCCCGTTCGACCAGTTCGGGGGTATACTCCGCGAGCCCATCGGGAAGCCGCCGCTGCGCAATCGCCAGCACCCGCAGTCCGGCAGCCGCAAACTCGTCGTTGGCCGCAATGATCCGAGACTCCAGGGCCTCGTCCAGCGGCCGATCCTCCCCGGGCATCCGGACCCGTGGGCAAAGGGCGAGCACCTCCTTGGGTGCGCCTTTGACGTAGGCCACCAGGCCCGTGTCGGTCCGATGGATGGTGCTCATGCGCTTGCGGCGAGACTCGAAGGGCAGTTCCCGTTGCCTTGGACTCCGCCGTGCCTCAGCGTCCAGATCCAGCCCGGCCTTGGGCGCCACAACCCTCAAAGCGGCTTCGGTCGGGTCACCGAGGATCGACCACCGGGCTGTCTCCGCATCGGGTGGCAGCAGTCGGGCATTGTTACACAGTCCGGCAATGATGAGCATCCGGGTCAGATCCTCATCGACATGAGCCGGGCCGATCTCGGCGCCATCCAGGATGTGTCCGGTCGGCCCATACCCGACGCCCGTGACGCTCAAGCGCCGGCCTCCACTCCACAGCGCCCGAACGGTCATCTCATTCTGTGTCAGCGTCCCCGTCTTGTCGGTGCAGATGACGGTTGTGCTGCCGAGTGTCTCCACCGACGACAGCCTCTTGATAAGCGCATGACGCCTACTCATGCGTTGTACGCCCATGGCCAGCGCCAGCGTCACCGTCGGCAGGAGGCCCTCCGGCACAAACGCCACAACCATCCCCACCGCAAAGATGAACCCGATGCCCACCGGCCGGTGGACGACGAGCACGGACAACGCAAAGAAGAGCACGCCGATGCCTACTGCGAGGACGGTCACGACTTTCGTCAGGCGATCAACTTCACGCTGCAGAGGGCTGAGTTCTTCGGCGACGCTCTGCGTCAACTGCGCGATCTTGCCGAACTCTGTCTCCATCCCGGTGGCGAAGACCACCGCTGTGCCCGAACCGGCGGCCACACTCGTCCCGGCGAAGATCAGATTCGGCAGCTCCACTCGCGCAAGATTCGCGCCCAGGACCACCTCGCTCGTCTTGTGCGCTGGATGCGACTCACCGGTGAGCGTGGATTGATCGACGCGCAGTTCGGCTTCTTCTATCAAGCGTCCATCGGCGGAGATGCGATCGCCTTCTGCGAGCTGCATCACATCGCCGGGCACCAGGTGTTCGGCCAGGATGCGCTGCTCCTGACCTCCACGCATCGCGCGCACATAGGACGGCAGCAGCCTTTTGAGCGCCGCAGTGGCACGCTCGGCCTTGTATTCCTGCCAGAAGGAAAACACAGCATTGATGACAACGACGGCCCAGACCGCCCAGCCCAACTGCGGCAGGTGGCCGATGAACGCCATGATGCCTCCGGCCCACAGCAACAGCGCCATCAGGTGAGTGAAATTGCCGAGGAACTTCAGGACAAGTGGTCTTCTCTTCGTCTCGCGAATCGCGTTGGGACCAATACGACGCAGACGCTGATCGGCTTCCGCCTTCGACAAACCGTCTGGGCGCGTCCCCAGCGCCGCATAGACGTCGTTGATAGGCAGGCTATGAAGAGGGCGGGCATCGTTCATTGACTGAGCGCGTTTTCCACCGACCGCACCACCCGCGCCACGGCCCCGGCGACCACCGGTGACAACGGATCGCCCAGACCGTTGCCGGCCGGTTGGATCCCAAGCAGCGTCAGCACACAATTGGTTTCGCGGACCAGGTACGCGCACAGAACAGAGAGTGGAAGGGTGTGGGTCGAGGCCGTAACGCCGGAAGCGGCCTCCTGTCGCAGCCGGCGCACGCTCCCCGGCCGCACACCCATCTCTGCCGAATCCACGAGCAGGATCACATCGGGAGCAAAGCGGCGCAGCGTCGCGGTGTGATTCTCCGGCGCCGGCCCGGCGTCGATGACGAGGACCGGCCGTCGCAGGACGCGGTGGCGGTGGAGTCGCGCCTTCAGGACGCGGGCCACAACCACCCCGGCCGCATCATCGCCCCTCAGTTCGTGGCCGATGCCGACAACCGCCACGCGGGCCGGCCCGTCACGTCGTCGCCGGCTTCTCAGCGTCCGGGCGAGCCAGCTTTGCCAGGAGGGCTCGGACATCGGCCTCGTCTCCGTAAAGAATTTCGAACGGCTCCTTGTGGGTGGCAGCCAGCTCCCACTGCTCGTTCGACATTTGCAGGCACCCAAAGCGGCACGTCTGCACGCATTGCGCGCAGAACGTGCAGCGGTCGACATGGTAACGCAGGGCGAACCGCCTCGTGGCGCGATCCACCATGACGACCTCGATCGCCTGTGCCGGACAGTCCTTCTCGCACAGACAGCACCCCGTGCAGCGTGTGGGATCGAACTGTAGCGCTCCCCGCAGGCGTGTGGGCGCCGGACGCCGCTCCGACGGGTATTGCCTCGTGGCCGGACGCCGGAACAACGCCCGCAGCATCTCGCGCAGCAATCGCCCCGCTCTCATCGTAACCCCTTCACAGGTGTGCCCACGTGATCATCACCAGCCACTGCCCCAGCGCCAGCACGGCACCGTATCGCCACCAGGCACCGACGATCTGGTCGATGCGCAGCCTGGCGAACAGCGATTGCAGAATGGCCATGACCAGGAGCAGGCCACCGGTCTTCACAAGATAGGCGATCGGGCTGCCGAGGCCACCCAGATAGAGCGCTGCGATGAGCGTGAGCCCGACGACCAGCTCGACGCTCTTGGCGAGCCGGAACAGTCCCAGCCCTCGCCCACTGTACTCCGTCAGGGCCCCGGCCACGATCTCGGTC
>JBGQGY010000022.1:0-36750 GCA_041497675.1 bacterium | reverse complement strand
TTGAATCCCCAGGCCAGCGACCCTCGAAACGCATGCGTGTGGATCATGACCTGCCGGCGGCCGGCAAATTCGCGCATCTCCTCGGCGTGACGGATCATTTGCGGGGTGTCTTCCGGGTGATACTCGTGTGGAAACCGTGGATGCGGCGCGAAGCGCCCCAGCAGATAGGGCGGGTGGACGCAGACGCGGATCCGATCGTTGTGCGTCCGGTGCCAGCGGCTGATCACGTCGGTGGTGACCTGCATACATTGCTCGTGTGTGAACGGCTTCTCCACAGCTTGACCGGTACGCCAGTCGGTGGCGCTCCACGGCTTCGGCACGTGGTCGATGAACGGATCGGGCGGGCCGATCGACAGCATCTCCCGAGTGCCGACGGCCAGCAGTCCGTTGAGATGCGCGTCGGCGTATGCGGCGTCGTCGGCGCGCGCCGGTGTCGCACCCAAGACGGTCAGCCCGGTCGTGGTCCCGAACCGCACGCGCTCGAGCGCGCTCAGTTGCGCCTCGGCGTGCCACCAGTCCGGCGTCGTCGCGTGAAAGTAGACCTTGTTGGTGGGCCACCCGAGACGCGGCGTGTGCAGCGCCTTGATCATCCCGTGGCCGGCGTGCGAATACGCATCGATCAAACCGGGCATCACGGCATGGCCCGGCACGTCGATAACTTCCCGCGCCCGGAAACGGGCACCGACCTCGCCGGCCGGACCAACCGCCACAATGCGGTCGCCGTGGATCGCCACTGCACCGGGATCGTAGATGCGATCCTGGTCGTCCATCGTCAGCAGGTACCCGCCCCGCACCAGGAGATCCACGGGGTCGGGAGCTCGTCCGGTTGGCATCACTTCCTCCTCTGCACCGGCTCCGGGCGCCGGTGCCGCAGGCCATCAACCGTTAACGAATCGAGTGATCGGAAGGAGCCCGCTAACGGGCAACGAACGATTCGAAGCGCCAGCAGCACACACCGAGTATACCGCTCAGTCTCGACCGCGCCGGTCATTGCATCCGGGGGTGACTTCGTTTGAAAAAGGAACTTGCCGTTGGAACGGCGCGCGCACCTCGCGCCGGCAAGTCGAAGGGCGTCATTCCCGTGGGGCAGCGGACCGGCGGCGGCCCGATCGAAATCCCCCTAATCGTGCTCAACGGCGCAGACGATGGTCCGGTGCTGTGGGTCAACGGGGCGATCCACGGCGACGAACCCGAAGGGCCGATGGCCCTCTTCACCCTGTTGTCGCAACTCGACCCACGCTCGATGCGCGGCGCCCTCGTAGCCGTTCCGGTCGTGAACGTGGGAGCGTTCGAGCACTCTCAACGCGGGAATCCCACCGACCTCTTCACGTATGACTTGAATCGCATCTACCCCGGCCGCCCCGACGGCCACCTCACCGAGCGGATCGCGCACGCGCATCATGTCACGATGATCGAGCACGCGGACATGGAAGTCTCGATCCATTCCGGTGGCGCGCACTCCTACCTCGCCTACGCGCAATTCTACAATCCCACCCCCGAAGGTCTCGAACTGGCGAAGGCGATGGGGCCCGAGTGGGACCTCTTACTCAAGTCGTTCAGCGACCGCGGCAGCCCGATGGCGGCGATGAAGCAAAAGGGGAAACCCGCGATCACGGTGGAGCTCGGCGGGCTGTGCGACACCTTCCCCGCGCGCTTCCGTGACAATGGCAACGCGCTGGCGCGCGCCCTGCTCAACATCATGCGCCACTACAAGATGGTGGACGGCACGCCGCAATACGCTCGGCGATGGATGGTCGGCCAGCAGAAGACGGTGGTGCTGGCGCCGACGTCGGGGTTCTGGGTGCCCGTGCCCGAAGTGTTGCGCGAGCGCATCCGCGAGGGCACGATCATGGCCCGTATCTACACCCTCGACGGCGATCTCGCGGCGGAAGTCCGCGCGCCGTGCGACGGCATCCCGTTTGGGATGCGGACGAACCCGAGCGTGCAGCTCGGTGACTGGTGCATCTTCTACGGCGTGATCGAGGAGGAGATCGGGGGCTAGCAACCCGAGCGCACGCCGTGTCAGGATCAGCGCGGATGTCGCAGGCGGTCGGCAGGCTGCAGCGGAACCAGGCGCTGCAATTAGAGATGCCAGAGCCGCTGGCGTCGGGCCAGGACCTCTCGGGCGATCACCCGGTCTTCGACCTCGCACCCGTCGCTCGCAAAGCCGCGTCGGCCGCGCTTGAGGCCGGCGAGACGCACTATGCCGACGTGCCGGGCATCGCGCCGCTGCTTGAAGCGGTCGCAGGCGTCCTCGCGTTGCAGGGCCTGCCCGTGGACGCCGAAGCGGGTCTGATCATTGCGTCGGGTGAGCAAGAGGCGCGCTTCCTGGCGATGCACGCACTCGCGCACGCGGGTTATCGGGTCGTCCTCCCGTCCATCGTGCACCCGGGCGCGCGCAAGGCCGCGTCGTTGGGTCAGATGATGGCGGATCGGCTCACGCTCGATCCGCTCGCGATGACGCCGGTGATCGATGACATCACGCGCGCGGTGGCGCCGGGCAAGACGGCCCTGTACCTTGAATCGCCAAACCGGCTCACCGGCAAACTCATCGACCGGCCGCAGGTCGAGGCCATCGCCAACGCCGTCATCCAGACCGATGCGGTGGTCGTCTGGGATGCGACGCTGGCGCCTTGGGTGCGGGACGGCACGCCGTATGAGCTGATCGGCGCGCTTCCGGGCATGGCTGAGCGCACGATCACGCTGGGGACGCTGTGGTCGGGTGCGGGTGTGGAAGGCTGGCTCGCCGCGTATCTCGCCGGCCCGCCGGCGCTCTTTCAACGGGCCCTCAGCCTCAAACAGATCATCGCGATCTGCACGACGACGCCGGCGCAGTGGGGCGTGCTCGGCGTCCTGCAAGCCGGCCCTGCCGCGTTGAACCATCAGCGTGTGCTGTTGCAGCAGATCAAGGCCGAGGCCGCCGGCCTCCTCCCTTCGCGCGTTCTGCCCGGCGAAGCCGCGGCGGTGCTGGCCGTTCGGCCGGCCGCCGGCGTCGATCTCTCGCAGTTGCAGGCACGACCAATGCCGGGTGAGGCGTTCGGTGCGCCGGGAGTGCTGCGCTTCACCGTGACGCCGACCGGCGAGGTCGTCGGCGCCATGCGCGCGCTCGCGGCGAGCGAAACCAGACGCGGTGACTCACCGTGAGCGGTGGAGCCGTCAACGCGCCCTCTGCGGGCGCCTCGGCCGGTGGCGCTGGGACGTCGCTTCTGTACTCGCTCACCGCGCGGGCCAAACAGTTTCCCGATGCGATCACCCTTGGGCGAGGCGACCCCGACTTCGACACCCCGGTACACATCCGCCGGGCGGTGCAGCAGTGGCTTGAAGCGGACGAGCGCGACCGCGCGTCGCCCGAGGTGCTCCGCGCGCAACTCCACGAGGCGATCGCGGCGCGTCTGAAAACCATCAACGGCATCGACGTCGATCCGCGCACGGAGATCGTCCTCACGCAGGGCGGCCAGGAGGCGCTCTTCGTGATGGTACAGGCCGCCGTCGGACCGGGTGAGGAGATTATCCTACCCGAACCGACGTACAACAGTTATCGGGACGCGATCCCGTTTGCCGGCGCGGTCAAAGTGTCGCTGAACCTGTCGGTGGAAGACCACTTCGTCCTGGATCCCGACCGCGTGCGCGCCGCCATCACGCCGAAGACGCGCGCGCTCGTCTTGGTCTCACCCAACAACCCGACCGCGGCCGTGCTGCCACCCGGCGATGTTCGAGAACTGGCGGCCATTGCCGAGGAGCATGACCTGATCATCCTGTCGGACGAGATTTATGACCGTTTCCTCTACGATGGTGCCGTGCACACCTCACCCGCCTCGCTGCCGGGAATGGGGGCACGCACGTTGACGCTCAATGCGCTGTCGAAGTCGTACGCGATGACCGGCTGGCGGCTCGGCTGGGTGGCCGGACCCGCGGAGATCATGCAGCAGGTCCGGCGGATCAAAGAAGCGGTGAGCGGTGGGACCTCCGTGCTCAGCCACTGCGCGGGCATCGCGGCGCTGACCGGCCCGCAGGAGCCGCTGCACGAGATGCGCGCCGCCTACGCCAGGCGACGCCGCCTGATCATGGAGGGCCTTGACCGCATCGGGCTGCCGTACGGCACGCCAAAGGGCGGGCAGTTCATCCTGGTAGATATCCGGCCGACGGGTCTCTCGTCTGTCGAGTTTGCGCGCCGCATCCTTGAAGAGACCCACGTGCTCGTCTTCCCCGGCGTCGGGTACGGCGAGGCGTGGGGCGGCTTCATCCGCATGACCTTTCTGCAGCCCGAGCACCTGATCGCCGAGGCCGTACGCCGGATCGCGGACGCGATCCCCAGGCTGGCATGAGGAGGACACGATGAAAGAGATCCACGTACCACTGAAAGAGTCGCTGGTCAAGCGGTACCCGGAGCCGGTCGTGCGGACGTTCGCGCGCGATCTCATCCTCGGCCTCGGCGGGAGCCCCGAAGAGGCCGACGTCGTCAGCGACGGCATCACGACGGCGAGCCTCTGGTGGCACCCCGGGCAGGGACAAGGTCTGGAGAAGTTCTTTCGCTACCACCGGCGCGTCAAGAACGGCGGGTACGTCCCGCGCGCGAAACTCACGTGGGTCAGGGAAGGCCCGGCGTATGCGCTGCTCGAGGCCAACAGGGCCTTCGGGTATCATGCCGGCAACACCGCGATGCGCAAGGCGATCGAATTGGCGGGTAAGTCGGGGATCGGCATAGTGGGTGTGCGCAACAGCAACCATTTTGGGATCGCCGGCTATCACGCGAAGACCGCCGCGGAATCCGGCTTCATCGGCCTGGCCATGACCAACGCGAAAGCGGAAATGGCGCCGTGGGGAGCGAAGAACGCGGTGCTGGGCACGAACCCCTGGGGCTGGGCGGTGCCACGCCGAAACGCGTACCCGATCATCCTGGACATGGCGCTCACGATGTCGGGGATCGGCATGATTGCGTGGGCGCATCGTGAGGGGCGCACGGTGCCCGACGACCTGGCGCTGACCGCGGACGGCCGCCGCACGACGAATCCCGCCGAGCTGCTCAACGGCAGCACGCAACTCCCGATCGGCCGCGCGAAGGGATACGGGTTGAGCTTCATGACCGACGTCATGACCGGCGTCATGATGGGCGCGCAGTTCGGGATGTCGGTGTTTCAAGACGACAGCCACTTCGACGTGGCGCACGTGATGACCGCCGTGAATGTCGAGGCGTTCATGCCCAGACAACAGTTCTTCGATCGCCTCGAACAGCTCATCCGCGAGGTGAAGTCGGCGTCACCGATTACCCCCGGCGAAGAGATCCTGCTGCCCGGCGAAGCCGAGCAGCGCCGGATGCAGGACCGGCTCAAGAACGGTATCCCCGTCGACGCCGAGACCGTCGAAAAACTCCGTCCGATCGCGGCGGATCTCAGCGTACCGTTCCCGCTGTAGCCGCGCGCACGACCGCACGTTGACACGAAAGGGGGGCCGCACCGATGCTGACACCAACGCCCGAGCACCGCGCCGATGTGCAGCGCAGGATAGCCGAACTCAAGAAGATCATGGCCGCCAACAACGTGCCCGCGGTACTGGGTATTGCGGGCGGTGCGCCAGGGCAGACCGGGTTCCTCCGCTATTTCACCAACGTCGAGCTGTGGGCGGGGCGGGCGTTCTTCATCGTCACGCTGCAGGACCCCGATCCCTTGGTCATCATGTTCTCCAACTACGGCGCCGCGTGGGCCAAGCAGATCGCGACCACGCCGTCTGTCGTCAGCACGATTCTCGAGAATAAGCCGCCGACAGCGCGGGTGATCGATGAACTCAAGAAGGTGGTCAAGCCGGGCCAGAAGATCGGCACCTTGAACATGTTGTCGGTGCTCTCGCTGAGCGAGCACGCCGTGCTCTCGCAAGGCCTGCCCGGTGTCACGTTCCAAGAACTCAACGCCGAGGTCAACGCGGTCCGCCAGATCAAGTCGCCGTTTGAGATCAAGGCCATGGAGGAGACCGGGGCGATTCTCGCCGGCGCCCTCGAGCGGTTCGGCGAGATCGCCAAACCCGGGATGCCCGCGTGGGAGGCCGCCGCGGAGTCCGAGCGGTACGCAAAAGCACGCGGATGCTTCTGGGGACGATCGAAGTACTCGCTGGACCAGCGCCCCTACACGATCCCCCCGCTGTTGGATCGCCCGCTGAAGCGAGACGACGTCATCCTCTTCGAACTCGTCTACACGGGCCCCCTGGGTTACTGGCACGAGATCACCTGTCTGTACTCGTTTGGCCCGTTGCCCGATCCGGCGGCCAAGCGGTTCGAGACATCGTGGCAGGCGGTCCGAGCCGCCGCGGCCGTCGCCAGACCCGGGAACCGCTACGGCCTCATCGCCGAGACCGCCGATAAGGTGTTCATGGACGCCGGCTACGATGTCATCGGCCATCACACACCGAACTGTCATACGATCGGCACCGACGAGGCCGACGGCATCACCCCGCCCCCACCCGACGAACTGATGAAGGAGAACATGGTCCTCTCCTTCCATCCGTCGACGTGGCTGAAGGGCGATCTCGCGTTCTTGATCTCGGACAACTACCATGTCACCCGCAACGGCGGCCGCGTGCTGTCACCGTTGGGGAAACCATACAGGAAGCTCGGCAGTTGACAGCGTAGAGGCACTTTGACCACCAAAGGAGCGTGACCCGTATGTTGAACGGACGTCTGCATGTCTCGCGTGTTCTCGCGGCGCTCGGCCTCGTCGGCATCCTTGTGCTCGTGGGCCTTGGCTCAGGAACGGCCGCACCGGCCCCGGCCCGTGAGCCCATCCGCGGCGGGACGCTGACCCTGTCGTACCCGTCCGGCCTCCCCCATCTCGACACGAACTCGGTGTCTCAAACGCTGATCGTCGAGGCCATCGGCAACTTTTACGAACGCCTCTTCGAGCGCGACAGCACCGGGAAGGTCCAACCGCTCCTGGTGGAGTCTGAGCAGGTCTCGTCCGACGGCCTGACCGTCACCTGGAAGCTCAAGCCCAACATCAAGTTCCACGACGGCTCGCCGTTCAACGCCGAGGTCGTGAAGTGGAACTTTGATCGCCGCATCTCCCGACGGCAGATCCAGTACGGGTTGCTGCCGTTCAAATCTATCGACGTGGTAGACGATCTGACGGTCCGGGTGAGCCTGAGCCGGACGGCGCCCAACCTGAATGCGATCCTGACGATGGGGAACAACGCGATGTACAGTCCCCGGTTCGTCCAACAGGTCGGCGAGGACGGCATCCGGCTGCAGGCGTCCGGGACAGGCCCCTTCACGGTCGCGGAGTTCCGTCCGAACCAAATACTGCGGCTGCGGCGGAATCCCAACTACTGGCAGAAGGGGCTGCCATACCTCGATGAGATCGTCTACCGCGTGGCCGATGACATCAACACGCGGGCCACGATGCTGGAGGCGGGCGACGTCGACATCGCCCGCGAGGTTTCGTTCCCCGACGCCCAGCGGTTCAAGACGAGGTCCGGCTTCAAGGTGCTGGAACGCGTGGGTTCGCGACAGTATTGCATCTACATCAACACGCGCCGGCCCCTGGTCAGCGACGTCCGCGTCCGGCAGGCGCTCAACTACGCGGTCGACAAAGAGGGCATCATCCGCACGGTCCTGTTGGGCAATGGGAAGACGGCGACGGTGTGGCTGTTTGGCCCGCAGGTGACCGGCTTCACGCCGACGGAAGGCTACCCGTACAACCCGGACAAGGCACGGGCTCTGCTGGAAGAAGCCGGGTGGCGCGTGGGCGCGGGTGGGATCCGCCAGCGCGACGGCCAGCCGCTGCGGATCACCTATGTGACGCGCAAAGGCGGCGCCCCCGGCGACTTTGAGGTCGCCGAACTGGTTCAGGGCATGCTGCGAGCCGTCGGCGTCGACGCCAACCTCGTCGTGGCCGACAGCGCGACGCTGCTCGCCCGGCTGAACGCGCCGGGCGGCGTGGCCGTCGAATATGACATGCTCAACCTGGGCAACAACACGTTTACCGCCGACGCCGAGTATGTCATGCTCGGTTTCTACCGCAGCGTCGACTTCCCGCCGAACGGGTTCAACTACTCGCACTACTCCAACCCGCAGGTGGACCGCCTGATCGAGGACTCGCTGCGCGTCCGTAACCTGTCCGGGCGCAACTCGATCTACTACTCGCAAATCATCAAGCAGGTTGTCCGCGACGCGCCGGGGATCTTGCTCTTCGACATCCAGATGCAGGCACCGATGAAAGACTCCGTCCAGGGCGTCTATCTGGACCCTGCGTACAACATGTGGCCGGTCAAGTACGCCTGGAAGGAAAAGCGCTAGCGCGCCTGAGGGGTTGAGACGGGGCGCCGCGGCCTCGCCGCGGCGCCCCTCCCCTCCGCCCGCGGAATCCCAGCCGTGCGCATCCCGGTCTCCGACGACAGCATCCAGAACCGCCGCCTCTTCCCGCAGATCGAGGCCGCGCTGCGCGAGATCCTGCTTGGACAGGTGACCCCGGGCCGGTTCCAAAGCCCACTGTTGGAACAGGACGTGAGCGACATGCTCGGCGGCTGTCACGCGGTCGCCGTGCAGTCGGGCACGGCGGCGATGCTGCTCGCGTTGAAGGCATTGGGCATCGGACCCGGCGATGAGGTCATCACGGTCCCCAACTCGGATTTGATGACGACCGCGTCGGTCACACGGACCGGCGCCCGCTTCGTCCTGTGCGACATCGAACCCGACACGATGAACCTTGACCCCAACCTGTTAGAACAGCACATGACACCACGGACCCGCGCGATCTTCCCCGTTCACATGTACGGTCACCCGGCAGACATGACCTCGATCATGGACATCGCCGCACGTCACAGGTTGGCCGTCATCGAGGATGCCTGCCTCTCGCTCGGCGCTACGCACAACGGCCGGCACACCGGGCTGATCGGGTCTGTGGGGTGTTTCAGCTTCGGCATCGGCAAAGTGATCGGCGGGGGCGGCGACGGGGGCATGCTGGTGACACGAGACCCCGTGGTCGCGCGTGAAGCGCTGCTCTTGCGCGGCGTCGGTCAGGACCCCGAACTCTCGGAGGCTCCGCCTGAACAACGGCTGCGCCAGCAGGGACAGCAGAACCTTCGGGAAGGCCACTTCGTGTACATGAGCGATTTGCAGGCCGCGATCGTGCGTCTCAAGCTGCCGCAAGTCGCGGCGTGGCAGGCGGAGCGGCAGGCGGTGGCGGAGCGGTACGCGCGACATTTTCAGGGCACGCCGGTCAGGGCGCCCGTTGTCAGACCGGGGTGCACCCACGCGTGGCGCGAGTACGTGGTGCTCGTGCCCGGCCGCAACCATGTCCGGCGCGTCCTGACCGATCGGGGCATCGCCACCGCGCTGCGGTACATCCCGCCGGTGCATCTACAGCCCGTCTATCATCACCTGGGCTTGGGACCGGGGACGTGTCCGGTAGCCGAACACGCGGCCGACCGGCTGCTCGCGCTGCCGATGTACGCGGGATTGCTCCCCGAGCATGTTGACGAGGTTGCCGAGACCGTGTTGGAAGCCGTCGCGCAGACGGCGGCGTAGACCGGCCAACCGGTCACCGCGACACGAAGCGCGCAATCTCCCCAATAACGACATCGACGTCGCCGTCGGGCATGCCCGGATAGATCGGCAGCGTCAGCAGTTCGTCGGCTGCGCGTTCAGTCTCGGGAAGCGATCCCATCGCATACCCCAGGTCGTGATATGCCGGCTGCAGGTGCACCGGTGGGATGTAGTGCGTGCCTGTGGGAATCCCCGCGTCGTAGAGCGCCCGACGCACTGCGTCGCGGTACTGAACCCTGACAACGATATTGCGGTAGACGCACCGCATGTGCGGCGGGTCATCGGGTACGACGACCGGCAACCCGGCAAGGCCGCGCCGGTAGCGCTCGGCGATCGCGCGCCGCTCCTCGATCGAGGGCTCGAGGTGGCGTAGCTTCACCAGCAGCACGGCCGCCTGGATCGTGTCAATCCGCACGTTCCAGCCCACCACTTCGGGGTGCAGCCCCGCAAACCGAAAACCGGCGGCCGGCGGCGGGTACTGGTCAGGATCCTCACCGTACGCGCGGAACATCCGCGCTCGGCGGGCGATCTCAGGATCGCCGGTCGTGATCATCCCGCCCCACCCAAACGCCCCGAGAACCTTCCCAGGCGCGAAGCTGAAACCCGCGGCGTCGCCGAGCGTGCCGGTCTTGGCGCCCCGATACGTCGCCCCAGTCGCCAGGGCCGCATCTTCGATCACGAGCAGACGATGATCCCGCGCGACGTGCAGGATCGGCGCCATCTCCGAGGGCCGGCCGTACATGTGCACAGGCATGATCGCCTTCGTGCGGGGTGAGATCGCGGCGGCCAGCACCTCCGGATCCATATTGAGACTCGACGCGTCGATATCCACCAGCACCGGCCGCGCGCCCGTAAAGCGGATCGCGGCCACCGTCGAGGGATCGGTGTTGGCGACCGTGATCACCTCATCGCCGGCGCCGATGCCCATCGCCAGCAGGGCGACGTGGAGCGCCGCGGTGCCCGAGTGGACGCTGACGGCGTGGCGGACGCCGCAGTACGCGGCAAACTCCGCCTCGAACTCGTAGACTTCGCGCCCCAACTCGAATCGACCGTCATCAATGACGGCCTGGATCGCGGCATTGATCTCCGCGCGGAGGCGCTGGTTCTGGACGCGCACGTCGTTGAACGGCACTCTCAGCCGAGCGGTCTGGCGCGCCATGTCGCTCTTAGCCTCCCGCGCCGGCGGTCGACCCGGGCGACCCACCGCTCATCCGCCGCAGGCGGGGGTCCATCGCGTCGCGCAGCCCATCGCCAAGCACGTTGAACCCAAACACCACGAGCATCAGCGCCACCCCGGGGATGACCATCACGTGTGGGGCGAGACGCGACCACTGCAGGCTGTTCTGCAGCATCGCCCCCCACTCGGCCGTCGGGGGCGACACGCCCAGCCCGAGAAAGCTCAAGGTGGCCGACGTCATGATCGCTCCTGGGACCAGGAGGCTGGTCTGCACGATGATCGGCGCGAGCGAGTTCGGCATGATGTGGCGCAGCAGGATGATGCCGTCTGTGGCGCCGGAAGCAACGGCGGCTTCGACATACGCGCGATCCTTGACCGATAGGGTTAACCCGTGCGCCAGCCGGATGTACTGGGGGATCTGCACGATCGCGATGGCCACGATCAGGTTCTCCAGACCGCGGCCGAGGATCGACACTACGGTCAGCGCCACGACGATCCCCGGAAACGCCAGCATCACCTCGTTCAGCCGCATGATCGGACCGTCGAGCCTGCGGTAGTATCCGGCAAGCGTACCCAGCGCCACGCCGGTGACCGCCCCCGCGCCCACCGACGCCATCGAGATGAATAGCGACATGCGCGCGCCGAAGATGATCCGGCTCAGCAGATCGCGGCCCTGGTTGTCCGTGCCCAGCAGGTGCGCGTGGCTGGGCGGCTGCAACGTCGAGCGCACGTCGATCAGGTCGGGGTCGAAGGGGACGAGCATGGGCGCGAACACGCCTGCGAACACGAACAGCAGGACCAGGAAGGTGCCGATGGCGGCCAGCCGGTGCAGGCGGACGAACACGCGCAGCGCGTTGGGGGTCGCCACGCGCGCTGCCGGCACGCGCTCGGCCGTGCTAGCGGTATCGGATCTGGGGGTCGAGGAAGCCATAGAGGAGATCCACCACGAGATTGACCAACACGAACGCGGCCGCGAAGAGCAGCAAGATACCCTGGATCAGCGGGATATCGCGCTGCCCCACGGCCTGCACCAGCAGCCGGCCCAAGCCGGGCCACGCAAAGACCTGCTCGGTCACGACCGCGCCGCCCAACATGTAGCCGAACCGCAGCCCGACCACGATGACCACGGGCAGCAGCGCGTTGCGCAACGCGTGATACCCCACCACCATCCATTCGGGCACGCCCTTTGCGCGGGCCGTGCGCACGTAATCTTGTCGGATGACTTCGAGCAGGGACGACCGTGTCATCCGCGCGATAAATGCCAGCGAAAACACCGATAGGGCGACGGTCGGCATGAAATAGTGCCGCCAGGTATCGTTGCCGGCGCTGGGCAGGATGTGCAGGTTCACGCTAAAGAAATACATCATCAATAGACCGAGCCAAAACACGGGGATCGAGATCCCTAGGAGCGCCAGAATCGTCGCGACGTGATCCCACGTCTTGCCCTGATTCACGGCGGCCACCGTCCCGAGCAGCACACCGGCCACGGTGGCCAGGACGATGCTCGCCAGCGAGAGATTGACGGTGTTGCGAAACGGCGATCCCAGCTCCACCGCCACAGGGCGCCGCGTGGAAATCGATTTCCCCAGGTTCCCCTGGAGCAACCGCCGCAGGTACGTCACGTATTGCACGACCACCGGTTTGTCCAACCCCAGGTCGCGGCGGACCTGCTCAACGGTGTCGGGCGTCGCTTCGGGCCCCAGGAAGGCGCGCGCGGGATCACCCGGGATCAGCTGGAACACGAAGAAGACCGCCGTGACGACCAGCAGCAGGACAGGAATGCTTGCCAGGACGCGCCGACCAACGTAGGCCGCCACGCTTGCCTCCAAAGGCAACCGGACTCGAGAGCACCGCTCCTCTTACTTACACGTGGTCGCGCTCGGCCCTTTGGAGCGCCAGGGTACCCGGCACCGACCAGCCCTGCTCGCGCACGAGTTCGGCGAGGGCAAACAGATCAAACCGCCGCCCCGAGAGCGCGCGATCCGAGATCGCGGCAAGATACCCAAAGGCTTCCGCAAACACCTCGGGATCCGCGTAGCGGCGTTGGTCTTCCGGGGCCAGCGTCGCAAAGGCCGCATCCGTCATCGAGGTGGGTTTGGTAGTCTTGCCCGGGGTGCACAACACAACAAACACCCCGCGCTCAGAGGCTTCGGTCGCGAGCGATCTGAACAGACCCTCGATGCCATACTTCGCCGCGCAGTAGGCGGTCTCGAAGGCGAAGGGCCGGACCCCGGCGTTCGACGACATGCTGAGGATGTGCCCGCGCCCGCCTTCGAGCATCTGCCGGTACACGCGCCACGTCAGGTAGTATGCGGCCTCGAGATTGACGCGGATCGTATCGTCCCACACGCCCGGATCGGTGTCCTCAAACGACTTCAAGTGCAGCACGGCGGCGTTGTTGACCACGACGTCGGGCGGCCCCCAAGCAGCGGCCAACGTCGCGAGCGCCCGATCGATCTCGTCACGCCGCCGGAGGTCGGCGCGGATCGCCATGACCTGCGCACCCTCGGCCCGCGCTAGCGCGACCGTCCTATCGAGTTCGTCGTCCGTGACATCGAGCAGCGCGAGCCGCGCGCCGCGGCGGGCCAGACCCACCGCCGCCCCGCGGCCGATACCGCGGCCGGAGCCCGTGACCAGCACGATCCGATCGCCCAGGCCATTGTCCTTCAAGGGATGATTCACGTGTCGCTCACGGTGCTGCACAGTACGAGTCTCCGGCGCCGAAGTCCTCCGAGGGACCATTGCCGCGGCCGTCGAACCAGCCGGCACCATGATCCGGATGGGCATCATCGGCGCCGGCCAGGCCGGTCTCCTGCATGCTCGCGCGGTGGCGGCAAGCCCGCGCGCGACGTTGACGCACGTGGTCGACGCGGATCGCGGTCGCGGCGAACGCCTCGCCGCCGACACCGGCGCTCGCTACTCTCCCGACCACCGGGGAGTACTGGGCGAGGTTGACGCCGTCACGATCTGCGTGCCGCATACGGCGCTTGCGGGCATTGCCATCGACACGGCGCGGGCGGGAGTCCACATGATCCTGGAAAAACCGATGGCGACGACGCTCGAAGACGCCGATCGGGTGTCGGCCGCCGCGCGCGAGGCCAGCGTCGTCTTGATGATTGGGTTCGTCCACCGGTATCGCCCCGAAGCTCAGCGCGCGCATCAGCTCATCACCTCCGGGGTCATCGGCGAGCCTTGCTTCCTCACCGACCACAGCGCCGGCGGCGGCCAGACGGCGTGGCCCGCATGGGTGCAGCGCGCCCGAGACGGCGGTGGCGCGCTACTCTACTCCGGGGTACATCGAATCGATCGTGCGCGGTGGCTGCTCGGGCGTCGCGTCACCACCGTGTACGGGTCCACCGCCGCCTTGCTGCCTGGGAGCGACGCCGACTCGTCGTTTGCGGCGCTGCTGGCGTTCGAGGAGGGTCTGCGGGCGGCGATCACCCACCACTATCATGCCATCGCGATTTCGCCACAGTGGGAGACGGACATCTACGGGGCCGACGGTCTGATCCGGATGCGCACCGGTGAGAACCTCGAGATCATCACGCCGAGCCGGACCTGGCGCGAGGATGCGGGGCCCGACCGGCGCTTCGACGAGGAAGTCGCCGCGTTTCTTGACGCGATCGAGGGCAACGGCCGCGTCATCCCGTCCGGTGACGACGGACGCGCCGCCCTGGAGATCGCCCTAGCCATCGTCGCGTCGCACGCGACTGGACGCCCGGTCACCGTGCCCGGCTAGGCCGCGGGCGCCAGCGCCACGCGGATCTCCTCGAGCACACGCGGGTCTTGCTCACCACCGGCCGCGGCCTGCAATGCAGCCCGTGCGGCCTCTCCGCCGATGCGGCCCAGCGCCCAGGCGGCGTGGCCTCGGACGATCGGATCATCGGGGTCGTTCAAGGCGCGAATCAACTCAGGCACCGCGCGCTCGTCGGCAAGGTTGCCCAACGCGACGGCGACGTTGCGCCGTAACCCGCCGCGTTTCGCGCGTTTGACCGGGCTACGGCGGAATCGGTGTTGATATTCATTCTCATCAATGTTCAGTAGGGGCAACAGTTCCGGATACGGCCCTACATCAGGCCGCGGCTGAAATTCGGAATGTGTCGTTGGCCGCGCCAAACGATTGAAGGGGCACGCCTCCTGGCAGAGATCGCAGCCAAAGATCATGTCTTGCAGCGTCGGCCGCACCTCGCGGGGAATCCACCCGCGGTGCTCGATGGTCCAGTACGAGATGCACTTGCGCGAATCCACGACGCCCGGCGCCACGATCGCGCCCGTGGGGCAGGCCTCGTCGCCCCGCAGACACGCCTCGCAGTATCCGCAGTCCCCTGAGGCCGGCGGGTCGGGCTGCAGCGTCAGATCGGTCAAGACCTCACCCAGTGCCACCCAGGTTCCAAACGCCTTCGTGATCAGACACCCGTGCCGGCCGCACCACCCGAGTCCGGCTCGCTGCGCGATCGCGCGGTCGAGCATCGGCCCGGTGTCGACGTAGTAGTGCGCGAGCGCCGCGCCGCGCGTCTTCAACGACGCACAGAGCGCACGCAGCCGCTTCCACATGACGAGGTGATAGTCGTCGCCCCAGGCGTAGCGGGCGATGCGCCCGCGCAGCGTGCCGTCCTCGGGCGGTGCCGCTTCGCCGGCGTAGTAGTTCATGGCGACGGCAATGATCGAGCGGGCCAAGGGCTTCGCCCGCTGCGGGTGCGCCACGCGATCAGCCCTCACCGCCAGGTACTCCATGCCCGCGTGCATGCCGGCGTCGATCCATTGCCTGTAAGCCGCGCCTGCCTCTCCAAGAGACTCTGCCGTCGTGATCCCCACGAGATCGAAGCCCAGCCCGCGGGCCTCGTCCTTGATCGCGGCCTCGAGGCTCATGCCCGCAGCCCCGGGCGGATCCATAGGACGGCAGCGGCGATGCCGACCGCAAGGCTCGCCGAGATGAGCAACGGTAGCCCTGGGTTTGCGCGGTAGGCGAATCCACCGGCGAAGACACCCGCGGCGGAGGCGAGCGCCGAGAGCACCCCAGCGATGGCAAACGCGCGACCGAACATTGCGGCCGGCACGCGCGAGCCGATCATGGCCTGCCCAAGCGAGTTCATCGGCGCGCGCGCCCTGAAGATGGACGTCAGCGGGAGGAGCACGGCCGGCCCGAAGACGATCCCCGAGATGCCGGCCGCGTAGAGGAGGGTTGCGCCGGTGAGCGCCAGCAGGATCCCCACCCGGTCCCCGATCCGGCCGGCCAACGCCGTCAGCCCGATGCCTCCCACCGCCTGCATCGAACTCAGAAAACCAATCTCGGAGAGCGAGAGCCCGCGGGCCTCGCGCAGGAACGGCGTCGCAAACGGGGTCGTGATCAGCATGACGAACTGGATCCCGGCGTGGATCAACAACACGGGGGCCACCGGTCGGATCTCGGCCCACACGAAGGCACGCGGCGCCACATCGGCGCGCGGTCGGTCCTGACCGCGCCGGAGCGCCAAAATCAAAACCGTCGACAGCGCGAAGAACCCCGCCGCCAGCCTCAACGTCGTGGGAATCCCGGACGCGTCCGCGATGAGACCCCCAATCGTCGGGCCGACCAGAAACGCGACCGATGAGGTGGCCCCAAGCGTCGTAAAGGTGGTGGCGAGTTGCGACGCCGGCACGCGCTGGCTGATGTACGCGTAGACGATCGGCAACCCAAAGAACGTCAGCTCGTACAGCAGCAGACCGGGCAGCAGCCACGCATACGTGGGGGCGGCCGCGAGCAGCAGCGGCACCGGCGTGCCGACGAGCCACGAGGCGAGCATGACGGTACGCGGGCTCACCCGATCGGCGACCAGCATGCCGATCAAATAGCCGATCGCGAGCACAATGTGCCGCGCGGTCCACAGCGTTCCCAGTTGCACGGGTGACGCGCCGAGCTGCCGCGCGTAAATAGGGACCAGCCCGTCGTAGAGCGCGACGCCAAACGTCCAGAAGAGGATGGCGGCGAACAGCAGTTGCAGGTTGCGGTCGGTGCGGAGCGGCATGCCGGGCCGCTAGGACGCGGCGCGCACCTGCAGGCCCTTGGGCGCAATCTCCATCTTGAGGACCTGATAGCCGGCGCCGCGGAGTTGGCTCTCCACCGCGCGCTTGGCGCCATCGCGTGTGAAGATCACCACGCACCCGCCGCCGCCGGCGCCGCAGGCCTTGCCGCCGATCGCGCCGTGCCGGCGCGCGATCGAGAGGGCCTTTTCGATCTCCGGCGTCGAGACACCGGCCGACAACTCGCGGCGATGCGTCCACTCTTCGGTGAGCAACTCGCCGACGGCGTTGATGTCGTCGGCGCGTAGGGCGTCGCGCATCTGGCGCGCCACCGAGGCGATGCTGCGCATGCGGCTGACCACAGCGGGCGCCCCGTCGAGATACGCGCGGACGACGCCCCAGTTGGTCACGCCCGAGGCGTGTGGTTGCCCGCTGTAGACGAGCACGAGCCGATCCTGCAGGGCCACGCGCAGCTTTGGTGTGTCAAGCAACCGCTCGACGTGATCGCCGTCGGCGCCAAATCGAATCGCGCTGACACCACCGTGCGCGGCGGCCAGGTGATCCTGCCGCCCGGTCAGTGTCCTGATCGACTGCGTCTCGAGCCGCCACGCCACCGCGACCAGATCATCGAGCGGCCGCGGCTTGCGGCGCAGCCGGTCGAGCGCCCCCAGCAGCGCGACGAGCAGGGCCGACGACGCGCCCAGACCCGACCCCGGCGGCGCGGTCGAGGTGAGCGTGACGTTCACCCCGGTCTTGGGCTCGGCAAACCGAAGCGCGCGGCACGCGAGATCGAGCGGGCCCGCGGCCGGCAGGGCGTCGAGTGAGTCGGCCTTGAGACGCTGCCGCATGTCTTGTGAGGTGATCGTAATGCCGCTCCGCGCCGTGGCCAGACGGACCGAGACCGGGATATCGACGGCGGCGTTGATCGTCCAGGCATCGTCTTCGATCAGGCAGATGGGATGGATGTCGAGCGTCCCACCGGCGAGATCGACCCTCGTGGGCGCCTGCGCGTCGATGATCATCCGAGCAGCCCATCGAGCGCGCGGCGGAAGGCTTCGGTTGCGCGGCCAAGCGAGCGCGCGGCGCGCCCGGTGACGATCACGCCGATCATCACGGCCCACACGTGCGTGATCGCGAAGTACCGGCCCAAATCCTCGGGGCGAAGGCGGCGCTGGCTCGGCACGATCAGCCGGCGCCGGGTCAGCGAGCCCAGGCGGGCGAGCGCGACCAGATCGTCGGCCACCGGCTCGGCGCCGTAGCCCTGGGGCGGGACCAGCGCAGCCTCCAACCAGTCGCCCGGCAGCGCCGTCACCGATCCCATAGCGTCGTGCGGATAGTTGTGGGGAATGGCCGGGATCACGGGCACCCCCACGTCGTAGAGAAACAGCGGTAGCCGGTGCACATAGGCATCGAGGAAAGCAAATCGCCGCAAACGGGGGATTTCCTCCCTGGTGACCATCATTTCTTCGCCCGGCACCAGACCGGTGGGGACTCCCACCTTCAAAATGGCGTCCAGCCGGTCCTCTTCATCTTCCAGCGACCCAAACCGGGTTCCCGACGCCCGGTGGTGGACGTTAATGTGCACTTTCAGCAGGTCGGCACCGGCGGACGCGGCGGCCTTCGCCAGCGCCGCGTCATTGCGCGGCAGGCTCACGATCAGCAGACCGCGGCGGCCAAGTGGATCGCCGACGGCGCTCATCGCTACCACACCACCTCTACCGGATACTGGAGATCCACCACAGGAATGCGTGCGTATCGAGCAGCAGCCTCATTCGTTGAAGGCTCGAAGGACCTCGTCGGGAAGCGGTGCGTCGAAATCATCGGCCACGGAGATCTTCCCACGCGCGCTTCCCAGAATCCTGCGATGCGGGCGGTCAGCGGGACGAGTCTAGCAATGGGCTTACCGGCCTTGGCAATGGTGATCTCCTCGCCAAATCATAGACTAAGCCAATCAGACGAATGCAGATCGTTGCGCGAGGATCCGTCTCAAATCGCGCGGATCGAGTCTCCTGGGTGAGAATCGCCGCTCCACCGCCATCGCCGCCGCCGTCCCGGCTGCCTGCGCGATCGCCATCACGATCGCCGAGACCCGAAACGCCGCGAACGCTTCGTGCGTCGCCGAGATACACCGCCCCGCGACCAGCCAGTTCTTGCCGTCACGCGGCAGCAAACAGCGATAGGGGATCGTGTAATACTCGCCCTGGGGCAGGCGTTTCGTCACCAGCCGCTCCGAGGCCGGGTCGTGGATGTCGATCGGGTATGCGCCGCACGCGATCGCGTCGTCGAACTTTCGCGCGCCGAGCACGTCGTCGGCCGTTAGCGTGTAGTCACCGACGATCCGCCGCGTCTCTCGCACACCGATCTGCGCCGGCGTTTCGAGCAGATACGAACCCGCGAAGCCGGGGATGCGGCGCGTCAGGAAATCGGCGACCGTATAGGCCTGCTGGCGGCCCTCGACTTCCGCGCGCGCCAGGTCCTCGCCGACCACGCCGAGTCGATCGAGCACCCGCGTCGTGTTGACCACGGCCTCACCGGGCCGCACACCCTCGAAGATCAGCAGGCGGTCGCGCGGGATCGTCCACTCCCCTCGCGCCCGCGCCTCGAGCACCGTGGTCTTGAACCCGGCGAAGCCCCGGCTGGGCAGGCGGCGCAGCCAGCCGATGTCGATCGGGCCGTGGATGCCCTGACCGTGCTGCACTTCGTCGGGGTGCTGTGAGAGGTACTCCATCACCTCGTCCCAATTGACGCCGCCCAGACGAAACATCAGCGTCATGGGCTGCGGGCGGCGATCGCCGGGGCGGCCCATCTCAAACGCGGCGCCCGCCGCGACCGACAGATCGCCGTCGCCCGAAGCGTCGATAAACACCGGCGCGCGGAGTTCTTTGATGCCGTCCTTCTGCCAGACGCGCACCGCCTCGATCTCGCCGTCACGCGCCTCCGCGTCCAGAAAGACCGTGTGGAACCAGAGATCGACGCCCGCCTCCACGGCCATCTCGAGCAGCACCCGCTTGAGCCCTTCGTAGTCGAAGGGCGTCACCGTGTCGCAGAAATCGATGGGATCGGGCACGTGTCCCGGCGAGGCGCCGATGGCCATCATGCGGCCGACGATCTCCTGCGGGATGCCTTGGACGACCTGTTGGCTCCCGGCGTGAAAACCCATGATCGGCGCGACCATGGCCGCTGTCAGCGTCCCGCCGAGAAAGCCGTACCGCTCGACGCACGCGACGCGCGCCCCTTCGCGCGCGGCGGCCACCGAGGCGACCGACCCCGCCGGGCCACCGCCAATCACGACGACGTCGTACCCGCGCTGGCCCGTGGGACGCGGCGTGTCAGACGGGCGCGGCGTCATCGGGCATCTGCACGTCGATCTCGAAGAGGCGGTCCCAGGGGAAGGAGATATTCATGAGGATTGGTGATCCAAACTGCCGCTCCACCGAGGGCAGCACCTGTTCACGATATCGTGCCAGGGCCGCCTCGCGGACGGCGCCGAGCGCGGGACCGAGCGCCGTCGGGTCGGCGCCGAGCGGAGGGATCACTTCACGCGCCAGGTAGGGGCGTACGATCGTCTGGTACCCCCAGTCGTCCAGCAATCGCCGGGCCAGATAGCGCCGCCGAATCTGCCGATACCGGACCTGGCTCAGCAGCGCCCGCGCGTGATACGAGAGCACGACCTGCGCCACGACTGTCCCCAGCGAATTGCTGCAGGTGTTCCAGCCCGCGTAGCCGGCCAGCCCGCAAAAATCCTCTCGCGCCAACAGCGAGCGTACCATGGCGTCGTCGGAGCCGTTTGCATACCGCACGTCGGCGCAGCCGCAGACGATGCCGCGGGTGACCGCCTCGGCGATCGCCGCCGCGACGGTCCGGGTCGGCGCCGGCGGCGCGCCGCGCTGGTCGATCGACTCGCGCTGCTGCACGCCGGGAAAGTTGTGGATCCACAGCAGGATCTCTGGTTCGTCATCGCTGATCGTGCAACCGGCGGCCTCCAGATGCGCGGCGACGGTCTCTTCCAGCGGCGAGGGCTCGTAGCGTGGGATGCTGCGGCGGGCCTCCGGGTGCGTGTAGCGGACCGCCACCTTCGGGGTCTTCTGCGCCGCGTCGTTGACCACCCTGGCCAGCAGCCGGGCCCCAAGTTCGTCGGCTCCGGCTGAGATGTGCACGCGCGCGGCGGCGTTGCGATCGCGGAACCGCCGCAGCACCGAGAAATCGGCCCGCGTCAGCCCGTAGGGCTGCGCGTCGTCTTGACCGATCAGTAGGTCGCGCAACGGGCCGCTCCCCGCCATCTGGATTAGTTCAAGGTTCAACAGCAACTGCCGCCGCCGCCGCCGCAGCAGGTCATCGATCGCCGCGGCGGGGACGGTCCCGAGCGTCTCGATCGCGCGCTGGATCCTGGCGTGATCATCGGTTTGCTCCCCGGCATCGAGCTCTGCCGAGTACTGGCGGAGCGCGTCGCCGTGCGGTCCCCAATACGGGGGCTCCTCATCGCTGCCGCCGGTGGGGATGCGCATGTTGATCGCGCTCAAGTAGGTCGGCACGCGCGCGGCCAGCCGCCCCAACCGATCCACCCGGCGCCAGAGAACATCTAATGGATCGACGCTCAGCCTTGAGGCCACCAGCCCCCCGTGAATGAGCACCTCCGATGAGACGATCAGCGCGTCGATCATTCCGGCCTCGCGTTCCACCAACCGCCACAGTGCGTCCAGGTCGGCCGGGCGGCGCCGGTGACCGAGGATCTCCTTTGGCGGCGTGTCCCACGCGGCGCCGGTCAGCGGCAGCAGGTCGAGGACCGTTTCCCGGGTCGCGGGCCGGTCGTCGAGCGGCACAAATAGCAGCCGCTTCACGCCCTCACCGGATCGCTCCTGACGTCAAACCCCGCATGAAGTATCGTTGCGTGAAGAGAAACACCGCGATGATTGGCAACGTCATCATCACGGCGCCGGCCGCGACGGCGCGCGTATTGTGGGCGAAGAGCCCCGACAAATAGAGCAGACCCACGGCCAGCGGATATTTCTCCGGGCTCTTGAGCACGATCAGCGGCCATAGGAACGAATTCCAGACGGCGACGAATTCGAAGAGGGCGAGCGCGCCCAGCGCGGGCGTGATCACCGGCAGCATCACCCGCCACCAGATCGTCCACTCCGCGGCGCCGTCGATCCGCGCGGCGTCCTCCAGATCCTGCGGCACCGTCAGGAAGGCCTGCCGCAGCAGGAAGATCCCAAACACGCTCACGGCGCCGGGCAACAACACGCCGGCGTACGTGTCGACCAAACGCAGCCGAAGCAGCGTCACAAAGTTGACGATCAGGCCGATGTGCCCCGGCAGCAGCAGCGTGCTCAGCAGCAGGCCGGCGATGAGCTTCCGCCCCGGGAACTCCATGCGTGCCAGCGGGTACGCGGCCAGCGCGCACAAGATCAGGTTCAGACCGACACCCAGTCCGGCCAGCACCACGGTGTTCAGGAAATACCGCGGCAGCGGCATCGTCTTCCATACGGTAAGGAAGTTCCCCAAAGAGGCCGGCCACGGCAGCAGGTTGGGCGGGAAACCGAAGACCGGACCGCTCGTCCGTAGCGCGGTAGACACCAGCCAGAGGAGCGGAAACGTGGTAAAGATCGCCAGTAGGATCAAACCCACATAACGCGCCGCGAGCGCGAGCGGGCGGGGTGGTCGACTCAAGAGACCCTCAGTAATACGTCCACCCTCCCTGCCGGAAGATGCGGAAGTTCACCGCCGAGAGCACGAGCGTGACCGCGGCCAGCACCACGGCGATCGCGGCCGCATAGCCCAGCTCGAGCTGCTGAAAGCCTTTGTCGAAGATGTAGTAGAACATCGTGTAGGTCCTAAACATCGGCCCGCCGCCGGTCATGACGTACACTTCCTCGAAGACCTTGAGCGCGGCGATCGCCGAAATCGTCGACGCCAGCAGGATCGACGGCCGCAGCAACGGCAGCGTGACGTGACGGAAGACCTGCCAGCGCGTCGCGCCGTCGGTGATCGCCGCTTCCTCGCACTCCGGGGGGATGCCCTGCAGCCCGGCCAGGTAGATCACCATGTAGTAACCCAAGCCCTTCCAGAGGGTCACGAACATCACGGCGTAGAGGGCCAGATCGGGCTGCCCCAGCCAGGCGATCGGGCGCGTGAGTACGCCAAGACGGATCAGCAAGTAGTTGAGCAGACCGTCCTGTTCGTACAGCCACCGCCACACCAGCCCTGCGACGACAATCGACGTAATGACGGGGACGTAGTAGGCGGCGCGGAACCAGCGGATCCCGCGCAGCGGCGCGTTGACCGAAACCGCCAGACCGATCGACAGGATCTGCAGCACCGGTACCACGAGCAGAAACTTGAGCGAGTTCCCCAGCGCCAGCCAGAGATAGCGGTCCGCCCACAACGCGCGGAAATTCGCCAACCCGACGAACCGGGGCGGCGAGATCACATCGTAGTTGAACAGGCTGAGCGCGGCGCCAAAGACTACGGGGTAGAAGGTGAAGACGCCGAGCAGCAGGAGCGCGGGCCCTAAAAACACGTACGCGACGGCGATTGTGCGCCACTGCCGTCGTGTACATCCAAGAACGGGCGGTCTGGGTCTAGCCTCCATGTGGGCCGGCCAGCGCCTCGCACAGCCGGCGCAGCGACTCGACGTAGCGGTAGTTGACGGCGGTATGGTTGTCGTCGAACTCTTGATACTCGTGGGTGATGCCGAGCCGGCTGAGCCGGTCGTGGAGTTGCCGGGCCCCCAAGTGTAGATAGAACTGGTCGCGTGATCCGCATTCGAAGTAGATCACCCGCAGCCGCCGCAAGTTGTCCGCGTAGCGCTCGGCCATGACGACCGGGTCCCAGGCCAGCCAGCGTTGCCATACCGCGTCATCGAGTTCACCGGTGTGCGCGTCAAACGGCAGATCGAAGTAGAACGGGGGCCGGTTGGGGTTCGATGAGTAGGCCATCGCCATGGCCGCGATGTTGACCGCCGTGACGGCCGCGTCGGTCTTCTTGGGCATCGCCAGAAACGCGCGGAGAAACGCGTCGACACCGCCGTGCTTCGCGGCCGTGTTGCAGAACTTCCAGAAGTCGGGTTTGTAGCAGGCTTCAAAGAATAGATCGCCCGAGTGTGACGCGGCGCCTCCAAAGACATCGGGATGGCGCATCGCGAGGACGAGCGCCCCATACCCGCCGCTCGACTTGCCGTTGATGCCACGGTGCGGCGCCGACGCGAGCGTGCGGTAGCGCCTGTCGATGTGCGCCACGACCTCACCCGTCGTGAAGTCTTCATACCGGCCGTTGGCGTCGGAGTTCAGGTACTGGCTGCCCCCAAACTTCGTGAACCCATCGACCATCACCAGGATGGCGGGTGGCGCGCCACCCGCCATCACGCGGTCCATACATTCGGGCAGCGACGGCACCCACGGATTGTGATTGATCGCGGCGAGACCGGTGCCGCTAAACCCGTGCAACCAGTAGATGACGGGATAGGCCGCGCGCCCCCCATCGTAGCCCGGGGGCAGATACACGGGGATCTGCCGAACGTGCGGGTCGCCCATCCGGTTGCCCACGAGCGCCCGGCTTTCGATGTGCTCGACGATCACCCGCCCCGGCCCGCTCATCCTGGAACGCGTTCCGTGGCCGCAGTGGGCAGGCCCGCCTCCACCACGAGCATGTCGCCGCGGCGGATGAGAGCGGTGCCTATAACCGCGACGACCTTGGCGGACATCCCGCGTCTCCCGGCCAGCGCGTCGCGCAGCGCGTGTGGGTCCTCGACGCCGTTGAGCGTGCCGATACCCACGCAGGGATCGCACGGCCCGCTGACCTCGAGCACCGCCTCGCCGACCCGAAGGCGCGTGCCCGCAACGAGCGTATCCAGCCCAGGAAAATCGACGGTCAGCTGCTCTCGGAGCGCGCCGTGCGCGAACCCAAAGGCCTCCAGGGTGCGCCGATCTACCAGCACCACCTGGCGTCCCGTGTTGGGCCTGCGCTTGCCGTGACTGTCGCCTTCGAGACCGTGTCCGACCAGCGCCCGGGTCTCCTCGACCGGGACGGGAAGCTGACCGTGCACCTTCGACAATTGGATCGAGAGCACGACGCCGCGTTCGTTCACGTCGATCCTCCTCCGTCGCTCTATCGCCGCGGTCCGTCCAGCGCCGTGATCGCAAAGATGGCAGGCGCCGCCTCAGCGGTCCCCGCGATCAGGTCGATGGTCATGATCGCGCGCCGCGGATCGGGATTTGTCCAACACAGCATCGACAGCCGGACGTCGATCCCCGATCGCGTCGAACCGCTCCAGGCGATCTCGTGCTCGAGCGCGGCGGGATCGTCCAGCCACGTCCCGATGGTGCGCCGGTAGTGCACCGGGATGTCGGCGCTTCCCCCATCATCGAAGTACACGCGATACGTGGCCACCAGATCTCCGGTCCTCGCCGGATAGGGCAGCGCGTGCAGGAAACACAGCGCGGCGGCGGGCCGCCTGACGACCACCGCCACCCGATCGGGGAGGCGTTCCAGTGCCTCCCCCGCCCCGCGCAGCATCACTGCGCTGCGCCCGCGGTTCGCGGCCGGATCGATCACGTCAAAGAGCACGCCTGCAAACCGCTGCGCGCCCGTCGGAAGATTCCGGAGATCGTACGCGGGCCCCTTCCCCAACCACCCGTTTCCATCGTCGATGTGACTGCGGGTGGCGACACCGCGCAGGTCCACCGGGAACCCCGCAGCCGTCCGCGGCGGCGCGCGCCGCTCCTGCCAGTCGGCCGCAAACCGTCGCGCGGCATCTACCGCCCCCAAGGGGCCGTTCGACCCTGAGCCGCCCGACGCGGTGTTCCAGAAGTGATCGGCTGCGACGACGTAACTGTACATCTGCTCGAACTGCATCAACGCGGCGCGGTTGCCAAAGTACCCCGTCCACGTCGTGCGCACCATCCCGGCGGCGCCCGCACGGTGGGCTTCCAGCGACAGCGACGCGTTGTTGCCGAGATTGAACCACGAAGCGCCCAGCACCGGGAACCCCATCTCGCGCAGCCTGGCCAGGCTGGGATACCGGCCCGCGTCGTGGTACTGCCAGTCCACCATCACGATGTCTCTCGGTAGGCGCGAAAACTCCGGCAGGTAGTCACCGGTCAACACCACGTCGGCCCACATCATCGTGCCGGCACCGCGGTTGCGGAGGTGGGTATACAGCCGCAGGATGTCGCGCGTGTACAGCTCGCCAAAGCCCAGCCGGCGGCCTTCCTCGGACCATGGGAACGGCACGACGTTGCGCACCTCGTCGTGACCAATGTGCAGGTATCGCGACTTGAAGAGATCGAGCGCTTCATCAAAGATCGGCAGCACGACGTCGTAGACGCGTGGGGTCAATGGATTGTACACGTACCGCACCGGCGCCAGATCTGCCGGCATCTCCAGGAGATCGAGGTTCTGAGCGTTGTTGAACAGCCACTCCGAATGACCGAGGGTCTGGATCAACGGCACGGGCTCCATCAAGTGCTCGCGGGCCGCGGTGACGACCGCCGCCGCCTGTGTCTTCGTCGCCCCGCCCGGATGCCGGATGTTTCGCGCGCTGTCCCACTGCACGTATTCCGACTCGGCGATGACCATGTTGAACTTGTACCGGCTGAAGATCCGGTCGATCAACGCGACGTGGAACACGTCGGAGTAGTTGTCGAGTACGACGTGGACCGCGCGAATGGCATGATCCGGCCAATCGCGCACCTCGACACCTCGGACGATGAGGCGGTCGCGATCGAGGTCGATCAATTGCCGCACGGTCTGGATCGCGTAAAACGTGCCCCGCCGGTCGGATCCGCCCGCAACCACGAGCGTGGGCGACACACTGAGGGCATAGCCTTCGGGACCGGGGCTCTGCGGATCAACGCGCAGACCGGTCTGCGCGAGCGCGCCCGCCACGAGCGGGTTCAACGCCGGTTCGCCGACGAGAATGACGTTTGTCGTCCCCGCCGCGACCGCCGAGGATCGGACGACCGCCAGCGGCGGGCGGCCCCATGCGACGACCTCTTCGTTCAGTTCGCGAGCGGCGTAGAGATCCTCGGGCTGCGCGGCATCGCCGACCACAATGCGGGTGGTAGCCGTAATCTCAAAAGCCGCCTCGCGCCAGCGAACAGTTTTTGGTTGTGGAATGATGCGGCGGTCGCGGGGTGGCGTGACGTACGCGTCAGACCAGACAAACGGCCCGGCGATCCCCGGCGTCCCTGCGGTTTGCGCGACGGCCGGCGCACCGCCGGCGGCGACGATCGCCGCCGCCAGGATCGCAACGACGCTCTTCACAGCCGCGCATTCCACTGCCCCACCGCCCAGTCGAGGGCGTCCTTCGGGGTGCGCTTGCCATAGAACGCGCTCTCCACCGCCTCGCGAAAGGCACGAAACAGATCGCCGGAATGCGGCGCCACCACGCTGAGGTCGCGGGCGTTTGCCAGATCGGCCGCGGCCACTTTGCGCGCGACATCCTCGGGGCCGGCGCCCCCGCGGCGGAAGAATGGATCGGCGGCCGCCTGTTTCGTGGACGGGAACACGACGACCTGTCTGCTAAATTCCAATTGATTCGCGTCGTTGGTGACGAACAACGCGAAGTCGACCGCCGCCGTGGCGTTACGCGACGCCTTGGGCACGGCGACCACCATGATCGCCAGATGCTGCGTGTTGCCCCTCCCCTTGGGGTAGGGCGCGACGAACGTCTGCGCGTAGACCTCAGGGCTGTCGCTCTTGACCCGCAGGAGAAACTGCGGCCCCGTGATCAGCATCCCCAGTTGCCCGGCGCTGTACCGCTCGGTGGCGCCCAGATACCCCCGCCGCAGCGTATCTTCGGGGAAGTAGTCTTCCTTGAAAAGATCGACATACCGGGTCAGGTACCGCACGTGCTCGGGCGAATTGAAGACGGCGCGCTTGCCGTCGGGACTCAGAATCGCCAGTCCCTGCTCCTGGAAACGGTGCAACATCCGGACGCCGTCAACATTGGGCATGAAGCCGTAGGCCTTTGCACGGTTCTTGATCGCGCGGGCCTGCTGGATCATCTCGTCCTCTGTCGAGGGCGGTTCGTTGGGGTTCAATCCGGCGCGCTTGTAGATTGCCGCGTTGTACGCGATGACGTTGGGGGCGACATACCAGGGGATGCCGTACGACCGCCCGCGATACTGCGTCGATCGCCACATCCCTTCGAAGTAGCGGGCGCGCGCGTCGGCCGCCACCGCGGTGTCGACGTCGACAAGGGCGTCGCGCTCGGCCAGCCGGATCGTCATCTCGGTGTTGAGGTTGACGACGTCGGGCGGCACGCCGCCGGCCAGCGCGGCGAGCAACTTCTGTTCGACCGCGCTGAACTGCACGTCGACCCAGCGCACCTTCACACCGGGGTGCGTTCGTTCATAGGCCTCGACGACACCGTTCACGTAGCCCGTAAAGAACGGCTGGAGCGAGATGGTCCAAAACTCCAGCGTCGTGGCTGGCGCCGTCTGTCCGGCCGGCGCGATCGCCAGGACCGCGCTGAGGACGCAGAGGACGGACACCGCGTACAGGAGACGTGATCGGGTCATAGGCTCACCGGCTCTGGAACGGCGTCAATCACATGAAAAGTGTGCAACCGTCCATCGCGACCTGGCAACCACTGAACATTAACAGGATACGCAAAATCCGGCGCCAGGCGACCGTGGTGGACCCAGAACCGCGCCCGCTCATCGCCGGCCAGCGCGGGCCCCGCCCTGACCACCAGCCGCGTCGGCCCTTCGATGAACCGCACCTCATCAATAGACGGCAAAGCGGCCAGTGAGTCGCCGATCCGCGTCTTCAGGCCTTCGGGGGGATCGGGGCGCACGTTGACCAGGGCGATGTTGCGTTTCATCGGCCCGGCGATCTTCACGTTGGCCAGTGTCGCGGCAAATCGCGCGTCGGCGAGAAGGCTCAGCAGCACTTCGTTGGCGTCGGCCACCGCCCGGCCGTGGTAGTCGGGATTGATCAACGGCTTGAGCAGGTGCTTGAGCTTGCAGCCCTCGCGACCGGAGTGCTCGCCGATCCGCGGGATCACCAGGCCCAGGTGATCGGCGAGCGCGCGGATGTCCGGTTTGTCCAGATCCAACAGCGGGGCGTAGAAGCCATTGTTGACCTTCACGCCCATCTGACCCCAGGTGTCGCTGCGGTTCGACCCGGTGAGCACCAGGCGGCCGCGCGCGGCCGCTTTGACCAGGCCGAGTTTGATCTCGCGCGTGCACCGGTTGCAGGCCGGGCCCCCACGTTGCACCTCATGCTGCATCTTCTGACCCAACAGACACCGCTGCTGCAGACCCAGCTGTTCGGCCATCTCCAGCACGATTTGGTTGCCGCGTCGGTACGCGTAGTCACCCATGTTGACGGTGACCAACAGGACGTTCGGCGCGCCCAACGCCTCGCGTGCGAGCGCCGCCACAGTCGACGAATCGAGCCCGCCACTGAATGCGACAGCGACCGGCGCGCTGCCGGTGACCTGGCGAATGTCGGTCATAAGGTCTTCGGCCAGCAGGACGCTCATAACGTTTTGATTATACGAGGGGCCAAGCATGGCGGGATAGAGTGACGTTGAATGGAGGGAAGTTGCGACACGGGTTCGAAACCGTAAGGGACACGACACGGAGATCAGGAGGAGGGATTATGAGCATCCAACCGGCACCGACCGACCAAACGAACCGGCTGCTCGCCGCGCTCTCATACCCGATCTGGATCATCGCCCTCGTCATCATTTTCACCGACATGAAAAAAGACGCGTTCATGCGGCATCACGGGTGGACCGCGCTCTTTTGGGGGATCGGCTGGCTGATCATCTACGTGGCGCTTGCTATCGTCCCATTCCTGTGGGCGCTGACCTTGCCGCTTCGCCTAGTGTGGCTGGTCCTCTCAATCTACTTTGCCGTTCAGGCCTACAACGGGAAGGAAGTCACCATTCCCATCGTCAGCGACTGGGCGAAGAAGTACATGACGTCCGCGTAGGTTCGTCGTCCCGGGGCTGGGGCACGCCAGGCTCCAGGAGTCGGCGTGACCGTGGGTGTCGGGGCCGGTGCCGCAGGGGTTGCCGGCGCGGGCTGTGTCAGAACCGTTCGTGTGTCCATCGAGGGATCTGCCCACACCACGGTCAGGTCCCTCGTGTAGAGCGGGTCGCGTCCCCGCACGATCAGTTCGAGCTGCAGCACGCCCGTCACGTCGAGATCGATCGTGTCGGGTACGTCGCCGGCCCGCTTGAGTCTGCTTTCGAACAACGTCGTGCCATCGCCCCGCACCGCAAACATCGCCATGAACTCAGGCGGCGAGCCATCCTCCACGCCGACGAGCGTCTTGAATCGCACGAATCGCCGCTGGAGATTGTAGACAACCCGCCACTCGCGTTCGTTGGGCCGCCGGCCCTGCCACCAGTTGCGGCGGTCGACGAGGGACTTCTTGTAGGTCTCGCCAAACAGCTGCACCTGCCGGACCATGTTGTCCTCCGTCACGCCGGCGGCCGCCGGCATCGAGACGGCGTAGACCAGACCGATCGGCGCGGATTGCGCGGCCGGCTGTGGGTTCGGGCGGGGGGCTGCGGCGGATCTTGGGGCCGGCGCCTGCAGTCTTGCAATCCATTGCTTGGCCACCCGGGCATCGTCGCTCTTCGGCGCGAGCGTGACCACCCGGTTGAGCGCCTCGATGGCCTCCTGCTTTTTCCCGAGCCTCGCGTAACAGAATCCAAGCCACGTGTATGCACGCACATACCGCGCGTCAATCGCCACGGCCTTCTTCAGCAGATCGATCGCCTTGACACACTCGCCCTTATTGTAAAAGGCGATGGCCTGCTCCACATAGGCCTGGGCCGACGGTCCGGCGTGAACCGGCGCGGTTGGAGTCCAAGAGTTGATGAAGATGATTCCGAGGGCGAGCAGCACCCAAAGGGCATGGGCCCGCTGCGCAACGCGCAGCATCGTGTGGTGTCACCTCCCGTGTGAGCGACCCGCCGACATTGCAGGTCCCGCACCTTACCGGATGCCCAGCGCCGCCCCGTGCTAGGCGTGGTCCGTTATGGCGGGGGCGGGAGTGGCGGTGGCGGTGGTGGAACCGCGGGCCGCCGGCGTGAACCGGACGGCGACGGTGATCCGGGCAGCGTGAGTTCGAGAACGATCATTTCTCCCGGAGTGATCTGGACGTCGCGGGTCTGTGATTGGAAGCCGGTCTTGCTGACCTTGATCGTATGCCTGCCGGGCCTGACGTCGGCCAGCGTGAGCGACGTGGTCGTCACGCCCACGTGTACCCAGTCGAGCTCTACCTGCGCCCCTGCGGGCGTGGTCGTAATCTTCACCGTACCCCCCACAGGCGCGGTCTGAGTCGGCGCGCCCGCCGGCGATGCCGGCAGCGATGAGGGCGCGGCGGCGGGCTGTGCGGGACTCGCGGCCGCACGCTGGGTCGGCGACGCCGCGGCCTGGCTGGCGATTTCCCCGCGCTGCTTGCGCAGGGCCAACATCGCTCCGATCACGGCAACCACGATCAGGACGACTGCGACCGTCACCGTGGGCGACCCCGAACGCCGCTGCGGTTGCGGGGTCTTCTTGGAGCGCTTCGGCTCTTGCCGCTGTTGTGGGGCCGCAGGTGCCGGCGCGGCCGGCTGGGGCGACAGCTGGACGACAGGACGGTTTACGGGCGCTTCTGGCAATTCGATGGGGATCGGCACAAGCTGATCGTCCGGCGCCGCTTCCACAACAGGCGCGAGCTCAGGCACGGGCCCGGTCATGACGGCGCCCGCGTGGGCCATAGGAGGTTCGTCCAACGAGCTGGGCTCGTCGACTGGGTCAAGTGGCTGGAGCCACGGGACAGACCGCACCTGCGGCTCGGCGGGATCGTCGTCGACGCGCGGCAGCGGTGTCGTTGGCTCGGCCTCGAGATCCCGGTTACAGTGCTCACAGTATCTCGCGCCCGCCCGGGTCGCTTGCTTGCCACAATGAGGGCAGTGCCGCCCGCGCAGAAAGGCCCAGCAACGCTGGCAGAACTTGGCGTTGGCCGGGTTCTCAGTGGCGCAACGCGGACAGGTGATGCCGGTTCCGACCTCAATGGACGTGGACATTCCTTCTATTGCGTACCCCAGCCAGGGGGAGTCAAGACGTAGGGCGCGGGTCAATTGTGCCTAGGCCGTGCGCCGCATCAACGCGTGGCGGAGAGGGTGGGATTCGAACCCACGAGGGCTTGCGGCCCTAACGGATTTCAAGTCCGCCGCCTTAAACCGAGCTCAGCCACCTCTCCGGCGCCCATTATAGCAAAGGGCAAGTCCGCCGCCCGGCCAATCGGCGGTGAGGGCGTGAGATCAACGGTGATCCCGCCGCCGAAGTGTCACGGTGGTTGATGTCAACGCCGGCCGCGCGGTCTGGTCGTTCGCGCGGGGACGACCCGTTCTCGCGGATGGCCAGGTCACCGGTCGAGGAGGTATGCTCATGGTAACGCCCCTCGGGGAACAGGTTGCGCGCTCGCGCAATATCGCGCACGAGAAGATTCATGAGGAGGGATGGAGATGAAGCCGTGGACGGCACGGACCCTGCTCATCGCCGGACTCGCGCTGGTGTTGGCCGCCAGCCTGACCCCCAAGAACTTCGCTCAAGGCCGCCCCATCGTCATCGCGATCACGGGGGATGCGGAGACGATGGATCCGATCCTCGCGGCGATCAGCACCACCGGCAGCGTCCAGCGGCACATGCTCGAGCCGATGGTGGACAATGACGCGGACGGTAAGCTGGTTCCCGTGTTGGCAACCTCGTGGCGCGCACTCGACACTCTCAACTGGGAATTCAAGCTGCGTCCCAACGTGCGTTTTCACAACGGTGACCCCTTCAACGCAGCCGCCGCGAAGTTCAGCATCGAGCGGTCACGCGACCACGAACGGTCGCTGCAAAAGGCGTACGTGAGCCTCATCAAGGACGTCCGCGCCGTCGACGACCTCACGCTCCGCATCACGCTGACCGAGCCCTCACCCGACTTGGTCGCCAATATCGGCGCGATCCAGATGCTCTCGCCGCGCTATGCGCGCGAGGCGGGTGACGAAGGGTTGAACCGCCGTCCGATCGGCACCGGCCCCTACCGATTTGTCGAGTGGGTCCGCGATGAGCGCATCGTGCTTGAAGCGAACCCGCAGTATTGGGGACCGAAACCGCAGGTCACGCGTGTGACGATCCGGCCGATCCCTGAGGGGGCGACGCGCGTCGCGGCGTTGCTCGCCGGCGAAGCCGACGTCATCGAGAGCGTGCCGATCCCCGATGTCCCGCGCGTCGCGAAGACCAGAGGGTTTAAGGTGGTGCGCAAACAGGGCCCGCGTCTGATCTTCTTGGCGATGGACACGTTTCGCGATCGCGGCGGCGCCCATCCACAGGCCAGCCCCGGCGTGGCCGCGGGCCAGCCCAATCCCTTCAAAGACGTGCGCGTCCGGCAGGCCATTTATGCGGCCCTGAACACAAAGGAGATCGTCGAGCAGGTGATGGGTGGCGCCGCGTCGCCGGCCGAGCAAATCCTGCCGCCGTTCATGCTCGGCTACACGCCGCGGGTCCGCCGGCCTATCTACGATCCGTCGCGGGCGAAGCGCCTGCTGGCCGAGGCCGGGTATCCGAACGGGTTCACGGTGCGTCTCGACGTGACCACCGATCGCTACGTCAACGACCGCGAGGTCGGTCTGGCGCTGGTCGGTATGCTGAGCCGGGTCGGTATCACCGTACAGTTGAACGCTTTGCCGCGGGCGATCTACTTCCCCAGGATGCGCGCCTTCGATACGTCGATGCAGATGAGCGGCTGGCTGACGCTGGTGTCCAGCACCAACTGGGCCGCACTCATGGGCTGTGTCGATCCAAAGACGGGCTACGGGCGAGCCAACTACGGCCGGTACTGCAACCCCGACCTGGACAGGATCATTGACGTCATGCGCACCGAGATGGACGAGAAGAAGCGGATGGAGGCCTTTGCCAGGGCGGCAGAGTTCACGCGGCAGGACGTCGGCAAGATCCCCCTCTACTTCGAAGAGTTGATCCGCGGGGTCAAGGATGGCATCTCGATACCGGTGCGGGTCGACGAGTACATACTCGCGCAGGAGATCGTCTTCAAATAGGCTCACAGGTGGTGGGGGCGGTCTTCGAGCCCCCGCCCCTCTCTTCGTCGCATGACGCGTTTTCTCGTTAGCCGGCTCGTGCAGATGATCGGGGTCTTCCTGGTCATCTCGATGGTCATCTTCATGCTCTTGGTCTTCACCGGCGACCCGATCGAGCTATTGCTGCCGCCCGCGGCCGGCATCGATCAGGTCGAGGCCATGCGCGAACGGCTGGGGTTGAACCAGCCCTGGTACGTCCAATACGTCAAGTTTCTCCGCGGCGCGATACGCGGCGACCTCGGCACGTCGTTCTATTTTCATGAGCCGGCGATCCGGCTGGTACTGGAGCGGCTGCCCGCGTCGCTCGAACTCGTCATCTGGACGATGCTGATCTCCACCGCAATCGCGATCCCGCTTGGGGTGCTGGCGGCCGCGCGGCCCAACTCGTGGTACGACCGCGGCGTTCTCCTTGGCTCTTTGGTGGGTATCTCCGCGCCAACGTTTTGGATCGGCATCGTGCTGATCGCGCTGTTCGTGGTGACGCTGCACCTGTTGCCGTCGTCGGGGCGCGGCGGGTGGCAGCATCTTGTGCTCCCCGTGGCGACGCTGGCCTTCTACCGCCTCGCCCTGTTCGTCCGGCTCATCCGGGCCGGCATGTTGGACGTGCTGAGCCAGGACTTCATCCGTACGGCGCGCGCGAAAGGGTTGTACGAGCGTGTGATCATTTACCGCCACGCGTTGAAGAACACGTTGATCCCGTTCACGACCATCGCGGGGATCCAAATGGGAGGGTTGATCGCCTTCGCCGTCGTGACCGAGAAGATCTTTGCGTGGCCGGGGATGGGACGGTTGCTGCTGATCTCGATTGAGCGGTTGGATTATCCGATCGTGGTCGCGTATGCGATCGTCACCGCCGCGCTCTTCGTCGTCATCAACCTGACGGTCGACGTGCTCTACGCGCTGATCGATCCCCGCATCCGGTACGAGTAGACGACGTGGCGCGGAGTCTTCGCGCGAGCCCGACGGCCAGCGCCGGCGCCGTGCTGCTGCTCGCGCTGGCCGCGATGGCCCTGTTCGCGCCGTGGATCGCACCCTGGGACCCGCAGGCGCAGGACCTCAGCCGGCGGCTGATGGCGCCGACGTGGCTCGCCGGTCCGTACCATCTGGGCACGGACGCCGTCGGCCGCGACCTGTTCAGCAACATCCTCTACGGGCTGCGAATCTCGATCATCTTCGGCGTGCTGTCGCTCATCATCTCTGTCATCATCGGCGTCGGCGCCGGCATCGTGGCCGGCTTCTACCGGGGCCGCGTCGACTCGGCGCTGATGCGCGCGGCGGACATGCAGCTCTCTCTCCCGTTTCTTCTCGTCGCGCTCGCCGCCGCAGCGATCTGGGGTCGGGGCTTGTACAAACTCATCGTGGTGATCGGCGTGATTGGCTGGGCGGAATTCGCCCGCACCGCGCGCGGCAGCACGCTGGCGATCCGCGAAAAGGAGTTCGTCGAAGCGGCGCGCGCTCTCGGGGCGGTCGACCGCCGGATCATGGCCCGCCACATCCTCCCCAACGTGCTGACCCCGGTGATCGTCTTGATGTCGGTCGCCCTGCCGCGGGTGATCGTCGCCGAGGCCACGCTCTCGTTCTTGGGGTTGGGGATGCCGCTCACCACGCCGTCGCTAGGACTGCTGATCGACGGTGGCTACAAGTATCTGTTCAGCGGGGCCTGGTGGCCGTCGATCACGCCGGGTCTGGCGCTGATGGTGCTGGTGATTGGGATCAACCTGGTCGGCGATTGGTTGCGCGACGCGCTGGACCCGCGATTGTCGCAACGGAGATAACGTCAGATCCACCTCATCACTTTCGTCGCCAGCCGGTCAAAGGCCAGCACCGACTTCTTCAAGTGCTCTTCCTTTGTGTCCTCGATCTTGTTGTGCGAGATGCCCCGCAGGCTTTGGACGAAGAGCATCACGGTCGGCACCCCAGCGCGGCAGACCTCAGCGGCGTCGTGCAAGGGGCCGCTGGGGAGGCGGTGAGAGACCCCGCAGACTTCCTGGATCGCCTCATCGCCCAGCATGATCAACTCCGCGTTGAAGGGGAAGGGCTGGATCGACCACAACGTGCTCCAGGCCACGCCGATCTTCTCGTCTTTGGCGATCCTCTTACTAGCCCTGCGCGCGTCGGCGTACATCCGGGCCAGCTTCTTCGCGTCGAGGTGCCGCTGGTCGAGCAACATGTCGGCCTGCCCCACCACTGCCGTCGCGATGCCGGGCTCCGTTGTCACTTTCCCCACGGTGCAGACACCGGCGTGTTTTGCCGCGATCTCGCGGATCGCCAGGTGCAGCTTGCTCACGCCGCCCAAGGCATCCCGCCGGTGCGCCATCGGCGTGCTGCCGCTGTGCGCAGTCTGGCCGGTGAAGCGGATCGCATGCCGCTCCACGCCAAAGGTGCCCAGCACCACGCCCATCGGCTTCTTGAGACGTTCCAGCACGGGCCCCTGCTCGATGTGCAATTCGAGATACGCCGCCGCGTTCTTGAGTTGCCTGCCCGCTTTCTTGGCTTTGTTCACATCGACGCCGTAGGCCGCCAGCGCGTCCGGCAGTGTGATGCCGTTGCGATCTATGAGTCCACGCACGTCCTTCGGCTCGATCGCGCCCGAGACGCAACTCGAGCCGAACAGGCTCCGCCCAAAGCGCGCGCCCTCCTCGTCGGCCCAATCCACCAGCCGCACCGTGAACGGCGGCGTGCCTTCGCCGGCGATCCGCCGCAGGACTTCCACACCGGCCAGCACGTTCAGACAGCCATCCAGCCAACCGCCGTTCGGTACGCTGTCCAGGTGCCCGCCAATGAGCAGCGCCTGCTTGCGCTTGCCCTTCAGCGTGAACCACAGGTTGCCGGCTTCATCCACTTCATGCTCGACGGGAAGCGCGGTCATCTTCGCTTTGAGCCATTCACGGGCCTTGGCCCAGGGTTCGGTCCAGGCGACGCGCTGAGCACCGTCCGCGTCACCGGTAA
>JBGQGY010000021.1:0-37386 GCA_041497675.1 bacterium | reverse complement strand
GATGGAAATGCTGGTGGTCCTGGCGATCCTGGGTCTGGCGCTGACGCTCGCGTTTAACGGACGGAGCGCGATCGGCGACCGCAATTTGACGGGGATGGCCCGTAAGATCGAAACCGACCTCCGCATGATCGAGCAGCGGGCCCGCACCGAGCGTACGTGCTACCGGGCCGATTTCGATCCGGCGGCCGAGACGTATACGATCCGCCGGTACAACGGTGTCGTGACCGCGGGGTCGGGTGGGTCGAGCGCCACGTGCGACGACACCACAGCCTGGGATGCATCGCCGACCATCGGCGAGGTCGTGGGCGATACGGTGAGCCGGCGGATGCCGAACGGGATCGACCTGGTGTCCTTCAGCCCGGGGCCCCCAAATGTCCTCACGATGGGCCCATTTGGGAATGCTAGTGCTGGGTCGGTGACGATTCGAAGCAGCGGGGGAGCCACCCGCCAGATCGTGGTCGAAGCGTTTGGGAGGGTCACGATCCAGCCGTAATCGCTCAGCAGGGTTTTCGTTTCGAACTGCGAAGGTCACAGAAACATGAGGATAGGCGGAGCCGGCCGCCTGTACAGATTCCATGCAGGAGGACGGTGAGCATCGCGCCAATGGCTCTCTTTTCTTCTACCCCCCAATCGCACGTTGGCATCGACATCGGCAGTGACGCCATCAAGGTTGTTGAGGTCGCCGGCGGCTACCGCAACGGGTTTCGCCTGCTCAGAATGGGGACCGCGCCGAGTCCATCCTCGGCGATCCGCGACGGCGTCCCCGTCGCCCCGGAGGAACTGGGTAGCCACGTCCGGGCGCTGCTGGATCGCACGGGCATCCGGATGGACCGGGCGATCATGGCGGTGGGCGGGCAGGCCGTCACGGTGCGCGAAGTCCGGGTGCCACCGATGACCAAACAGGAACTGACGGCGGCCGTCCGCTACGAGGCCGAGCGGTACCTCCCGTACAACATCAAGGAAGTCTACATGGACTATCAGGTCCTCGGCGAGGCCGTCGAAGAAGGCCGCAAGATGCTCGACGTCATGGTGGCCGCGGCCCGACAGGACGTGGTCGACCAGATCGTCGCGGTGGCCGACGCCGCGCGGGTGCAGCTGAGGATCCTGGACGTCGAATCGTTCGCGCTGCTGCGGTCTGTCGTGCCGATGAGCGCCAACGGGCAAACCACGGCGATCGTCGACTTCGGCGCCGAAGCGTCCGACATTCTGATCACCGAGGGCACCCGCCTGCGGTTCACCCGCAACATTCCGATCGGAGGCGCCGCACTCGTGGCCGCGATCCGCGACGCGATGGAGGTCGATGCGACAACCGCTCGGACCCTCCTCGAGGAGAAAGGCGAAGTGCTGGAGGAAGGCAGCGGCGCACACGACGCCACGGCCGAACGCCTCCATGACATTATCGCGCCGCACATCGGGGATCTGATCACAGAGATCCGCCGGTCCCTCGACTACTTCCAGACCCGTTCCCGGGCGGCCGTCGTCAACCAGATCCTTCTGGCGGGCGGTTTGGCCCGCCTGCGCAACCTCGACAAGGCCATCGCCGCCGAACTTGGATTGCAAACCTCGGTGGCGTCGCCGTTTGTCAACGTCAAGGTCCAGGGCACGACGTTCCCAGAGGATCGCCTTGACGCGATGGGGTCGACGATGGCGGTCGCGGTCGGGCTGGCCATGCGGGGGGGTGATGTCTCTTGATCCGGATTAACCTTCTTCCAAAACAACCGCGGCGACTCCTTCAAGGGAAGCCGATCGTCGAAATTGGCCTGCCTGTAGCGGCGGTCGTTCTGGCGCTGCTGGCATCGTTGTTCTTGATGAACCAGCGCAATGGGCTGGAAGCGGCGATTGCCAAGGCGAAGGCGGAAGCCGACGCGCTACGGCCCGAAGTCGAGCAGGTCATGCAACTCGACCGGCAGATCGCCGTCATGAAGACCAAGGAGCAGCTGGTGTCGAATCTGCTCAAACAACAGCTGCCGGCCGCGTCGATCCTCAACGAAGTGCGGCTGCTGATTCCCAAGGACGTGTGGACGCTTGCGCTCAACGTCCCGGAGCCGTCGTCGCTGAGCATGGAGGGTATGGCGGTCAACTACTACGCGGTTGCCCGTCTGATGGATAATCTGACCAGCGGGCAATTGTTCCGATCGGTGGATCTAACGGTCGCGCAGGCGGAGAAAGTAGGAGGTAACGATATCGTGCGCTTCCAGATCACGGCCCGCATCCTCAAACCGCAGGCCGCGGCGGGGGGTGGCCGTCAATGAGAGGCATGACCGCCCGCGAGCGCCTGATGATCGTCCTGGTCGGCGTGGCGGCGATTGTCGCCGTATTCTACCTGTTCGTGTACACACCCATGAGCGCGCGGATCGACGTGTTGCGGCGCGACCTCGTGAAGCAGCAGACCGAACTGCGCGGGCTCCAGGCACTTGCGGCTACAAAGGCCTTAAAGGAGCAGGAGTTCGCCACGCTGTCCGAGCGTATCAAGTTGATCGAAGTCCGGCTGCCCCCGGAGCGCGAAATCCCGACGTTGATCCGGCAGCTGCAGGACACCGCCGGCGAGATTGGGATTCGGCTGAATCTGTTGCGCCCTGGTGCGACACAAGCTGGCGCCGCACCCGCGGCCGCCGGCCAGCCACGGCCGCAGCAGCCGCAGCAAGCCGCCCCTGCGGGCCAGGCGCCACCGTACCAGCAATTCCGGCTGGACCTGGCGTTCGAGGGGACCTACGCAGATCTGATGGCATTTCTGGGCCGGCTGGAGAACTTCCCGCGGTTCCTCGTGCTGAAGCAGGTCGCGATTGCGCCGGCCGAACTCCCCAAGCTTCGGGTGACGATGGCAGCCGACACGTTCGTGCTTCCGCGGGACAAGGTTCCGCAGCCGAAACCCTAGCCGGCCCCCGGCCCCGGTGCCTCACCGCCTGGCCAGCCTGCTCGACCGCGAGCAGGACCGGATTGCTCTCGCCTGGGCCTCGGCGCTGTCACGGCTCCGTCCATCCGCGTTTGTCTACCGGCCGCTGGAGGAACTCCGGCGGCTGGGGCGTTCGTATCTGGCCGAGCTCATCGTCTACCTCGATAGGGACGACCCGGCCCAACTCCGCGAGTTCATCGCCCGCGAAGCGCAGTTGCGGCTCAACATGGGCTTCGGCGCCGCGGAAGTGGTCCAAGGGTTCATCGTCTTCCGTGATCTCGCCCAGGAGTTCTGCACGGAGATCGACTCGGCCGACGGGGATCGGTTGATCCTCCTGCGGAGTCTAACCGACGCGATCGATTTCACTATCGTGGAGTTCGTGACACAGTTTCAGTCGCTCGCCGAGCAGCGCACCAACGCCCACCAGCAAGAGGTGGAGAGCCTGCAGCGGTCGCTCGTGGACCAGGCTGTACACGATGACATCACCGATCTGTTCACTCCACGGTTCTTCGAGGAGCACCTCACGGTTGAGGTCAAGCGCGCCGCGCGGTACCAACGTGCATTCGCGCTCATCATTGTCGACATCGATCACTTCGAGGAGTATCACGCGCGCTACGGCACGCTCGCCGCATCCGCGGCGCTCAAGATCACGGCCGACGCGCTGCGCGAATTTACCCGCGATCTCGACGTGAAGGCCAGGACCGACGAAACGGAGTTCGGGCTCGCCATGCCCGAGACGTCCCTGGAGGCGGCCTTTATGGTCGCCGAGCGGATTCGTCTCGAGATTGCGGCGGCCTCACCGGTAGACGCCGACGTCACGGGGGCCGAGTTGACCGTCTCCATCGGCCTTGGCGCGTATCCGATGCACGGCGAAACCGCGCGCGAGCTGATGCAGTCGGTGCGGCGGGCTCGGGATCAGGCTCGACTACTCGGCGGCAATATGGTCATGCAAGCGGAAGCGGCCACGGGCTAGATCGCTCCGCGGCCGCTTCGAGTGCAGTGGGCGTGTCGTGGTACAGTTACAGGCGCACGCGCAGCTGATCCTGCAGCATCCGGCTGGCCTCAGGGGTCGTCAACCAGAGACCCGTCTGCTGATAGACAACGTACCGTAGAAAGCCCACGACCGACATGTACTGGGTCTCGGGGGAGAACGGCTTCAGGTTCTCGACGCGCGGCATCGACACGAGACCCAGATCGATCTGGGTCGTTGGTTGGGCCGGCGCGACCGCGGGGGTCGAAGCCCCGGCGGCAGGTGGCGCGACCGCGCCGGGCGCTGCGGCCTGAGTTCGTGGAGGATACACGATGATGACCGACACGACGACGCCATCCAGCCCGAAGGCGATGCCGTGTTGATCGTACGCGATCCCCATCAGGCCCTCGACGACCGCGTCCGAGAACTGCGTCCCGTAGACCCGGCGCACGTCGGCGAGGCTCGACCCGAGGGCGATCCCTTCGGTGGTCCGCAGCAGGCTGTTGGTTGTCGACACGGCGCGGACGTTGCCGTCAGTCACGTACACGTTAAGGCCGTAACGGGGGTAGGTGTACAGGGTGGCGTCGCGCATCGTGCGCGCTTCGCCCGGCTGTCCCAGCCGGGCGACCGTCGCCGACACGGACCGGCCGAGCAAGACGCCGGCGACACTTTGCCCGGGGATGATGATGGTTGGTGGGATTGCGGGCGGCTGCTGAGCGATGACTGGGAGGGACAGGCCGAGGATCAATGCGCCAACGAAGAGCCAGCTGCCTCGTGTCATGATGTATGCCTCCTGCGTCGCAGCGGTCCGGCGCGCGCCGTGGCGTCTCGTATGAATTTGCTTGCGCATTCGGGGTCCGCCGCTGATTTCCTGCCTGCGACGAGCCCGCGGGCAGTCGCAGGAGTGGCTGCGTGAACCCCGTCGAACTGGCCGTGCTGGCCATCGCGGGAGCTGTGCTCGGCAGCTTTGCCAACGTGCTGATCTACCGATTGCCCCGCGACGAGTCGATCGTATCACCGGGGTCTCGGTGCCCCCAATGCGGGACCCCGATTCTCCCATGGGATAATATGCCCATCTTGTCCTACTTTCTACTCCTTGGACGGTGCCGGCACTGCGGCGCTCGGATCTCCGCCCGGTACCCGCTGGTCGAGGCCCTGATGGCCGGGCTGTTCGTTGCCGTGCGGCTGAGGTTTCCAGAAACTGTTGGCCCCCACCCGTTGCCCTGGGGGCTCATCTCCTCGCTGCTCTTTACCTTCCTGCTCGTGGTCATTACCTTTATTGACCTGGATCGACAATTGATCCTCAATCGCCTCTCGCTCCCCGGCGCGGCCGCCGGTCTCGCGCTTGCCGCCGCGCAGGGCCGGCTCCCCGGGGCTGTGCTCGCGGCCGTCGTCGATGCCGGGGTCATCCTATTGATCGTCGTTGCCAGCCAATGGATCCTCAAGCGGCAGGGCATGGGCATGGGTGACGTCAAGCTGGCCGGCATGATCGGGGCGTTCTTGGGGTGGCCGGTCGGTCCGGTGGCGCTCTACCTGGGCTTCCTGGCCGGCGGGCTGGTGGCGGTCACACTCCTGCTCCTGCGGGTCCGGGGCCGGAAGGATCCGATCCCATTTGGCCCGGCGCTGGCGGGAGGAGCACTCCTTGCGTTGTTCTGGGGCGACATCATCTGGCGGTGGTATTGGCGGTACGGGCCGTAGAAAAAACACCGACTCCTTCTTTTGACGGCAGCGCTAGGTCTAGAGTGAAGGAGTTCAGGGCAAACTGTGGAATGGGTAGCCCAACCTAAAGAACGGGGCCTGCCGGGGTCCACTTAGATCGTCCGCTAAGACCGTGGGGGGCCTGGATGAGCAAGGCCATCGCATATCTTCGTGCCAATCCCATAATGGCTGGGGCGCTGGCCATTTTGATCATCGCCATCGTCTATTTCGCCATTAGCTCTCCCAAAGGACCGCAGGGGGCCGTTTCGACGACGCCAGGCGCGGGACCGTCGCAGCCATCGGTGTCGCCGGCCATGCCTGCGCCGCAGGCTTCACCGAGCGGTCAGGCGCCGGCACCGCAGGCGTCGCCGACACCGGGACCCCGCGCGATGGCCGCGCCGAGCGACGCGGGCCGGCCGGATCCATTCCTGCCGATCGTCAGGGGTGGCCCCGGGTCCGGGGCGCGGCCCGGTTCCGTACCGGCGCCGCCACCGGCGCCGCTTCCGCCGCCGTTGTTCCCCGGGCAGCAACAGCAGCAGCCCGCGCCGGCCGTCACGCCGCCGCCTCCACCAAAAGAAGCCAGCGGGGCCGTGCTGGTGGGGATCGTAGGTGACAATGGGTCAGTGGCCATTATCCGGCTCGGTCGCGAGACGTATATCGTCTCGCCTGGTGACGTGATCAAGGACAAGATCAAAGTGACAGTCATCGACGTCGCAAAGAGCATCGTGATCATCGAACAAGAAGGTGAACGGTTCGAGTTGAGGATGGGAGGGGTGAGCGGACGGAATGTCGCCGCATAAGCGCCACACTCTGCATCGGACCGCCCTCGTTCTCTGCGTCTCCCTCGCGCTCGCCTTAGTGACGGTCGCGCCGGCGCAGACACAGACGAGCCCGGTCCGCATTACGCAGGTCACGGTCAAGGTCTTCGGTGATACGGTGCAGTTGTCGATCATCGGCACCGGGCCTTTGACGTACAAGACTCTGCAGCTATCGAACCCGCCCCGGCTTGTCATCGACCTGCCGGGCGCCATTGTCGATCCGGCCGTGCCGCCTCTCGTGGACGTCGACAAGGGCGGGGTTGCCCGCGTGCGGGTAGGCCAGTTCGGCGAGAAGCCGCCGATGGTCCGCGTGGCTGTGGATCTGGACAGCCCATTGCCGTTCACGCTGGCCACCAGCGCGCCAACCGTACTGGTTGCCAAGTTCGCCGCGCGCGGCACCATGACGTCTGCCGCGCCGCCGGCGGCTCCTGTGGCCGCCGCTCCGGTGGCGCAGGCTCAGCAGGGCCCGCCGCCGGCTGCCCCCATGCCCGTCGCCCAGGCCTCACCGGTGACTGCTCCGGGTCGAATCAATCTGGAGTTCCGGAGCAGCGAACTGGCCGACGTCTTGACGGCGTTGGCCAAGGTCTGCAACCTGAACATTGTGACCGATGCGTCGGTGAAGGGCACCGTCACGGTGCGACTCCTCGACCTGACCTGCGATGAGGCCTTGCGCTTCATCCTCGAGGCCAACAACCTCGGGTTCCGGCGTCTGGGTCGCAACCTGATTATCATGGCTGCGGACAAGCTGGCGCCGCCGCCCGAAGTGCCCGAAGCGATTACCTATCCGATCGGGTTTGGGTCGGCGAAGGACGTTGCGGATGCGATCCGCAACTCCGTCCCGGGCATCCGGGTCACCCCGGAACTGCGATCGAACACGATCGTCGTCGTGGCCACCCAGGCGCAGCATGAGGACGTCCGCAAGATCCTGGCCGGTCTCGACATTCAGCTGACGCAGGTCATGGTCGAGACGCGTGTCGTTGACGTCGGCGTGTCCGACCTGAAGAACCTCGGTCTGAACTGGGGGTTGACGGCACAGCCGATCCTCAGCATCACGGGCACCTTCCCGAACCAGATCGTCATCGGCGTCGCCACGAACACGATTCGGGCGCTGCTGGACGCCATGGTCACCGAGAGGAAGGCGCGTGTCATCACGGCGCCGCGTATCGCGGTCGTCGACGGCAACGAGGCCCAAGTCAACCTCGGTGAGGAAGTGCCGATTCCGTCCATCGATGCCAGCGGCCGGCTCACGTTTACGTTCAGGCCGATCGGCGTGATCCTGAAGATCCTTCCCAAGGTCAACCGGGACGGGTTGATCACGATCAAAGTGGAGCCAGAGGTCTCGGCGGTCATCGAGTTCCTGACCACGGCGTCCGGTCCCGTCCCGCGGGTGTCGACGCGTAAGGCGACGACGATCGTCACGGTGCGGAGCGGTGAATCGGTCGTGCTGGCGGGTCTGATCAGCGCTGCGGAGCGTCGCACCGTTATCAAGGTGCCGGTGCTCGGCGATATCCCAATCCTGGGCGCGCTGTTCCGAACGTCGACCGTCGATCGGCAGGAGAGCGAGGTCATCTTCGTGGTGACCCCGCAGATCATCGGCGGTCCGGGCGGGCCGGCTCCGGCACCCAGCCCGCGGCCGTAGGGGGCCTGGCATGCGCCTGATCGCGAGCGCAACGGTCATCGTGCTGCTGTCGGCGGCTTTGGCAGCGGCGCAGGCGCTGCCCGTGTTCAACACGGCGCGGCTGTACACGACGGATGCCGAGTTCAATCGGGCCATCCAGCCCTACCAGCAGGCGATTACGGCGAACGCCCGAAACGCACGGGCGCACTACTGGCTGGGATTTGCGTATCTCTATGCGCACACGTTGTGGAAACAGGGCGGGGCGCGCTATGCGTCGGGGTTCCTGCCGAAGGCGATTGAGTCGCTGACCAAGGCGATTGAGGCGGATCCCAAGATGATTGAGCCCTACCTCTCGCTGCATGACGCGTACGCACTTGCCGGAGACGAGGAAAAGGCCAACAAAGTCACCATGCAGATGTTCGAGAACACACGACCAAAGTGGTTGACTCCCTTTCCTGCTCCGCAGCCGGGCGGACCTGGTCGGTAATCCAGAGGAGGCGGTGATTGCGTGAAACGGTTCGGCCTGTACATCTTGCTCCTGATGCTTCCCCTGGCCGTCTCTGGATGTGGATGGACCATTGGCGGCGCGCCGCTCCTGGCGTCGCCGCCAAACGGGTCGACCCAGGGGTGCTCCGGCACGGTCTACACGTTCGTCTGGGGGGCGGTTCCTAACGCCACGACGTACGTGCTTGAGGTCTACAACAACGCGACCGGCGTGATGTCCGCCAGCGTGACCGCCTCGTCGACAAACGCCGACGTGACCGCGGCGCTGTTGGCGTGTGGCGGCGTGGCATACCGTTGGCGCGTCGGCGCCGTCTTCGCGGGGACGTCGAACCCGACGCCCGCGTTCAGCGGGTTCTGGACCTTCACGGTTCAATAACGCGTCTGCGTGACCGCGGATCGCGACGGGCGGCCTTGCGGCCGCCCGTCGCCTGTCTTATGCTATGGGCTGTATGTCTGAAACCACCCTGCTGCACACTGACCGCCTCACCAGATTGCGCGAACGCCTGTCCTCGGCCGGTCTGGACGCTGTGGTCATCAGCAAGCCACAAAACGTGCGCTATGTGACCGGTTTTACGGGGTCGGCGGGAATCGCTGTCGTGACCTCGACCCAAGCGCACCTGGTGCTGGACTTTCGCTATCTGGAGCAGGCGGTCGTACAGGCGCCGAAGTTTGGGCGCGTCCACGCGAAGGGTCCCCTGATCGAAGGGGTGGCCGGCGTGCTCCGCGACCTGGGTGTGCGTCGCGTCGGTGTTGAGGCCGACACCATGCCCGTTGGAACCTTTCAGCGGCTCCAGACCGCCGTCGCGCCCGGCGAGGTCGCACCCCTCGAGGGACTGGATGCGTTGCGCTGGCAGAAGAGCCCCGACGAGATCCAAACGATCCGGCGCGCCGCGTCGATCGCGGACGCGGCGTTCGTGGATGTTCTCCCACTGATCCGGCCGGGCGCCCGCGAGCGGGACATCGCCATCGAGCTCGACTACCGTATGAAGCAGCGTGGCGCCGATCGGTCGGGGTTCGATATTATCGTGGCGTCGGGTCCCCGCTCGGCGCTTCCCCACGGCGTCGCGTCGGATCGTGTCATCGGTCCGGGTGAGTTCGTCACGATCGACTTTGGCGCGGTGGTGGATGGCTACACCTCCGATTGCACGAGGACCCTGGTGATGGCACCGGCCGGGGATCGACACCGCGAGGTGTACCATGTGGTGCTCGGGGCGCAGGAGGCCGCGCTCGCCGCAGTGCGTGCCGGGATGACCGGGCGGGAGGTCGATGCGGCAGCCAGGACCCGGATCGCCCATGCCGGGTACGGCGAGGCGTTTGGCCACAGCCTCGGGCACGGGGTAGGGCTGGCGGTGCACGAAGGTCCCACACTGTCGCCGCGCGAGGAGGCGGTGTTGCCGCTCGGGGCGGTGGTGAGTGTCGAACCGGGTGTCTATCTGCCCGGTTGGGGCGGCGTGCGGATCGAAGATTTGGTGGTGATTACCGAGGGAGGGTGCGAGATCCTGACGCACCTGCCCAAGACGTGGCTCGAGGTGGGAACGTGATTTCATCCAACGACTTCCGGCCGGGGGTGGTGGTGACCCTGGACGGCGATTTGTACGCGATCGTGGCGTCTCAGCACGTGAAGCGTGGACGGGGTAGCGCCTACGTCCGGGCGAAGATCCGCAATCTCAAGACCGGGGCGATCACCGAGCGGACGTTTAACGCAGGCGAACGCGTGCCTCATGCATTCTTGGAGCGCCGGGACATGCAGTACCTCTATCACGAGGGCGAGTCCCACGTCTTCATGGACCAGCAATCGTACGATCAGGTCAACCTCGACGTGGCCCTCTTGGGCGACGCCACGCAGTACCTGCGAGATAACAGCGTCGTGACCGTCGTCTACTACGATGACCGGCCGATTGCCGTGGAGATGCCAAACTCGGTGGATCTCCGCGTGGCCGAGACCCCGCCGGGCTTCCGCGGGGACACGGCGTCGGGGAGTTCAAAGCCCGCCACTTTGGAGACCGGCACGGTCGTTCAGGTGCCCTTCTTTGTGGAGGTTGGCGACGTCATCCGGGTCGACACCCGCTCGGGAGAGTACGTCGAGCGGGTCGGTCGATGACGGTGGCGGCGTTTCTTCGAACCTGCGTGGATCCGCCAGTTCCCCTGGACGCCGCCTGCTGGTAAAATACTGACGTGCAGGACCACCCACGGAGTGCTGTCGCGCCACGAACCGTGCGCCGGGTCACCGGACGAGGTTGCGGCCACCAGCCCCCGGAGGGTGGTCGTGTCATTTGTCGGGCCAGACATCCGTGAAGACGAGGCGGCGGCGTGCTCGCGACGTGGCCCTCCAGGTCCTGTTTCAATGTGACGTAGGCCGGGTGCCGGTCGATGAGGCGCTGGCCGCCGCGCGGGCCCGCGAAACGGGCGCTGACTGGGAGTTCATCGAGGCGCTCTGCCGCGGAACAATCGCGCGCCAGCGCGAGATGGACGATCTGATCGTGCCGTTGCTGCAGGGCTGGTCGCTTGAACGGCTGGCGAGTGTGGATCGCGCGATCTTACGGATGGCGCTGTTCGAACTCCAGGGAATGGACACACCCGCCGCGCCGGTGATCGATGAAGCGGTGGAACTGGCAAAACGGTACGGCACTGAAGACTCCGGCCGGTTCGTCAACGGCGTGCTGGGCGCGGCGTTGCGCACGGTCCGTCCGCCCGCGGGCAGCCAGACCGGTCCGGGCGTCTGATGGCAGCCACCGTCCAGCACCGCGTCCGAGCGCATCTGCTGATCAGCGGGCGCGTGCAGGGGGTGGGGCTTCGGCTCTTCGTCCACCGCCTGGCTCATCGTCTGGGGCTGGCCGGCTTCGTCCGCAACCTGCACGACGGCCGCGTCGAAGCAGAGGCCGAAGGCGCTCCTGCGGCGGTGCAGCAGTTGATCGATGCCGTGCGCGCCGGTCCCCAGGGGGCGAGGGTGACTGCCGTGGATCTCGCCTGGGAGACGCCGCGCAACGAGTCCGGCTACCAGATCCGTACAGATGCCGATGCCTGATCGCGCCGCCGTCCCTCTTGACCTGGCATCGTACATGGCCGCACGCAGTCGCATGGTCGAAGAGGCCCTCGAACGCACGCTGCCGACGGACACGGCGCTGCCGGGGCCGCTGCACCGGGCGATGCGCTATAGTCTCTTTGCCGGCGGCAAGCGCCTGCGGCCGATCCTGGTGATGGCGTCGGCCGAAGCCGTTGGTGGTGACCCGCACGACGTGCTCTCGACGGCGTGCGCCGTCGAACTCATCCACACATACTCGCTCATCCACGACGACCTGCCATCGATGGACGATTCGGCGACGCGCCGCGGCAGACCGACGTGCCATGTCGCGTTCGGAGAGGCGTTGGCGGTGCTGGCCGGTGACGCGCTCCACGCGCTCGCGTTTGAATTGCTCGCGAAGAACGCTCAGACCGCCGGCGAGACCCGCGCCCTGCAGGTCGTTGAGGATGTTGCCGCGGGGATCGGTACGCAGGGGATGGTCGGCGGGCAGGTTCTTGACCTGCTGGGCGAAGGCCGCGAGAGTCTCGCCCGTCTCGGTCGGTGGCCCCCGTCGCCGCGCGAGGGCGTGTACATGATTCATCGGTGGAAGACGGCGGCGCTGATCCGCGTGTGCGTGCGCGCGGGCGCGATCCTCGCCGGCGCGCAGCCACTGCAGCTGCGGGCATTGACGGTCTACGGCGAGCATCTTGGGCTCGCGTTCCAGATCATTGACGACGTCCTGGACGAAGCAGGGGAGAGCGCGGCGCTCGGGAAGGACGCGCGAGCCGACGCGGCCCGCTTCAAACTCACGTTTGCGGCGGCGTTTGGCATCGACGAGTCAAGATCGATTGCCGGGATGGAGACCGAGCAGGCGATCGCCGCGCTCGACGGGTGGGGACCACCGGCGGTCTCCCTGGTGGACTTGGCGCGCGTGTTGCTGGTGCGGGAGTCGTAGGCGACGATGACGACGGCCGCGGATCAGGCACGGGCGAGAACCGGTGGCCGGGTTCGTCTGGATCATCTTGTGGTGACGAGAGGGTTGGCGCCGACACGTCACCAGGCCGAGACCGCGATCCGTCTCGGCGAGATTTTTGTGGATGGCGAGCGACGCGACAAACCGGGGTCGCTGGTCGCGGCCGGGGCCGACGTCGAGCGTCGCGGCCGCGGCCCCCAGTATGTGAGCCGTGGGGGGCTGAAGCTCGCCGGCGCGCTGGACGTCTTTGGCATCGATCCGTCCGGGCTCGTGGCGATCGACGTCGGGGCTTCTACCGGAGGCTTCACCGACTGTCTGCTGCAGCGTGGCGCCCGGCGCGTCTATGCGACCGACGTCGGCCGCGGGCTCTTGCACTGGCGGCTCCGGCAGGACCAGCGCGTGGTGCTCATGGAGCAGCGGCATGCGGCGCACCTCGCGGCCGCCGACTTTCCCGAACCGGTCGAGTTGGCCACGATCGATGTGTCGTTCATCTCTCTCCTCAAGATCCTGCCGGCTGTCGCCCGGGTGGTCCGGCCCGGTGGTCTGATCGTGGCGCTGGTCAAGCCGCAGTTTGAGGCCGGTCCGAAGGCCGCGCCAAAGGGTGTAGTGCGCGACCCTCAGGTGCACGTGGAGGTGCTTCGCCGGGTGATCACGGGCGCTGGGAAGATCGGCTTGGCTCCGGTCGCGGTCACACCCTCGCCGCTGGTCGGTCCCAAAGGGAACCGTGAGTTTTTCGTGCTGCTCCGTAACGCCCCGGCCGGTCCGGCCGATGAATTTGAAGACGCTGCGGCGCTCGAAGAGGCGGTGAAGCGCGCGGCCGTTGGATTGGGGACGGCAACATGACACGGGTTGGCGTACTGGTGAATGCGTCCCGGGTGGCCGGCTACCCGCAGGCCGGGGAGCTGGTGCGTACGACACTCCAGCAGCTCCGCGATCGGGGCGCTGAGGTCCGTATGAATGAGGAAGGGGCCGCCGCGTTTGGACGTCCGGATCTGTCCGCCGCGGACGCCGCGCTGGTCGACGGCACGGATCTGCTCATCGTGCTCGGCGGGGACGGTTCGATTTTGTCGGCGGCACGGCTGGCGGCGGGCCGGGTCCCGATCTTGGGCGTCAACATGGGGGGGTTCGGGTTCCTGGCTGAGGTGACGCTGGCCGACCTGCCTGAGGCGGCCGGCGCGGCGGTGACCGGCGGTGGACACATTGACGAGCGCACGATGCTCGAGGCCGAGGTCACGAACAACACCGGGGTCCGGCTCCGGCGGCTGGCGCTGAACGATATCGTGGTGACGAAGACCGGGGTGGCCCGCGTCGTGACACTTGCCACCTGGGTGAACGGCGAACACCTGTCGACGTATCCGGCCGACGGCGTCATTGTGTCGACGCCGACCGGGTCCACGGCGTACTCGCTGTCGGCGGGCGGCCCGATCGTGCATCCCCACGTGGACGTCATCGTCGTGACGCCGATTTGTCCACACACGCTCACCGCCAGACCCGTGGTGGTCTCGGGGACCGCGGCCGTCACCGTGCAACCCATTGCCGGCGTTGACGACGTGCGCCTCACGGTGGACGGCCAGGAGAGCTTCCCGTTGGAGCCGGAGGAGCGCGTCGTGGTGCGCCGCGCCGCGCCGAGGACGCGTCTGGTGAGGTTGAAGCCGCCGTCGTTCTATAGCATCCTCCGCACCAAACTGGCGTGGGGAGGACGGTAGAGTGCTGATCGAGTTGCGCATCCGGGATATTGCCGTCATCGAGTCTGCCTCTCTCGAATGCGGTCCGGGACTCAACGTCCTCACCGGGGAGACGGGGGCCGGCAAGTCCATGATCGTCGACGCGCTCGTGGCCGTCCTCGGCGCCCGCCTGACAACCGAGGTCATCCGCACCCGAGCCGAGCGGGGGATCGTTGAAGCGCGATTCGACCTGGATCGCTCCGGCGGCGCGGTCGGATGGCTGCGCGAGCGGGGGTTTGAAGAGGACGATCTCGTGGTCGCACGCGACATCACGGTCGGCGGCCGCTCGCGTGCCTGGATCAACGGGCGGCCGGTGACGGTGGGCATGCTGCGAGAGTTGGGTGACATGCTCGTCGAGGTCGCGGGACAACACGAAGGCCAGCGGCTGCTCCATTCGTCGACCCACCTTGAGCTGCTCGATGCCTTTGGGGGGCCCGAGGTTGACGCTCTGCGCGTGCAGGTGGCGGCGCTGGTCTCGCGGCGCAAGGCTTTGCGCGCCGAGCGGCAGGCGCTGATCGCCGGTGAGCGAGAACGGGCGCGCGAGGTCGACATCCTGACTTATCAAGTGAGAGAGATCGACGCGGCACGCCTGCAGCCGGGTGAGGATGAGGAACTGGCGGCCCGCCGCACGCGGCTGGCAAACGCCGGGCGGCTGGCCACGGCGGCCCAGAGTGCCTACGCGGTCCTCTACGAAGCCGATGGTCAGGCCGCGGTGGACCAGATCGGCCGGGCCCGCGGCGTACTGCGGGATGCCGCGGCGATCGATAACACCCTCCAGACAATGTCCGATCGTCTGGAGTCGCTGGCCGCCGAAATCGTCGATGCCGCGCACACGCTGTCCCGCTACGCCGCGTCGCTGGAGGCCAGGCCCGACGAGCTCGAGGAAGTGGAGGAGCGGCTGGAAGTCATCCGCTCCCTGGAGAGGAAGTACGGGGAGCGTTTGGACGCCGTGGCCGCATTCCGTGACGAGGCGGCGGCCGCCCTGGAGCGGCTGCAGTGGAGCGACGCCCGTGTGGCCGAGGTCACCGCCGATCTTGCCGCGATCGAGCAAGATCTTGCGGCACGGTGCACGGTACTCACCGGGCTGCGTCGTGAGGCCGCCGGCCGGCTGGAGATCGACGTGCGGCGCACCCTGGCGGCATTGGAGATGCAGCGGACGCGTCTGACGGTGGCGTTCGACACCGCCCCCGACGCGGACGGGCTTGCGGTGGACGGCCGGCCCGTCGCCGTGGGATCGAGTGGAGTCGACCGCGTCGAGTTTCTCTTCGCACCCAATCCCGGGGAAACGCCACGGCCGCTGGCCAAGATCGCATCGGGCGGGGAGCTGTCGCGCGTGGTGCTGGCGCTGCGCCACGCGCTGGCTGAGGCCGGGGCGGTCCCGGTCCTGGTGTGTGATGAGGTGGATGCCGGTGTTGGGAGCCGCACGGCCGGGGCGGTTGGCCGGCTGCTCGCCGCGGTGTCGACGAGCCGTCAGGTGCTCTGCGTCACGCACCTGCCGCAAATCGCGAGTCTGGCCGACCAGCACTTCTGGGTTGAGAAGGAGAGCAGCGGCGGACGGACGCGGGTGCGCGTGCACCGGCTGGCGCCGCAAGAGCGGCTCGAGGAGATCGCGCGCATGCTCGGCGGGCGCGAGCCCTCCACCGTCGCGAGAGAGCACGCCAGAGAACTGCTCGGCCGGGCGGGACGGCAGGCGCCTGACACCGCGGCCGAGAAGACCGCCGCCGGTGCGAAGACTCCGGCGGCGGCGAAGAACGCTCGGGGAGGGAAACCGTGACCAAGTACATTTTCGTCACCGGTGGTGTCGCGTCGGCGCTGGGGAAGGGCATCACGGCCGCCTCGATCGGTCGGTTGTTGAAAAGTCGCGGTCTCCGGGTAACGCTGCTGAAGTTTGATCCCTACGTGAACGTGGATGCGGGCACCATGAATCCTCACCAACACGGCGAGGTGTTCGTCACCGAGGATGGCGCTGAGACCGACATGGACCTCGGTCACTACGAGCGTTTCATCGATGAGAACCTGGCCCGGGCGAACAACACGACGACCGGCAAGATCTACAATGCCGTGATCGCCCGCGAGCGGCGTGGCGAGTATCTCGGGGGCACCGTGCAGGTCATCCCGCACGTGACGAATGAGATCAAAGACGAGATCCGGGCGCTGGCGACCAGCACCGGCGCAGACGTGGTCATCGTCGAGGTCGGCGGCACGGTAGGCGACATCGAAAGCCTGCCCTTCCTCGAAGCCATCCGGCAGTTCAGGCGCGCCGCGGGCGACGAGCACGTCATGTATATTCACGTGTCGCTGATCCCGTATCTGCGGGCGGCCGGTGAGTTGAAGACAAAACCGACCCAGCACAGCGTCAAAGAGCTGCGCAGCATCGGGATCCAACCCGACGTGATCGTGTGCCGGACAGAGCGTCCGCTGGGCCGATCGTTGAAAGAGAAGATCGCGCTGTTCTGCGACGTGGAACCCGACGCGGTCATCCAGGCGCTCGACGCTCAGAGCATCTATGAAGTACCGCTCGTGCTCGAGGAAGAGGGGCTGGGCCGGATCATCTCCCGCCGGCTCGGATTGGATCATCTCCCGGGGCCTGACCTGACGGAGTGGCGTGAGATCGTCAACCGGTTGCGGTATCCGCAGGGCGGCGCGCGCATCGCGTTGGTTGGGAAGTACATGGGCGTGGAAGACTCCTACGTGAGCATCGTGGAGGCGCTCCGGCACGGCGGCATCGCCCACGGGTGCGCGGTAGAGATCACCAAGGTCGATTCCGAGGAGCTCGAGCGATCGAGTCAGGCTGAGCTCGAGCAGAACCTGTCCCGGTATCACGGGATCCTGGTCTGTCCTGGATTTGGTGCGCGCGGGGTCGAAGGCAAGGTGCGGGCGATTCGGTTCGCCAGGGAGCGGGGCGTGCCGTTTCTGGGCATCTGCTACGGCATGCAGTGGGCTGTGGTCGAGTTCGCCCGTCACGTGTGCGGGTTGGACGGCGCCAATACGACGGAAGTCAACCCGCACACCCCGCACCCGGTGATCTCGCTGCTGGCGGAGCAGCGCAAAGTCACTGACAAGGGCGGGACGATGCGGCTGGGGCGCTATCCGTGCCGGCTGGCCTCCGGATCGCTGGCCGCCGATGCCTACGGCGTGCTCGACATCGGCGAACGGCACCGCCATCGCTACGAGGTCAACAACGCCTACCGCGATACGCTACAGGCCCACGGGTTGCGCGTCACGGGTGTCTACCCCGATCAGGGCCTGGTCGAGATCGTGGAACTGCCTGGGCACCCTTGGTTTGTCGGCACCCAGTTTCACGGCGAGTACCGGTCTCGGCCGACCCGGCCACATCCGCTGTACCGGGCGTTCATCCGGGCGGCGCTAGACCGCGCCGCGGTCGGGGACAGGGTCACGGCATAAGCGCGAGCGTCGCAGATGCGCGCGGGCACAGCGAGCCGGTTGAGCACATTCTGTGTTGTTGAATAGGAGACAACGATGAGCGGAGCGGTGTACCTGAATGGTCGCATCATGACTCGGGACGAAGCCGTGATCTCGCCCTACGATCACGGATTCCTCTACGGGGATGGTGTGTTCGAAGGCATCCGAGTCTACGATGGCCGCGTCTTCAAGCTTGAAGAGCATCTGGACCGTCTATACGCCTCCGCGGCGCACATCATGTTGGAGATCCCCCTGGACCGCGCGGCCATGCGGGCGGCGATCATCGACACCGTCCGCGCGACCCAGTTGCGCGACGCTTACATCCGGCCCGTGATCAGCCGCGGTCCCGGCGACCTTGGCATCGATCCCCGTAAGTGCGCGAAGCCAACCGTGGTGATCATCGTTGACGCCATCCAGCTGTACCCGAAAGAGGCGTATGAGCGCGGGCTCCGGATGGTCACGGCGACGGTTCGCCGGCCGGCGCCGGACGCGTTGAACGGCCGTATCAAGTCGCTCAACTACATGAACAACATTCTGGCGCGTATCCAGGCCAACCAGGCGGGCGTCGAGGAAGCGCTGATGCTCACCGATGAGGGCTACGTGTGCGAGTGCAGCGCCGACAATATCTTCGTCGTCGCGAAGGGCGAGCTCTGGACACCGGCGCCGCACTTGGGGTTGCTGCAGGGGGTGACGCGCGACACGGTCCTCGCCTTGGCCCGCGAAGCGGGCATCGCCGCGGGTGAGCGGATCTTTACGCTCTATGATGTCTACGCCGCCGAGGAGTGCTTCCTGACCGGCACCGGCGCGGAGATCGCCCCTGTGGTGGAGGTCGACGGACGGCGAATCGGCTCCGGTCGTCCCGGCGAGCTCACCCGCAGACTCTCGGGCGCGTTCCGCGACCATGCGCGCCGGACGGGAACACCCGTGTACGCGGCTCAGGCGCCGACCGCCCGGTGAGCGGCCAGCCGACGATCGCGTCGCGCCAGGTGTACCGTGGTAGGGTCGTGGGGCTGCGGGTCGATGAGGTGCGGCTGCCGAGCGGTCGCATCGTCACCCGAGAGATTGTGGAGCATCCCGGGGCCGCGGCGATCGTCGCGCTGACCGATGACGGCCACGTCGTGATGGTGCGGCAGTACCGCAAGGCCACCGAGTCCGTGCTCTTGGAGATCCCGGCGGGCACGCTCGAACCCGGAGAGAGCCCGCTGATCTGCGCGCGCCGCGAGCTGGCTGAAGAAGCCGGACTCCGCGCGGCGTCGATGACACCACTTGTCACATTCTGTCCGTCTCCCGGCATCCTCACCGAGGCGATCACGATTTTCGTGGCCCGCGACCTGAGCCCGCAGGCTGGGACGCTTGATGACGGCGAAGAAGGGCTGCGCGCGGAGCGAGTGCCGCTGGCCCGAATCCCGGCGCTGATCGGGGCGGGGGAGGTCCGGGACAGCAAGTCGCTGATCGGGCTGCTGCTTGTGACCCAACGACATGCCTCGGACTGAGCCGTCCCAACCGGCGGGCCGCGGCGGGCCTGCGGACGCGCTGGAAGAGTCCCGCGAAGCATTCCTCACCCATGTGTTGGTCGAGCGCGGGCTGGCGAAGCACACCGTCGACGCCTACGCGCGCGATCTTGCGGACTTCACGGCGTCAGCCCGCCGTCGTGGGGCGGAGGCGCCCGCGGACATCCACCGGGCGACGATCACGCTGTACCTCCTCGGCATGCGCCGCCGGGGGATGGCCGAGACCTCGGTCGCACGGCGGCTGGCCGCCATTCGCGGGTGGACCGGGTTCCTGCTGCGCGAAGGGCAGATTACCGATGACCCCGCCCTCGACGTGACACCGGCACGCGCGCCACGTCGCCTGCCGGCAGTCCTGAGTGTGGAGGAGGTAGAGCGCCTGCTGGCCCAGCCGCGTGGATCGACGCCGCGCGCCCTGCGCGATCGCGCGATTCTGGAACTCTTGTACGCCGCCGGGCTGCGGGTGAGCGAGTTGGTGTCACTCGACGTGGGCGACGCTCATCTCGACACGGAGTACGTTCGATGCTTGGGCAAAGGTTCCAAGGAACGTATCGTGCCCGTGGGTGCTCCGGCGGTGCGCGCCATCCATCGGTACCTCTCGGCGGCCCGGCCCATCCTGGTCAGGGGACGCGCGCCGGCGGCGCTGTTCGTCAGCCGGCGCGGCCAACGGTTGTCGCGACAGAGCGTATGGATGCTGGTACGGGCCTACGCGCGGGCCGCCGGCATCCGCCGGCAGTTGAGCCCGCACACGCTGCGGCACTCGTTTGCCACCCACCTGCTGGACGGTGGGGCCGATCTGCGCTCCGTCCAGGAAATGCTGGGACATGCCAGCATCGCGACGACGCAGCGATATACGCACGTGACGCGTTCGCGGCTGCGCGAAGTCTACCGGCGCGCCCATCCACGCGATCAGATGACCGTCGGCCGGGGGCGCGCATCGTAGCGCTGTGCGGGTCATCGTGCTTGTGCTCGATGGATGCGGCATCGGCGCGCTGCCGGACGCGGCAGACTATGGCGATGCGGGCAGCAATACGCTCGTCCACACGGCGCGCGCCGCCGGCGGGTTGCGCGTGCCGGTGCTCGAGCGTCTGGGTCTGGGCGTCCTCGACGAGCTGAACGGCGTCCGCCGTGTGCCCGATCATGAAGCGGCGGTTGGGGTGATGCTCGAACGTTCCGCCGGTAAGGATTCCACAACCGGACACTGGGAGTTGTGCGGGCTCATTGTCTCCACGCCGTTTCCCACGTATCCACGCGGGTTTCCCACAGACATCATCCGGGTCTTCGAGGCGGCGATCGGCCGGAAGGTGCTGGGCAATGTCGCCGCATCCGGAACACAGATCATCGCCGACCTGGGCGTCGAGCATCTGCGCACGGGTCAACCGATCGTGTACACGTCGGCCGACAGCGTGTTTCAGATCGCCGCGCACGAGGCCGTGATCCCCGTAGAGCAGCTCTACGAGTGGTGCCGGCTGGCACGTGGCATCCTCACAGGCGAGCACGCGGTGAGCCGTGTGATCGCCCGGCCGTTTGTGGGCGAGCCCGGCACTTTCGTGCGCAGCGATCGTCGCCGGGACTTTTCACTGCCACCCATCGGCCGCACCGTGCTCGATGCGTTGCACGAGCGCGGCATGCCGGTCGTCGGCATTGGGAAGATCGAGGATCTGTTCACCGGCCGCGGGATCACGCGCGCCGTGCACACGCATGACGACATGGACGGGATCGCGCAGACGGTGGCCGCGGCGCGCGATCTCGAACACGGCTTCATTTTCACGAACCTGGTCGAGCTCGATCAAGTCTACGGTCATCGCAACAACGTGGGTGGGTATGCGCGTCATCTCGAGGAGATCGACATGCACCTTCCTGACGTCATGGAGGTCTGCCGTCCCGGCGATCTGTTGATGATCACGGCCGATCACGGCAACGATCCGACGACCGGCAGCACCGATCACGCGCGCGAGCGGGTGCCGGTGCTGGCGTGGCGACCGCAGCTGGCGCGGGGCGTCCGTTTGGGGCAGCGGGCGAGTTTCGCCGATGTAGGCGCCACCGTGGCCGACGCCCTCGGCTGCCCCTGGGATGGGGCGGGCGAGAGCTTCAAACCGGCGCTGGAAGGCGCGGTGAGAGCGTCGTGACCTGGGCCGCCCGAGCCCGCGAAGCCGCCGGCGCCATCGGGCGGCACACCTCCCGGAGCCCGGACGTCGGCATCATCCTCGGGTCGGGACTGGGGGCGCTGGCCGACGTGGTGCGCGCCGACGCGGCGATCTCCTACACGGAGATCCCCCATTTCCCACCGGCGAGCGTGGAAGGTCACGCGGGCCGCCTGCTCGTCGGGACCTTGGACGGCCGTTCCGTCGCGGTGATGTGCGGCCGCGCCCATGTCTACGAAGGGTACCCCATGGCCCAAGTCGTGCTGCCGGTGCGAGCGCTTTGCGCGCTGGGGGTGCGCACGCTGATCGTCTCCAACGCCGCGGGCGGTCTGAACCGCGACTTCTCGGCCGGCGACCTCATGGTGATCACCGATCACATCAACTTCATGGGTACCAACCCGTTGATCGGACCGAACGAGAGCGACCTGGGACCGCGATTTCCGGACATGTCGCAGGCTTACGATCCCGAGTTGATTGCGCTCGCGGATGTTGCCGCCGTTCGTCTGGGGATCCCTCTGCGCAGGGGCGTCTATCTAGGCGTCACCGGGCCCTCATACGAAACCCCTGCCGAGCTGCGCATGATGGCGCGGTGGGGCGGAGACGCCGTGGGCATGTCGACCGTGCATGAAGTCATCGTCGCCCGCCATTGCGGGATGCGCGTGCTGGGGTTCAGCGCCATTGCCGACAAGGCCACCGGCGAAGCCCCCGAGAAGGTGACGCATGAGGACGTGATTGCCGCGGTGAAACGTCTCGAGCCGAACTTCGTGCGGCTCGTTCGCCTGATCGTGAATCTGTTGCCGGTTTGATGCGCCCATCCGACATCATCCTCAAGAAGCGCCGCGGTCTGATCCTCGCCGCGGACGAGATCGACGGCATGGTACTCGGTTTCGCCCGCGGCGAGATCCCCGACTATCAGGTCGCCGCCTGGCTGATGGCCATCTGCTTCCGGGGGATGACGCCGGAGGAGACGGCGGCCCTGACGATGGCGATGGTCCGCTCGGGCAGCACGATCGATCTTGGCCCGCTGGCCGCGCGCGCGGTCGACAAGCACAGCAGCGGCGGTGTGGGGGACAAGACGTCCCTGGTCGTGGTGCCGCTCGTCGCGGCCGCCGGGGTGCCCGTGCCAAAGCTGTCGGGCCGCGGGTTGGGGCACACCGGTGGCACCCTCGACAAACTCGAAAGCATCACGGGCTTCCGTACCGCGCTATCGGAGGACGAGTTTGTCGCGCAGGTCCGCCGCATAGGCTGTGCCATCGCCGGACAGAGTGAGCGTCTGGTACCGGCCGATGCCAAGCTCTATGCGCTGCGTGATGTGACCGCGACCGTCGACAGCGTGCCCTTGATCGCGTCCAGCATCATGTCGAAGAAGATCGCGGCAGGCTCCGGCGCGATCGTGCTCGACGTCAAGTGTGGACGCGGCGCCTTCATGAACACTGAGGCCGACGCGCGCACCCTGGCGCAGGTGATGGTGGAGATCGGAACACACGCGGGCCGGCGCACGGTGGCCGTGCTCTCGGCGATGGACGAACCCCTCGGGCGCGCGGTGGGGAACGCGCTGGAAGTGCGCGAGGCCATCGACGCGTTGCAGGGTCAGGGCCCGCCCGATCTTGAGTTGTTGAGCCTGACGATCGGTGGGTGGATGCTCATGCTCGGCGGGAGGGCGCGGTCGGCCGACGATGGAGCGCGAGACCTCCGGCGCCTGCTGCGCGAGGGGGCGGCGTTGGCGAAGTTCGAAGAGATGGTACGTGCGCAGGGCGGCGATGCGGCAATCGTACGCGATCCCGCTCGCCTGCCACAGGCGCCCAGACAGGAGCCGGTGCCCGCCGCAGTCTCAGGCGTCGTGACGGCGATCGATGGGGAGGCCGTGGGTCTGGCCGCGATGCGGCTGGGCGCCGGTCGCGTGAAGAAGGGTGATCCGATTGATGCGGCCGTGGGGATCGTGCTCGAGCGGAAGATCGGTGATACAGTGCGGCGGGGCGAGACCCTGGCCGTCGTTCACGCGCGGACCGGCGAGGCGGCGGCACAAGCCGTTGACGACATCGCGGCCGCGTATGCTATAGGAGACGGGACGGCCGTGGCACCGGTGTTGATCTTGGGCGCGATTGCCTGAGAGTGCAACTGGGGAGGAGCCCAACGTGATTCGTCGAGTAGGAGTCGTTGGATGCGGGCTGATGGGGTCGGGCATCGTGGAAACCGTTGCCCGTGCCGGGTACGAGGTGGTCGTGCGCGAGGTCACACCCGACCTGTTGCAGCGCGGCCTCGAGCGGATCGACGCGTCGATGAAGCGGGCGGTGGATCGGGGCAAACTCGACGCACCCACCCGCGACGCGACCCGCGCGCGTGTCCGCGGCACGACGTCGCTGGCGGACCTGGCCGGCGTCGATTTGGTCATTGAGGCTGTCATCGAGAAGATGGAAGAAAAGAAGAAGGTCCTGCAGGACCTCGACAAACTGGTGACGCCGGGGGTCATCCTCGCCAGCAATACGTCGTCGCTGTCGATCACCGAGATGGCCGCGGCCACGGGCCGGCCCGGTCATGTCGTCGGCATGCACTTCATGAACCCGGTGCCCGTGATGCCCGTGGTCGAGCTTGTCCGAGGGTTGGCCACGTCCGAGGAGAGCCTGCAGGCGGCGCGGGCGTTTGCCGAGTCACTAGGCAAGAAAGTGGTCGTGGCCAAGGACGCACCCGGGTTCATCGTGAACCGGCTGCTGGTGCCGTATCTGCTGGATGCCGTGCGGGTCTTCGAGCAGGGTCTGGCGACGCGGGAAGACATCGATACCGCGGTCACGCTCAGTCTCAACTATCCAATGGGGCCGCTGACGTTGTTGGACTTTGTGGGGCTCGACACGACCTACTACATCGCCGAAGCGATGTTTCAGGAGACGAAAGACTCACGGTGGGCGCCGCCCGTGTTGCTGAAACAAATGGTGACGGCCGGCTGGCTCGGGCGGAAGAGCGGCCGGGGCTTCTACGAGTACGGCCGGTCGTGAGGCTACTGGCGCTGGAGCTGCACCGTTCCCATCGAGAGGACATCAGGTGCGGCGGCCGGTACGTCGAGGGTTCCGGCGACAGGCGGATAGCCGGAGGCCATGATCACGACGGGATACGCTGCGCCTGCTTTCACGGCCGGCTTGACCTGAAAGAACCCATTCCCGTCGGTCACCGCGCTCGCGACGACATCTTGTTTCGTCGCCGAGTCGGGGGAGGCGCCGGGTCTCAGGACGAAGACCCCAGCGCCTTGAATACCGGCGCCTGTTGCCGCGTCCACTATGCGGCCCTGAACGACGGTGACGCGCTCAGCCGGCGCCGTGGGAGCGTTGGACGCTGGGGCGGAAGGCGGTGATCCCGGTGCTGGTGAACGCGGCGCGCCCGCCAGAGCATCTTTGATCGTTTGAGCCCACGACGACGGCATCCGGTTGGTCAGCGGGGCCCGCACGGAACGGGCTGCGCTCTGGGGATCGGCGACCCCCGATGAGAGCACCGCTACCTGCTCTCCGCGTTCGGTGATCACCGGCCCACCACTGTTGCCCGGGCCCACTCCGCTGGCGTCGAGTTTCATGTCCAGCTTCCGGTTCTGATCGTCGGCGGTGAAGCCGGACACGTTCCCCTTGCTGGCCGTGACGGTATCCCCCCCGACGCCGGGGAAGCCAATGACGGCGATCGACTCCCCGTGGCGGACGTTGTCCGAGTTCCCGATCACCATGTACGGGACGCGCAGATCCGGCGGGACGGGTTCCGGCCCCCCTCGCCCGAGGACGGCCGAAATCTTGAGGAGCGCGATGTCGATCTTGGGATCATCGCCCAGGGTCTTGGCGAGCATGAGCAGCACCGGTCGCGCCTGGTCCGGGAGGTTGAGGGAAACGGCCATCAGCCCGTCGGGGTGGAACATGTCGCCTTTCTTGACGCCGATCTTGGGCTCATCGCTCGTCGCCCGGACGCAGTGAGAGGCGGTCAGGATGATCCCCGTGGCGCTGACGAAGGATCCCGAGCAGCTCCCGACCGGACGGAGTTTGCCCTCTTCCCCGGGCACGCGCATCAGGATAATGAGGAAGACCGTACGCGGGATGGCCTGCTCAATGACATCCGGGGAGACTTCGGCGACGGAGACCCAGGCGTTCCCCGCGACCAGGGCGGCCGTCAGCAGGACGACGATCAGCGCGTGGCGGCGCGTCATCCGATCCATCCTCCTTAGAACTGAATCTCGCCGAGAATCCGGTCGAACGCTCGGCGCTCGTGATCAAAGATCGTTGCCGCGGCGCGAAGATCGACGTGATACGTGACGCCATCCGCGAAGAAGACGGCGTCGAGTCCTCTGACCACGACCGGAAGCCGCCGGGCTGCCAGCACCGCCTCATGGGGGTCTTCGACGAACGCATACTCGACGAGCAAGGCGTCCTTCCCGCCGATGCGCGCGGACTGCTCTGAGATGACACGGTACATCGCCAGCCGCTGCGAACGCGCCAGGACCGTCTCGGTGGAGACCTGCGCGAGGGTTCGATCGGGGACGCGGGGCTCGCGCACGACGATCAGGCGCGTGGGCACCGCAGCCCCCGACAGTGGGTCCTGGACCTCCAGCGCAGAAGTGGAACCTGGGACCGGGAACCATCCCGCCGGATACCGGAGGCGCAGGCCGCCCTGGGAATCCGCGAAGCTCACGGTGCGGGCCTCGACGCTTCGGATGACCAACCAGCCCACAGCCACCATGACGGCGACCGCCACCCAGAGCGGCAGGTCAAGCCGCTTCCATCGGTCTTGTGCCACAGGTGTCCCTCCCAAGGCGCTCAGGCCGCCGACCCTCCTGCGCGCTGTCGCTCGGCCCGGAACAGGATCAGCGTGACCGTCGCGGTGACAACCGCGGCGACGATCAGCCCGTTCCAGGGGCGATAGGTCAGACCCGACCGGGAGACCTCGCGGAGGAGGAAGGTCACGACGCCGTTCAACAGCGTCGCGATGAGAAATCCCCACAAGACCCTCGACTGCTCGCCGAGGATCTTCGCCCGGCCTAGGAAGAATCCCAGCACGCCGCCGAAGGCAGCCTGCGCGAGTGTCGTGACGACGATCCGAAGCGCCGCCGGCACCGGTGCGATGCTGGGGCTGTTCAGGACCCACCACAAATTGAGGACGGTGGCGAGTCCGACACCCGCGGCCGTGCCGTAGGTGACGCCGTCGGCGACCTCGTCGAACTCATCCTCGTCGTAGACCGTGAATCTGACGGCCAGATACTTGCAGAACTCCTGCACGCTCCCCACCGCGAAGATGGACACGATGAGGCCGGTGACGGCCCCGGCGCCCAACCAGGCCCTGGTCGGGACGCGTGTGAGGATTGGCAGGGCGACGGCACCGGCGATGATCCCGCTGGCCATGGCCACGCGGAGGACAAATCCCAGCGGTTCGGGCTCCTTGGCGTCCTGAACGTAGAACAAGAGCAACCAGAGCAGCGCGGGGACGATTGCCAGGACGACGCCGACTCCGACCGACGCTGCGCCCCCTCCCGTCAGCAAGGCCGGGGCCAGCAGCCGTACGACCAACACGTAGATGAGCAGACCCGCGATCGCGATGCCCTGGGCAATCCAAATGCTGCGCCGCGCCAGGGGTGTACCTCGGTCCCTCATCGTCCCGTGCTCCTCTCGCCGGTGGATCCGCCGCCCCACCCAGGGGCCTCAGCCGCATTCGTGACCCGGCGATCGGTCCCCTGTGTCCAATCGCTGAGACGAAAGAGCGTTGGCGTCAGCGGCCGTGTCGACGCGGCGTGACGGCTCGTGGCCTCTGCCTGCAGCGAGTCTCGCTGCGACGCGGGGGCCACAAGCAGGACTGTTTCCTCGGGGATCGCCACCAGAGGATCTTGAAGCCCCTGTGGCACGATCAGATCCGCGACCAGGATTCTGGTCGCGTCGAACCCATCGAGGTGCTCGTAGCGCAACCGCCTGCCGCCGATTTCTTCGAGGACGTGCGCAGTCTGTCGTCGGAGGTTCTGCACGGCCAGGGTGTGGAGGGTGTCTACGCTCTGTGCCCACGCCTCGAGCATGCCACGTGTGACAATCGTCCTCTGATCCACGGCGGTGATCGCGTACGTCACGGCCACGTCCTCGGCGAAGGACCGCCAGGCTAAACGCAGGGCGGGAGGGTAGCGTTCGAAGAGCGCGATGTACGTCATGGGTCTCAGGAGGGGCATGATCCGGTCCTGGACCAGGGCGAACGGCGCCGGGCGCGGCGCCGGTACCTGGGCCCGGATGCGATCGATGATCTGATCGAACCACTCGGCCTCTGGCACTCCGGCCGGCCGGACACGCAGCAGGCTGGCCAAGTCGACGTCCACCCCAGCACCCAACACGTCGGCAACGAACCCGGTGTCAGTCGGGTGTCGCACGGCAATGTCAGGCGCGGTCGTGCGCACGTGCGTCACAAGCCGGTCGCGCGCGCGCATGAACCGATGGTAGGTGCGCAGCACCAGCGCAGCGGTCATCGCGGCGGCTAAAACGACAAGGACGACAATCGTCTCCGTCACGGGCGCCAGTCCTCTACACCAACCCCGCGCCGCACTCCTGCCCCTGCCGGGGCGGACCGACTGCGGAAGAGGATTGACTCCGGCAATCCCAGAAGGCTGCTATTACGCATGATTATTCGCCTCAGCGACGAACACCGTTTGATCCAGGGCACGGTCCGAGAGTTCGCAGCGCGCGAACTCCTGCCGGTCGCCGCCGATCTTGATCACAACCCCAGATATCCCGCCGAGATCGTCGCGAAGGCTGCGGAACTGGGACTATTGGGTCTGACGGTGCCCGAGGCGTACGGCGGCGCGGGGATGGATCAGATCGCCAACGTGATCGCCCAGGAAGAACTCGCCCGAGTGTCGGCGGGATTCCAGACCATCGTGACCGTCAACAACGCCTTGGTCTGTACGCCCATCTTGAAGTGGGGTACTGAGGAGCAGAAGGGCCGTTACCTGCGCGACCTGGCGACGGGCACACGACTCGGATGCTACTGTCTCACCGAGCCCACGTCGGGTTCTGACGCCATGTCCCTGCGCACGACTGCGACGTTGAAGAACGGTGAGTGGATCCTGTGGGGAACAAAAGCCTTCGTGACGAACGGCGTCGAAGCCGATGTCTGCATCGTGTACGCCCGCACCGAACCCACAGCCGGGGCCCGCGGCGTGTCCGCGTTCATCGTGGAGAAATCGTTCCCCGGCATCAAGGTCGGCAAGATCGAAAAGAAACTCGGCATCAAGTGCTCATCGACGGCGGAGATCGTGTTGGAAGGCTGCCGGGTACCCGCCGGCAATCTGCTTGGTGACCGAGGCCAGGGCGGGCGGATCGCCTTGTCGTCTCTTGAGGGCGGTCGCATCGGCATCGCGGCTCAGTCGCTGGGGATCGCGCGCGCGTGTCTGGAGGAGTCCCGGGCCCACGTGCTCCAGCGTCAGCAGTTTGGCCGGCCCATCGCGCAGTTCCAGGCGGTGCAGTGGGCGATCGCGGACATCGCGACCCGTTTGGACGCCGCGCGTCTGCTCACCTATCGCGCCGCTGCGCTGCTGGACCAGGGCAAGCCGTGCACCCGCGAAGCCGCGATGGCCAAGCTGTCCGCGTCGGAGACGGCGATGTTTGCGGCCCACAAGGCGGTCCAGTTGTTTGGCGGCTACGGCTACATTCAGGACTACCCCGTCGAGCGGTACTTCCGCGACGCGAAGATCACCGAGATCTATGAGGGGACCTCGGAGGTCCAGCGCATGGTGATCGCGCGCCAGCTCCTGGCGACGGGCTGACGGGAACCCTGGCCACGGAGGCTGCATGGAGATCATCGTCTGTCTCAAACAGGTCGTCGATCCCGAACTCCCGGTGCGGGATTTTGCGATCGACCCAGCCACGCACCGGCAGGTCCGCGAGGGCCGACCGCTGGTGCTGTCGACATACGATGAAAACGCGCTTGAGGTCGCGCTGCACATCAAAGACAAGACCGGTTCGAAAGTGACGGCGTTGACGATCGCCCCGCAGGCGACGGTCGGCGACTCCGTGCGTCTGGCGCTGGCGATGGGGGCGGACGAGGCTGTCGTGGTCGACGATCCCAACAGCCCAAACCTCTCCGGACCGGTGAAGGCCCGGCTCCTGGCAGCGGCGATCCGTAAGATCGGACGGTACGACCTCGTGCTGGCGGGCTGCGAATCGGCCGACTGGGTCGAGCGGGTGGTGGCGCCGCTGCTGGCCGAGGAACTGGGCGCGGCGTGCGTGACGTTTGCCGGTCGTGTCGAACCCGCCGGTCAAGGGCTGGTCGTACACCGACAGGCTGACGAGGGATACCATGTCCTCGACGTCCGGCTGCCCGCGGTGCTGTCGATCACCAGCGACGAAGCGAATCGGCCGCGGCTGCCCAAGGTCAAGGACATCGTCACGGCCAAGCGCAAACCGGTGCGCACCTGGCCGGTTGCGGATCTCGGCCCGGACGCATCCGCGGCGCCAACGGCTGCCGGCGTCGCGGTTCGCGACGTGTCCATCCCGCAGCGCACGGCCAGGTGCGAATTCCTGGTGGGTGAGCCCGATGGGCAGGCCGCCGCGCTCGCGGCGCGGCTTCGCGAGTTGAAACTGTTGTGAGCCGAGGGACCCGCTGATGCCTGGCATTCTGGTGATCGCGCTTTCGACCGACGGCACAGCCGGCCGGTCGAGTCTTGAACTGGTCGGGGGCGCGCGGCTGCTTGACGGAACCCTCAATCTCGGCGTGGCCGCCGCGTTGCTGGGGCGCGGCACGTCGCAGGGCAGCGCGGCCGCGACGCTGCACGAGCACGGCGTCGGGACGATCTACCGGGTCGACCATCCCTCGCTCGAACCGGGAGAGACCGACGCCTTCCTCGCTGCCGCGGAGGCATCGGTACGCGCTGCGACTCCGCAGATCGTGTTGGTCGGCGCCGATACGGTGGGGCGCGATGTGGCCGTCCGCCTGGCGCATCGGATGGGCGCCGCGCTGGTGACCGAGTGCGTGTCGGTGGCGCCCGAGAGCGGTCACGTCGTCGCGGTGCGCCAGGCGTACGGTGGCCGCGCCGCCGCGGCGCTGGTGGTCACGCGGTGGCCCGCGGTCTTGTCGATCAAGCCGCGGTCGCTCGATGCCGCGGCGCCGGCGCCCGTCGCGGGGCGCGTCCAGGACGTTCCGGTCACGATCGACACCAGCGCCCTGCCGACGCGCGTCCGCGAGATCCGGCGCGAGCAGGCTGAACTGAGTCTCGACGACGCCGAGATTGTGATCAGCGGCGGGCGCGGGCTCGGTGGTCCTGAGGGGTTCAAGTTGCTCGAGGAGTTGGCCAAGGTGCTTGGGGGCGCCGTCGGGTCGTCGCGCCCGCCGGCCGACGCCGGGTGGGTGCCGGTGAACTGGCAGATCGGCCAGACCGGCAAGACCATCCGACCCTCCCTGTATATCGCGGTCGGCATCTCCGGCGCGACCCAGCACGTGGCCGGCATGGCCGGCTCACGCACGATTGTCGCCATCAACAAGGATGCTGAGGCCCCGATCTTTGGCTTGGCCCACCTGGGCATCGTCGGCGACTACCGCGAGGTCATCCCGCCGTTGATCCGAAAGGTCAAGGAACTCAAAGGCGGCTAGCCGTGCCGGTGACCTGGTGGCGTGCCCTCGTGGTGGTGCCGCTGCTCCTTGCAGCCGTGTCAATCTTTGCTCGGAAGATCTTCCTCATCTACCGCCTCATCCGTCTTGGGACCGGCCCGGTACCGCTGGCCCCGCTGCCCGTTCGTCTACAGGATCTGATCCTGCAGGTTCTCGGTCACCAAAAGGTGCTGCGGCGGCCCTGGGCAGGTGTGTTGCATCTGTTCATCTTCTGGGGTTTTCTCGTCCTGCTCACAACCATCGTCCAGGCGGTCGGTGAGGCGTTTCGCCCGGGATGGACGTTGCCCCTGATCGGTCGCGCTCCCGGGCTGGCCCTGGTCCAGGACGTGTTTATCGCGGTCGTGCTGCTCGGCGTCGCGATGGCACTCTACATGCGGCGGGTGAATCCGCCAAAGCGGCTCCTCGGTCAGGACCAGCGCGGCGCCTACGCGATCCTCGGCTTCATCTCGGGGATCATGATCACCCTACTGCTGTCGCGGGCCGCGCAGGTTGCGATCGAGCACGAGGCGGTCTCGGCGCCGGGGGCGGTGCTCTCACACACGATCGCGGGGTGGCTGGCGCAGGCACCACCCTACGCACTCCGCGCCGTCTTCGAAGCCTCGTGGTGGGGGCACCTGCTCATCATTTGCACATTTCTGACCTGGATCCCGGAAGGCAAGCATCTGCACCTGATCACCCTCGTGCCGAACATCTTCTTCCGCAAGGCGCGCCCCAGGGGGGCCTTGGCGCTCATCGACATCGAGAACGCCGAGCACCTGGGCGCGTCGCGGGTCGAGCACCTGACGTGGAAAGACCATCTGGACGCGGTTGCGTGCATGGAATGCGGCCGGTGCGTTGAGGTCTGTCCGGCCAACATCACCGGCAAGGAACTCGACCCGCGGCGGCTGCACACCGATCTGCGCAAACATCTGGCCCACGTCGGGCCCGCGCTGCTGGCGAATCAGCAGCCGCCAGCCGACGAGCCGGCGCTCGTTGGCGGCGTGTTCTCGGAAGACTTCCTGTGGCAGTGTCTCACGTGCGGCGCCTGCGTCGAGGAATGTCCGGCGGCCAACGATCACATCGACAAGATCGTCGAGATGCGCCGTCACCTGACCATGGAAGAGGCCCGCGTCCCAGAGTCTATGGCCGAGGCGCTGCGCAGCCTCGAGGCGCGCGGACACCCGTTCCGCGGCGCCGGCATCGCGCGCACCGCGTGGACCGCCGGGGTGCAGGTGAAGATGCTCCCAAAGGGTGATCGGGCCGAATGGCTGCTGTGGGTCGGGTGCGCGTCGGCGCTCAACGAACGAAACCACGCACCGATGCGCGCCCTCGTACGTGTGCTCGACCAGGCCGGCGTCGATGTGGCGATTCTGGGCGACGAGGAAGGGTGCACGGGTGATCCCGCCCGGCGTATGGGCAATGAGTATCTGTTCCAGACGCTCGCGCGGCGAAACATCGAGGCGTTCAACCGGTACGGCGTGACGAAGATCCTGACGGTCTGCCCGCATTGTTATAATACGTTCAAGAACGAATACCCTCAGCTCGGCGGTCGCTTTGAGGTCTGGCACCATACCCAGTTGCTCGCCCAATTGCTGGATGAGAGGCGTCTCTCTCCGTCCGACCCGGTGACAAAGACGATCACGTTCCACGATCCCTGCTATCTGGGTAGACATAATAGTGAGTACGATGCCCCCCGCCGGGTGCTCGCGGCGATCCCGGGGGCCCGCACGGTGGAGATGGCCCAATGTCGGGAGAAGGGCTTCTGCTGCGGGGCCGGCGGCGGCCTATACTGGACGGAGGACCGCATCGGGCAGCGAGTCAACCACGTGCGGACCGATCATGTGGCCGCAACCGGCGCCGAGATCGTGGCGACCGCGTGTCCGTTCTGTATGTTGATGCTCGAAGACGGCGCGGCCGCGCGGGGCGCCGCCGCCAGGCCGAAGGACATCGTCGAGTTGTTGGGAGAAAGCCTGCGGAACCCGGGGTCATGAGCGACCCACGAGGAGTCGTGCTGATGAAGCTGCCCACCGAGACGCTCTCCGGGATTCCGATCAACGAGGTCTACACGCCCGGCGACGTGCGGGGAGAGCGGGCGGAGGACACCGTCGGGCGTCCAGGGGCGTACCCATTCACGCGGGGCATTCACGCCGACATGTATCGCGGCCGGCTGTGGACGATGCGCCAGTTTGCGGGTTTTGGGACGGCGGAGGACACCAACCAGCGGTTCCGTTACCTGCTCGATCACGGGCAGACTGGTCTCTCCGCAGCATTTGATATGCCAACACTCATGGGATACGACTCCGATCATCCCCGGGCGCTGGGGGAAGTCGGGCGCGAGGGCGTGGCGATTGATTCGCTGGCCGACATGGAAGCGCTTTTCCAGGGGATCCCGCTCGATCGTGTCACGACGTCGATGACCATCAACGCCCCGGCCAATGTCTTGCTGGCCATGTACATCGCGGTGGCCGAGCAGCAGGGCGTGGCGCGTGACCGGATTGGCGGCACGACCCAAACCGACATGTTGAAGGAGTTCATTGCCCAGAAGGAGTGGATCGTGCCGCCCAGGCCGAGCATGCGGCTGATCCAGGACATGCTGGTGTTTGGTACGCGGCACCTTCCGAAGTGGAACGTGATCAGCATCAGCGGGTACCACATCCGCGAGGCCGGAAGTACGGCGGTCCAAGAGCTGGCCTTCACCCTCGCCGACGGCATCGGCTACGTGCAGGCTGGGTTGGAGGCCGGGCTCGATGTCGACGCCTTCGCGCCCCGGCTCTCATTTTTCTTCGATGTGCACAACGATTTCTTTGAGGAGATCGCCAAGCTGCGGGCCGCCCGCCGCATGTGGGCGCGCATCATGCGCGAACGCTTCAAGGCGAAGAACCCGCGGTCGTGGTGGCTGCGCACCCACGCGCAGACCGCCGGCGTGTCGTTGACCGCGCAGCAACCGCTGAACAACATCGCGCGCGTGGCCGTGCAGGCGCTGGCCGCAGTGCTCGGGGGGACGCAGTCCCTACATACCAATTCGATGGATGAGACGTACGCGCTGCCGACGGAAGAGGCGGTCACGGTTGCATTGCGCACGCAACAGATTATTGCCTACGAGAGCGGCGTGGCGTCCACGGCCGATCCTCTCGGCGGATCGTACTTCGTCGAGGCGATGACCGACCGGATCGAAGAGGCGGCCTGGGAGTACATCCGCGCGATCGATGACCTTGGCGGCATGGTCGCAGCCATCGAGTCGGGCTATCCGATGCGGGAGATCGCCGAGGCATCGTTCCGCTACCAGCAGCAGGTCGAACGTGGGGAGCGTATCGTGGTCGGCGTCAACCAGTTCACGGTGCCCGAAGAGCGGTCGATCCCGATCCTGCGCATCGATCCGGATGTCGAGCGCCGGCAGGTGGCACGCACGCAGCGGGTACGCGGCGAGCGTGACACCGCGCGGGCCCGGCGTTGTCTGGACGTCCTGAGAGGTGCGGCCGAAGGCTCGGGCAACACCATGGACTCCATCCTGGAGTGCGTCAAAGCCTACGTGACCCTGGGAGAGATCTGCGGGGTGCTGCGGGACGTGTACGGCGAGTACCGCGAACCTGCGATCATCTGATACTATCGAGCTGATGGCGAGGGCCTTGCGCATCCTGCTCGCGAAACCCGGTCTTGACGGGCATGACCGGGGCATCAAGGTGGTCGCGCGCGCGCTTCGCGACGCGGGGAATGAGGTCATCTACACCGGGCTCCACCAGACGCCCGAGATGATCGTCAACGCCGCGGTCCAGGAAGACGTAGACGCCATCGGTCTGTCGATCCTGTCCGGCGCGCACAACGTCCTGTTCCCCCGCGTGGTCGACCTGCTGCGCGAAAAGGGGGTGGCCGACATCCCGGTGTTTGGCGGCGGCATCATCCCGGAAGAAGACGTCCCCGGCCTCCGGGCTGCCGGGATCGGCAAGATCTTCAACCCGGGCGCATCGTTGGAAGACATCGTCCGCTGGGTCCGCGAGAACGTCCGGCCTCGCGGGTTGGCCGCGTGACGATCCGCTGCCCCCGCTGATGCGTGCCGGGCCGTTCGCGGCCGGCGAACCCGCCCTCCTCATCGACCGCAAGTCTCGCTTCTATCTCGTCTGGCTCAAACCCGGCGCGTTCTATGACCTGCACAGCGGTCGGATACCCCACGACGATCTGATTGGGCAGCCCGAGGGGATCTCGGTCCGCACGACACGGGGTGATCGGTTGCTGGCGGTGCGTCCCACCCTCGCGGACTATGTGCTCGGCATGCCGCGAGGGGCGCAGGTTATCTATCCCAAGGATCTGGCCCTGATCCTGATGCTGGCCGACATCTATCCCGGGGCAACCGTTGTCGAGGCCGGTACCGGGTCGGGCGCCCTGACGATGGCGCTGATCCGCGCCGTCGGGGTCGAGGGTCGGGTGTTCTCCTACGATGTGCGTCAGGAGTTTATGGACATCGCGGCGCGCAACATCAGCCGCTATCTTGGGGAGACACCCACGCTCGTGCTACGCCGTCACGACGTGTCGACAGGGATCCCCGATGCGCCGGTCGACCGCATCGTGCTCGATCTCCCCGAACCGTGGCGCGTGGTGGGACCGGCCATCGCGGCGCTCCGTCCGGGGGGTGTCTTGCTGGCCTTCTTGCCCACGATCGTACAAGTTCAGCAGGCTGTCGAGACCCTGCGTGCCAGCGGCGCCTTCGGGCTGATCTCGACCGTGGAAGCCATGGTTCGTCCCTGGAACATTGAGGGATTGAGCGTCCGGCCAGCGCACCGGATGGTCGCGCACACCGGATTCCTGGTGACCGCTCGACGCCTGGCGGCGCCGGGGACCGCCGAATCCACGGAGCCCGCGCCCGATGCGGCGTTCGTTGACAGGCCTGATGACGGTGGGTATAGTCAAACGGGACTGTGAGACGAGAGGGGGGCGTGCGTGGCGACGGTTGAGGCTTCGATAGTCATCCGCGCGCCGCTCGATCGCGTATACGCTCTCGCCAAGGATGTCGAACGTTTCCCCGAGTTCATGCCGGATCTCGAAAGCGTCCAGGTGCTGGAACGCAACGGCGCCGGTACCGTCACGCAGTGGGTCGGCGTGGTGCAGGGCCGCAAGATTCGATGGGTGGAGGAAGACGAGTGGGACGACGGTCGCCACGCCTGCGTGTTCAAGCAGCGGTCGGGCGACTTCAATCGCTACCAAGGCTCATGGCGGTTTGAGGCGATCCCCGAGGGCACCCGGACGTCGCTTGACGTCGAGTTCGAGCTCGACATCCCGTTGGCCGGCGCCCTGTTGAGCAATCTCGTGAAAGTCTTGATGCGGAAGAACTGCGAAAGCATGCTGGGGGCGCTCAAAGGACAACTCGAGACACCTACATCCACACCTGGGGGTTCGTGATGCACATCTGGCTCTCGTCGTCCACCGTCATGCCGCCTGGTGGCCCCGTCGCCCCGGCCGTCTCTGGCCTTCGACACCGTTAGTCTCGCCGCGGCGAGAAAATTGCTAGGATTCTCTGGACACTATATAGGGGATACCCCCACACGGCCGGGCTCCGGGAGTGATGAATGACCCTACGGACCGCGGCGGCGATTCCGATCGCACGACCGCTCATCGGCGAGGAAGAAAAACGGCAGATCCTTGAAGTGCTCGATTCCGGCGCGCTCGTAGCAGGCCGCCGGGTCGCGGCATTCGAGCGCGCGTTTGCCGACTACGTCGGCGTCGCCCACGCGGTGGCGACGTCGTCGGGTAGCACCGCGCTGCACGCCGCCATGCTGGCGTTGGAGATCGGTCCCGGCGACCGCGTGGTGACGACCCCGTTTACGTTCGCCGCATCCAGCAACGCCGTGATTCACGCGGGCGCGCAGCCCGTCTTTGCCGACGTCGACCCGGCCACGGGCAACCTCGATCCCGGCGCGACCGAATCAGTGCTCCGAGAAGGCGGCGTGCGCGCGATCCTCGTGGTGCACCTCTACGGTTTGCCGGCCGACATGGCGGGGTTTCGGCGACTCGCCGACCGCTACGGGGTCCTGTTGGTCGAAGACTGCGCCCAGGCGCATGGGGCCGCCATCGGCGGTCGCAAGGTGGCGACGTTTGGTGACGCCGCCATCTTCAGCTTTTACCCGACGAAGAACTTGACGACCGGCGAGGGGGGGATGGTGTTGACCCCCCACGCGGATGTCGCCAGGCGGGCCAGACTCATCGTCGACCCGCGCGGCGACGAGGAGTACGCGTACGAAGTCGTCGGGTTCAACTTCCGCATGTTGGAGATGTGCGGCGCGATCGGCCTGGTGCAGCTCGGGGCCCTGGAGGGCCGCAACGAGCACCGACGGGAGAACGCCCGCCGGCTTACGAAGGGCCTCGCAGACCTGCGCTGGCTGTCGACGCCGGTTGAGCCCGCGGGGTATCGTCACGTCTACCATCAATACACCGTGCGCGTCGGGCGCAGACGCGACGAGCTCTCCAAACACCTCACCGCGAACGGCATCGGGAACCGCGTGTACTATCCGACCCTCGTGCCGCATACGGCGGCGTACCAGAAG
>JBGQGY010000020.1:0-39140 GCA_041497675.1 bacterium | reverse complement strand
CAACGCGGCTTCCTGATGCCAAGGTCTAGGGTGTGGCTGTTCCTGCTTGTTGCGTCGGCCTTGGCCGGTTTGTGGCGCCTGCCTGATCTCGGCGAGGCGTATGCAGGTCCGAGCGCATGGTCGGGGACGCCGCAGTTCTCGGTGCGCAGGGCCTGGGCGCACGCCGAAACGCTCGCGACGAAGTACCCGCGACGATGGTCGGGTTCGGCCGACCGCCGGGCGGCGGCTGAGTGGATCGTCACCACCTTGGAAGCCTGGGGACTGGAGGTCCACCGGTCGCGGGTCGACGTCGCGCTGGGAGAGGACCGTCCGACCACTCTCGAAAACGTCTGGGGCATCAGCCACGGGACCGAACGCGCCGGTGAGATCATCGTCGTGCTTGGCAACTATGATATGGCGCCCACGAGTTATCAGGCTGCGAGTGACACGGCGGGGCATGTCGGTACGATCCTCGAGCTGGCCCGCGTACTCCACAACACCCCCCATCGCCGGACGTTCTTGTTCCTCTTCCCCGATGGGGAGGAGTGGGGCATGCTGGGCGCCCGCCACTTCATTCGGACGTTTCCGGATCGGCAGGGTATCGTTGCGGCGATTAGCATTGAGGATCTCGATGCCAGCGAGATCGCTGCCCTCGGCGTCGACGGCGTAGGCCAGTTTCGCGGCTTCGCGCCGATGTGGCTTCGTGAGCTGGCCGCTGATGCGGCCCGCCACGAGGGCCTGGCCACCGCTGAGGTCACCCCGTTCTTCGAGTGGTTGCAGCGGTCGCTGCTCGTGTCGTTCACCGACCAAGGGCCATTTGTCGCGGCGGGGGTCCCGGCGATTGACCTCGGCGGGCGGACCGCCGATCGAGCGACGCAGAACCGTATCTACCATCTCGAAGGCGACACGATGGATACACTGCGGCCGCGATCGATGGAGATCTACGGCCGCACCCAGGAGCGCATCCTGCGTGCGCTTGACACCATGCCTGAGACGCCACGTGAGTCGCAGGTGTATCTTCGTACGGCGCCTGGCCGGCTCGTCCGACCGCCGCGACTCCTGGCCGTCCAGGTTGCCGTATTCCTCCCTCTGCTGGTGTCCGTGCTCGGTGGCGCGAGGCAGAGAGGCTTCTCTCGGATGGTGCTCGACGAGTCGCGGGGTGTTGGAGCAGTTCTGATCGTTCTCGTCGCAGGCCTCAGCATCCTCAAGGCCCTCCCCCGGGCTGGGCTCATGCTCGACTTCGCCTTGTACCCGCCACCGCCGCGGCATCCATTGCTGACCGACGTGAACTGGACGGCTGTCGCGGTGCCGCTCATCGCCGTCGGCGGCCTCGCGTGGTTGGCGTGGCGGATCATGCGTTCGACGCACAAGGCTGCCGGCGCGGGCGATGCGCGGGCAGCTGTGACGGTCCTGCGCGGCTGGCTCCTGGGCTTGGCCGTCGTCGCGCTGGTGGACAATGCGTTCGGAGCGGTGACGTTTTTGATTTGTCCGGCTCTTCTGTGGGTCTGGATCGAGCCGAGCCAGTCGCGGTTCCGCAAGGCCGCGAACGCAGTGCTCATTGCCGCGGGCTTCTTAGCGCTGATCGCGCTGATCGTCTCGTATGGTCAGCGGCTGCGAGTCGGGGCGTACATCTTGTGGTATCTGTTCATGAGCGTCGCGTACGGGCAGATCAGTGTGCTGCGCATCGTCATGACTCTGACGTTGGGCGCCATCGCCCTCCGTTTCTTCGCTCGGACGATCGTCCCCGCAGGGTGATCGACCGGATCACCGTCCGCGGAGGAACAGGCGAATGGCGATGTCCGTGAGGATACCGATAAAGAGGGGACTGAAGATACCCACCATCACGCCACGCAACCCGACGGGATTGACCGGCCACGTCGGAAAGGCGCGCAGGAGTTGCTGCGCTCGTCGCGCCACATCGAAGCGATCGAGATCCGCGGTGGGGGCTACCACGAAGAAGCCGAACACGTAGATGACCAGGATGCGGTCGATCTTCGTGGCGGACAGCTGTGCCGTGACCGTCGCGAGTGCGACGGCGATGGCCAGCAGGCCCGAGATCGCCAGAATGAAGTAGATGAGGGTCCGAATGTAGACGTGCAGGGGCCCAAGAACGCCCAGATGATTGATGGCCCGACGACGTCGAGCAGCCATGTAGACGCTCTAACGCTACCGCGCAGCGCCGGGTCGGATTGATCGAACAATCTGCCGCTCAATCCGAGCGAGCGGAGGATGAGAAGCGCGGCGAGCTCCCACACCAACGACCAGGCGAGGCCCGAGAACGGAAATCCCCACGGCCCCAACCTCCGGACGAGAGGCTCGAGGAGCGGGTCCCGCGGCGTTTCCACCGACAAGGTCAGCGGAAGACGAGACTCTTGACGACCACCGGGACCACGCCCTGGTCCGGCAGCGGTTTGCCGATGTCGATGTAATCGAACTCCCGCAGGAGCACCTGGTCGATGCACACGATGTCGCCTTTGACGCCGAACTCTTGCTGCAAGAGGGCGCCGACCAGCCCGGCGACGTCGGCGTCGATGACGACGAGCAACGGGTGACCGTGACCGACCCCGGGTAGCGCCGCGACGATCCCCGCGCACAGCTCTCGCAGAGACGCGTAGTCGGCTCCGTGATGCCAGTGGACCGCCAGCGCAAACCGGCCCTCGGCGCCGTCGTCGCCGCCGTTGAGGTCGAGCCGCGCCATGCCCTGCCGCACGGCCTGGGCGACCGCGGGGGCGGATGGAGTCGCGTTGAGCCTGACCGCCGGCACGCTGCGCAGCGGCAGGACCTCCGGGTCCGACAGGAAGATCGTGTCGCCGCTCAACTGCACGGTGTATTGCGACGCACCGATACAGGTGGCGCGGATCGCCTCGCGCGGTTCCAGCAGGTCGACACCGAGTTCGGTGGCGCGCCGCCGCAGCGCCGCGGCGAGGCGGGGGCCGAGGTCGCCAAAATCCTGTTTCTCGCGGTCGTACACGTACTCGGCGACGCCTCCCGAGATGACGATGCGGCGAAAGGGCGGCGCCGGGGATAGCGGCGGGGTGATCCAAAGATCGCTGTCGCGCGTCCCCCCGGCGATCTGAATCACGGTCTCGGCCATGTGCGCGGCGAGGCGGTCGAGGTCTTCAGAAGGCACACGCTCGCCTGTAGTCAGGACGCCGGTCGGGCCGCCGCGAACGCCGGCGGCGGCCGCCAGACGCCGGCCCGCCTCTTCGACGCGGTTGAGTCTTCCGCTCGAATCCCACGCGATCAGCCGGGCGCCGAGATGGATCGCTCCCGTCTGCTCGACCTTACCGGCGCGGCAGATCGCAAACTTGGTCGTCCCGCCGCCGATGTCGATGTTGAGCAGGGGCTCTTCACCGTCGCGCGACAGCTCGACCGCACCGGAGCCATGCGCGGCCAGGAGACTCTCGAGATTGGGCCCCGCGGTGGCGCACACGAACTTGCCGACCTCTTGCGAGAACAAGTCGCCCACGGCCCGCGCATTCTCCCGCAGCGCCGCCTCGCCGGTAGTGATCACCGCGCCGGCGTCGATGTGTTCGCGCAGCGCGCCCGCGTCGTTGTACGAGGCGTTGATAAACTTGGCCAGCGTCGAGGCGTCGATCAATCCCGCGGACGTGTACGGCGTGAAGATCACGGGCGAGCGGAAGAGAATCTCGCGCTGCGTGACGATGAACCGGCTGGAGAGCCGCTGCCCCTGCCGCTCGAGGAAGAGCCGGGAGAAGATCATGTGCGAGGTCGACGTCCCGATGTCGACGCCCACGCTCAGCAGCTTGACGCGATCGCCGACGTAGACGGCCGCGCTGTCCTCGCCCTCGAGGTGGATGTGGTCTTCGTCGAACTCGTGCATCAGGCTATGTCGCGGTCCGGGCGAAGAACTCGTCCATCTTGACCTCGACCCCGTTCGCGCGGCAGTGCTCGACGAAGATGCGGTGGATCCGGGGGTCTTGGTCGGCATACTCGATCTGGTGGCCGCCCGCCTTCGCGCTCTTGTCGACACCCTGGTGGTCAAGGTAGCGGGTGAGCTTCCACTTGGTGCTGCCCCAGCGGATGGCGAGGTAGCGCGCCGGCGTCGGGCCGGTGTTGAAGTGTTGATGCCACCACATCCCGGGCGGCACAAGCATCGTGCCCGGTCTCCAGGGGACCTCGTCGAAGGTCTCATGCTGGTCGGTCCACATCAGCGTGTGACCCTGCCCGTGCAGGATGATCACGTGGGCGCCCGGCCCGTGGCGGTGCGCCTTCTTGTAGGTGCCGATCGGGAACTCCGAACTGTGTGCCACGAGCGTGTTGTTCGCCAGCTCGAACTTAATGTGCTTGCCGCCGGCGCCTCGTTCCTTCCACTCGTGGAGCGCGAGCTTGTAGACGTCGGCGACGAAGTTTGTTTCCCAGATGCGCTGTGTGCTCTGTGGCCGCACGTAGAGCGGGCCCTCGCCGTTGAAGAAATCTTCCTGGCCGCTGAAACGGTCGGTGAAGTCGAAGGGGCAGTCGAAGACGAAATCGAGATTGCGCAGGAGGCTGATCATCAGCGGGGCCGTCGTCACGGCCAGGAGCCGCGCAGGCTCCTGCCCCGAGCCGTTGTGCATCCGGTGAAAGGTGTTGAGCGGTACGGCAAAGAGGCTGCCACGCTGCCACTCGAAGACCCGTTTGGCGCCGGCCTGGTTCCAGACCTCGCACGACCCGCGCCCGGCGATGACAAAGAAGACTTCTTCGAACAAGTGACGCTCGGGCGCAGTCGAGCCGGCGGCGGGGATCTCGAGGACGTAGGCGTTGTCGGTGTCTTCTGCGCCGATCAGCTGGATGTAGACACCGCGGGCGTCGAGTCGGGACCACGGCACGACGTCGACCGTGGCCAGGTCGTCCACGGCGAGGCCGCCGACCACCGGGAGGTGCTCGCGTTCGAGGAACGCCTTGTAGCCGGTGCTCCCCCAGTGTTCAGGGAGCGAGAGGGTCTCTTTCTGCATCGCCGCCTCCCTGCTGTGTTCTACCGTCAGAGTATACATCGATGATCCGCGGCACGGCAGGAGCCGCCCAGCCGGCTAGGTGGCCCGCGACCCCGAGAGGAGTGCCAAACGCGTCGTAGAAGCTGGATGGAGCGATCTGGCACGTCCCCACCAGTCACGAGAGGAGTTTGTCCGGTGTCGGTGTCCAGCTACCCGGTCGTGACCCTGTACGTAGAGATTAACGACAAACGAACTGTCGACCAGAAGCGCAGGCTGGCACGCCTGCTCACCGAAGCCTGTGTTCAGGTGCTCGGAGCCGATCCGGAGGCCGTCAGCGTCAGGTTCCGCATCCTCTCCTATGAGAACATGGCCCGCGGCGGCAGGCTCCTCTCTGACCGGCTCCGTCCGGAGCCGAGCCGCAGATAGCGACCCGGAGGCATCCGTGCCGACACTGCACGTGCACGTGACCGGCAAGCCGACCCGAGCTCGACGGCGTACATTGGTGCAGCGCCTGACCGAGGCTGTGTGCCAGTCGGTCGACAAGCTCCCGGACGATGTGACGATCTACCTCTACACCCACGGAGCATCCCACGAGATCGCCTTTGCCGGCGTTCTGCACTCCGATAGACGCTCCGTGCGTCGGGCTCGACCGCGTAGAACCCGCGGTAAGACTACGAGGAGGTGAGGGATGATTAGAGTACGGCTGACGGTGGTCATCGCAGTGGCGGCGCTTCTGATACCATCGCTTGTTGGTGGGCCCCAGGACCTCTCATGGGCGGCGCCCATGGCCATGAAGACCGAAGTGACGGTCGCCCTGACGACGGACGCGACGACGCTGGACCCCGCGCGGCCCACCGTGACGAACGACACGGTCATTGCGAACTACTTTTATGACTACCTCCTGTGGCGGACTGTGGACGGGAAACTCGCCCCGCGGCTGGCCGAGTCATGGCGGAACGTCAACGAGACCACGTGGGAGGTCAAGCTCCGCCGGGGCGTCAAGTTCCATAACGGCGAGCCGCTGACTGCTGACGCGGTGAAGTTCACGTACGACCGCGTCCTCGACCCCGCGAACAAGATTCCCGGCCGCGGGCAGATCTCCACCATCCAGGAAGTCAAGGTCATCGACCCGCTCACGGTGCACTTCATCACGAAAGCGCCGGATCCGACACTGGCATCGGCCACGCTGTTCCGGCAGGCGATCATCCCGCCGCAGTACTTCAAACAGGTGGGCGAGGCGCAGTTCGCCCTGAAACCAAACGGCACCGGGCCGTTTGTCTTCAAGGAATGGGTCAAGGACGGCCGGATCGTGGCGGAGGCCAACCCGAACTATTGGGGAGGGGCGCCAAAAGTCAAACGGGTCACCTTCCGCCCCATTCCCGAGTATGCAACGCGCGTGGCGCTGTTGCGGACCGGCGAGGTGGATCTGATCCCGGCGGTGGTGCCCGATCAGGCCGAGGCCATCGGACGCGACAAGGGCATCCGGATCGTCACAACGCCCACGCTGCGCACGATGTTCCTCATCATGCGGCCGGATCGGCCGCCGCTGGATGACAAGCGGGTCCGGCAGGCCCTCAACTACGCCGTGAACAAGGAGAGCATCGTCAAGAACTTGCTTCGCGGTTTCGGTGTAGTGGCAAAGTCCCAGGTCGTGGGACCGGTGTTCTTTGGTTACAACCCGGACATGAAGCCGTACCCGTTTGATCAAGAGAAGGCCAAGCAACTGATCGCTGAGGCCGGGTACCCGAACGGGTTCACGATCGATCTGTGGACGCCGGCGGGTCGGTACACGCTCGACAAGGAAATCGCACAAGTGATCTCAGCGCAGCTGGCGCGGGTCGGCGTGCAGGCACGAGTGACGCCGTTCGAATGGGGCGTGTACGCAAAGGCACAGCTCGAGAAGAAGCTCAACTCCTTGAACCTGTTCGCCTTCGCGGGGCCATACGACGCCGCCGGCATCTACCACAGTCTCTTCGTCACGAACCAGCCGTGGGGGGTCGGTCCGTACTGGTCCCGCCCCGAGATCGACCGCGCGGTCGATCGGGCTCGGTCCAGTCTCGATTCGAAGGTCCGGCAGGAGTCGCTGTACCGGGCCGCTGCAATGATCCGGGAAGAAGCGCCGGTACTGTTCCTCCACCATCTGGTCGAGATCTACGCAGTTCGCGATGGTGTGAATTTCGTGGCGCGACCGGACGAACTAGTCGATCTCTTCAGCGCCGGTACGATCGTCAAGTGAGGCGACCGCCGGGCGCCTGAGGTGTTCGTGACGCGCAGGGGGCCAGGGTCTTGACCGGACCCTGGCCTCTTGTCGCTTTTGGCGACCTGTGCGGCCGGGCAGCGAACGGGCGACGGGTCTAGCGCGCCCGTGGGTCGGTATCTCTTCCAGCGGCTGCTCCACTCGGTTCTGGTCATTCTGGGCGTGTCGGTGATTGTGTTCGGCCTGATGTTCTTGGCGGGTGACCCGGTCGCGCTGCTACTACCCGCCGACGATATCAGCAAGGAAGAGATCGAAGCGTTCCGCAGGTCGATGGGTTTCGACCGCCCAGTGTACGAACAGTACCTACGCTATCTAGGCCGTGCCGTACGCGGCGATCTGGGCTTCTCCTTCCGCCACCAGCAGCCGGCCGCGGCCCTGGTACTCGAACGGGTGCCGGCCACCCTCGAACTCGCTTTTGCTGCGCTCTTCGTCTCTCTGGCAATCGGGGTGCCGGTTGGCATCATCGCCGCCGTAAAGCGGGGCAGCGCGCAGGACGCTCTTGTGACCGCCGCGGCCGTCGCCGGGAACAGCATGCCGGTGTTCTGGCTGGGGATTGTACTGATCCTCACGGTCTCGGTCTGGCTCCAGTGGCTACCGGCGTCCGGCCGGGGCGGGGTCGAGCGGCTGATCCTTCCGTCGCTTACCCTCGGGGCCTACTCAGGATCGATCACAGCGCGATTACTCCGATCAAGTCTCATCGAGGTGCTCGGCCGCGACTACATCCGCACAGCGCGCGCCAAGGGGTTGTCGGAGACGGTCGTCATCCGCCGGCACAGCCTCAAGAACGCCGCCTTGCCCGTCGTGACGGTCATCGGCCTACAAATGGGGCAGTTGCTCAGCGGTGCCATCATCACCGAGACAGTCTTTGCGTACCCGGGGATGGGCTTGCTGGCCATCCAGGCGATTCGCAACCGTGACATGCCGGTGGTCCAGGCGTTTGTGATCGTCGCGGCGATCGTCGTGCTGGCCGTCAACCTGATCGTGGATCTGCTGTATGTCTACCTCGATCCACGCGTGCGCTACGCGGGCTAACCGGGGTCCCCGCGCATGATCGTCCGAGCAGCGCGTCGCAAGTGGACGGTGCCATTCGCTGCCGGCGTGCTACTCGCAGTTCTCCTGTGCGCGGTGCTCGCGCCGCGCCTCGCGCCGCGCGACCCGGATGAGCAAGACCTGACGGCCCGTCTACTGCCTCCATCGTGGCAGGCGGGCGGGATGCCCGACTACCTCCTGGGCACAGACGCGCTCGGGCGCGACATGCTGAGCCGGATCATCTACGGGGCGCGCATCTCGATGATTGTCGGCTTCGCTGCCGTCACCGTTCAGGCCGGCGTGGGATGCGTGCTTGGGTTGGCGTCCGGGTACTACGGCGGGCGGTTGGACGCGCTCTTCATGCGAATCGCCGACATCCAACTCGCGGTCCCCTTCCTGGTTTTGGCCATTGCGGTGATGGCAGTCCTCGGCGCAGGGCTGCGCAATGTGATCTTCGTGCTGGGCATCAGCGGCTGGGTGATCTACGGGCGGGTGATCCGCAGCGAGGTCCTCGCGATCAAAGTGAATGAGTACGTCGAGGCTACGAGGGCGTTGGGTAGCAGCAGCGCGCGCATCATGTTCCGTCACATCCTGCCGAACGTGTTGTCATCGTTGCTCGTGATCTCGACCCTAGAGATTGCGCGGCTTATCATTGCTGAGGCCTCACTCTCGTATCTGGGGTTGGGCGTCCAACCGCCAACGGCCACCTGGGGCGGTATGGTGGCAGATGGCCGCAACTGGATCATGACATCGTGGTGGGTTTCCACGCTGCCGGGTGCGGCAATCTTTCTCACGGTGCTGTCGGTCAACGTCGTCGGTGACTTCCTGCGGGACCTGCTAGACCCTCGACTCAGAGACACCTGACAAGGAGTGATGCGATGCGAGATCACGAGTACGATGGTAAGGTTGTGATTGTCACCGGCGGCGCGTCTGGGATCTGCCGTGCGATCCTGACCGCGTTCGTCGAACGAGGAGCCCGCGGCGTCATTGCCGACGTGGACGATGAGTATGGGGCGGCTGCGGTCCGCGACCTGCAGACGTCCGGACACCAAGTGCGGTTTGTCCGAACCAACGTCGCCGACGCCGCACAGGTGACTCGGTTGTTCGACCAGGCAGAGACCGCTTTTGGCGGGGTCGATATCGTCATCCACGGCGCCGACATCCGGGTGAAGAACGAGGTGGCAGAGACTTCTGAGGACGAGTGGGTCGAGAAGCTCGACGTGGTGCTGAAGGGCGCCTTTCTGATCTGCCGTGAGGGCGCGCGCCGCATGATACGGCAGGGGCGCGGCGGCCGCCTCATCAACATCGGGTCCACCGGCGGGTTGGTCCCGCGGGTAGGGTCGGCCGCGCACACCGTGTCCAAGATGGGCGTCGTGATGCTGACACGCGTGCTCGCGATGGAGCTAGCCAAGCATCATATCACGGCGAATGTGATGGCGCCTGGACTGACCGACGTCGAGGGTCCCTCACGGAAGGGCCCGACGTCGGAGGAATACACGCGCAACTTCCTGCGGGAGGTCCCGATGGGACGCCTCGGGCGCTACGAGGAGATGGTCCACGCTGTGCTGTTCTTCGCTTCGGATCGCGCGCGGTACGTCACCGGCCAGGTCGTCTACGTGGACGGCGGGTACGGCGCGGGGAAGTTGGGGGTCACGGGTGAAACCTCGGTCTTCCGGCCTGCGGTGTAGAAGACGTGGTTCGGCGCGAACGACCGGCGGCCCCACCCGCCGAATGGACATCTCACGAAGGGAGAGCATAGGATGAGCGGAGAGTTCGACGGCAAGATCGCGATCGTCACCGGCGCCTCGTCGGGAATCTGCCGGGTGACGCTCATGTCGTTCGTGCGTGCGGGGGCGCGCAGCGTGATTGCGGATATCAACCAGGAGTGGGGTGAGCAGGTCGCCACGCAGTTGCGAAGCGAGGGTGGCGAGGCGATGTTCATCCGTACTGACGTCACCGACAGCGCATCGGTCAACCGGTTGGTTGAGCAGACGGTTGCGGCCTACGGCGGTTTGGATATCCTGGTGAATTGCGCCGGTGTGGGCGTGCACAAAACCGTCGTCGAGATGACCGACGACGAGTGGGACTTCCAGGTCGACACGCAATTCCGGGCGGTCTTTCTGACGTGCCGCGCCGCTGGCCGGCAGATGATCGCGCAGGGCCGCGGCGGGCGCATCATCAACTTCGGCTCCACTGCCGGAGCGGTCGCCCGGGTACGCGCGGCACCCCATTGCGCTTCGAAGGCGGCCGTCGTCCAGTTGACCAAGGTGCTGGCGCTCGAACTGGGGCCACACAAAATCACGGTCAATGTCGTGGCGCCAGGGTTGACGGACGTCCGCAAGCTCTCGAAGTCCTATCCGACAGCAGAGTACACGGAACGATTCGTCCGCGAGGTGCCGCTGGGCCGGCTCGCCGACCCGCAGGAGATCGCCGATATGGTGCTCTTTGTCGCCTCCGAGCGGGCGCGGTTCCTGACCGGGCAGGCGATATACGTCGACGGCGGCTACTCGGCGGGGAAGATCTCGATCGATGGCCCGCACGTGACGGCGTACGATCCTACGAGCGCGCGACGGAGGTGAGATGCGGCATGCAGGTCGATCTGTTGTTCGTCAGATTGCTGCACACCCCAATCGCCGACGGGGTTCTCTGGAGGTTCTGATGGCCAAACAGTGGCGTGAGCCGTCCGGGTACGATCGCGCCGGATACGGCAAGTGGAAGCGCCCACCCGCGCCCTACGACGTGTTTATGGAGTCGGAGGGAATTCCGGTTTATCGGGGCGTCGGGGTGCGCAGGGTGCAAGATCTCCCCATGGGCGCGTGGCGGCGGCTGGGCGGCCGGGGGACGTTCATCCAGCTGTACGGAACCGAAGGCATCTGGGGGGGCTATGTCGTCGAGATTCCTCCCGCGCACGCGCTGAATCCCGAGCGTCACTTGTACGAAGAGGTCATCTTTGTCGTCGAGGGGCGAGGCGCCGCGGAGGTCTGGTCGGAGGACGGTGACGGCCGCGACGTGTTTGAGTGGCAGCCCGGATCGTTGTTTACGATCCCGATCAACACGCATCACAGGCTGATCAACTCGATGTCATCCGGGCCCGCGCTGCTGCTCGTCGGCACGACGGCTCCGGCGGTGATGAATCTCTTTGGCACCGCAGACTTCGTCTTCAACTGTCCATACGCGTTTCGCGATCGCTATGATGGCCGTGAAGGCTACTTCAAGGCCAATCTTCAGGATATCGAACCCGACCCGCACCGCGGCCTCGCGATGGTGCGCACGAACATCGTCCCCGATGCGGTCAACTGTCCGCTGCCCCTGGACAACCGCCGCTCACCGGGCTTTCGACGGCTGGAACCGGGGCTCGACAAGAATGTCTTCTATCTGTGGATCGGCCAGCACGAGAGCGGTCGGTATTCGAAGGCGCATGCGCATGGGTCCGCGGCGGTGTTGATCTGTATCAGGGGCAAGGGCTACACGTATGCGTGGCCGCGCGAGGTGGGTCCCCGGCCCTGGGCGACGGGACAGGCCGAGCGTATCGTGCGCCAGGACTACGAACCTGTGGGGATGGTGAGCGCGGCACCGATGGGTGGTCAATGGTTCCACCAGCACTTTGGGGTCAGCCAGGGACCGCTTCGCCTGATGGCGTGGTTTGGTCCCTTTGGGCGGGGGACCGGCCGCGAACCCGGCCGGCCGGGCGAGCAGGTGTTGGACAAGAACGCGATGCACCTGGAGGAAGGCGGGAACGCCGTTCCCTACTGGGACGAGGATCCGCACATCCGAAAGGAGTGGGAGCCGGCATTGCGTGCGGAAGGCGGTGACAGCCGCATGGAGGACGCGTTCTATCGGCGCCCCGCACACGCCGATGAACCCACGGGAAGAAGTGGCTGACGATATCCGCGAGTTGGTAGCGACCGCATCGCAGGTACTCGCCCACGAGGACCACGGCGACATGATATGGGGGCACGTATCCCTGCGCGACCCGCAGGGACGCGGCGTCTGGATGAAGGCCTCCACGTGGGGGTTCGAGGAGATCACACCGGAGCGAGTGCTCCTCGTGGGGTGGGACGGACAGGTCCTCGCCGGCGACGGCAGGCGTCACGCGGAGTACCCGATTCACACCGAGATCATGCAGGCGCGGCCGGACGTCGTGTCCGTCGTCCACACGCACGCGCCGCACGCCGTCGCATTCGCGGCGCTCGATCAGCCGCTCCGTCCGATCTCACACGAAGGGACGTTCTTCGTTCCCCCCGACATCGCGCGCTTCACGCAGACCGGTGATCTCATCCTGACGCAACCGCTCGGTCAGGCGCTGGCGGCAGCGGTGGGACAGCGTAACGCGGCGCTGATGATCCACCACGGCATTGTGACGGCGGGGGAGGATATCGAAACGGCGGTGCTAGGGGCGATCCTGCTCGAGCGCGCCTGCGCGAAGCAGTTGCTGGCGATGGCCGCCGGCGAGCTCAAGACCTGGTCGAGTGATGAAGAAGCCCTGGCTAAGCGAGGGCACTGCTACTCGCCCGAACTCGTCGGTCAGGCGTGGGCGTACCTGGTGCGGCGCAGCCGCAGAAGCTAACCGCTACTGCGACGGCTCACGGCTGCGCTCTCAGAACCCGCTTGAGGATCTTTCCGGTAGCGCTCTTCGGCAGCTCGCGGACGATGTCGATCGCCGCGGGCACCTTGTAGGCGGCCATGCGCTCGCGACAGTACACCTGGATCTCGTCGGCCGTCGCGCTGACGCCCTGTTTGAGGATAATCGCCGCCCTCACCGATTCTCCCTTGAGGGGATCGGGCGCGCCGTAGACCGCAATCTCCTGGATCGCCGGATGCCGGTACAACACCTGCTCGACTTCGGCGGGCCACACTTTGAAGCCGGCGACGTTGATCATATCCTTCAAACGATCCACGATGAAGATGTATCCTTCATCGTCCATGGTGCCGATGTCACCGGAATGGAGCCACCCGCCACGCAGGGCCTCGGCGGTGTCGTCAGGTTTGTTCCAATACCCCTTCATGACGCCGGGGCCGCGGATGGCGATTTCGCCCCACTCGCCTGGAGGCACGGGCCGGTCATCGGGATCGACGATTCTCAGCTCGGTGTTCTCGACGGCGGTGCCGATGCTTCCGATCTTGTGACGGAAGTCGTGATTGTAACAGGCGAACGGCGAGCACTCGGTGAGACCGTAGCCCTCGTAGACTGGGCGCCCGAACCGCTCCGCCCAGCGACGCGAGATCTCCTGCGGCATGGTGGCCGCCGCAGAGAACTCATATCGGATCGACGACAGGTCGTGGCCGGAAAGATCCATATTGAGGAGCGCGATGAAGACGGTGGGCACACCGAAGCCCTCGAAGATGATCGCGGGGTGCGCGGGGAGCCATCTCGCCGCCCGTTCGACGTGCTGCGCAATATTCACCGGCGGATAATCCGTTCCGCGCGGCCTACCTCGCCTCCTCTGAAGCCGCCGGCGGCACCCGGCGGGACGGGGTGGAACGGCTGCGGCGTCGAAGATATGACGGTCATATATGACGTGAGATCTGGACGACGGAGGCCGGAACTGATGCGGCAGGGAGAGCAGCACGGGCTCGAGATGGAAGGCAGTTCGACCCGGCCGGTCGTGCGGGGGCGACACCTGGTGGTCTCCTGCGGGCACTATCTGGCGGCCCTTGCCGGCATGCGGATGCGTGATCACGGAGGCAACGCCATCGACGCCGGGGTGGCGATGGCCTTCTGCCAGGCCGTGCTCGAATCCCAAAGTTACGGGTTTGGGGGCGAAGTCCCGATCCTCATCTATTCGGCGCGCGACCGCCGGGTCGTGGCGATCAACGGCAACATGCGGGCGCCGCGGGCCGCCACGATCGAGTGGTTTCGGGAGCGTGGGATCGAGTTGATCCCCGACGACGGCTTCCTGCCGGCGGGTGTGTGCGCGGTCGCCGACGCCCTCATCACCGCCCTCGACCGCTATGGGCGTCTCTCCCTCAAGGTCGTGCTGGGCCCCGCGATTGAGCTGGCTGCCGGCGGGTTTCCAATCTACGAAACGATGCGCAACCAGATCGTACTCCACGCGGCCCGGTTTCGCGCCGAGTGGCCGTCGTCTGCGGCGCTGCTGCTCCCCGGCGGCGACGTTCCCGCGTTGGGAGACGTCTGGCGGAATCCCGATCTGGCCCGCACGTTCGAGCGGCTGGTCGAGGCCGAGCACAACGCGAAGGCGCGCGGCCGACACGCGGCTCTGCGCGCCGCCCGCGACCGCTTCTACAAGGGAGATATCACACACGAGATCGTGGCGTTCCAACGCGAGACGCGGGTGAGAGACGCCAATGGCTTCGAGTCGTCCGGGCTGCTGACCGAAGAGGACTTCGCCGAGTTTGAAACACAGATCGAAGCTCCGGTCTCCGTCCATTACCGGGGATATGATGTCTGCAAGTGCGGGCCATGGACGCAGGGGCCGGTGTTCCTGCAGCAGTTGAATATCTTGGAAGGCTATGACCTCAACGCCTTGGGGCTCAATTCTGCCGACTATATCCACGTGGTCACGGAGACTGCCAAGCTCGCGTTTGCCGACCGCGACCGATACTATGGCGATCCCGAGTTTGCCCGCGTCCCGCTGGCCGGTCTGCTTTCGAAAGCCTATGCGGCGGCGCGTCGTGGACTCATCGACCGAGACAAGGCCTCGCTCGAGCAGCGACCTGGGAATCCCTATCCGTACCAAGATGAAGCGCGCGAACCCGATCTCGCGGAAGTCAGCGGTGGGGCCTGGGACACGGGAACGACCGGGACACGCGCGGTCGACGAGGAGGGCAACATGTTTTCCGCGACGCCGAGTGGCGCGTGGTTCCGCTCGTCGCCGATCATCCCCGGACTGGGGTTCTGTCTGAGCACGCGTGGCCAGATGTTCCGGCTGGACGATCCGGACCACCCCGCCGCGCTACGCCCGCGCAAGCGCCCGCGCACCACGCTCACACCGTCGCTGGTGATGAAGGACGGCGCACCGTACATGGTGTTTGGCACGCCGGGCGGCGACCAGCAGGACCAATGGACGCTGCAATTCTTCCTGAACGTCATCGACTTCGGGATGGATCTCCAGGACGCGATCGATGCCCCTTCGTTCCACACGAACCACTTCCCGAGTTCGTTCTATCCGCGCCGGCCGAGCCCCGGGGAGATCGTCGTCGAAGCGCGCGTCCCCGCCGCGGTGCGGGACGATCTGGCGGCCCGCGGCCACGTTGTGCGGACCGTCGCCGGATGGTCACTCAACTTCACCACGGCGGTCGCGTACCACGGCGGGCGGGGTGTGATCGAAGGGGGAGCGAGTTCGCGCGGCGAGCGGAACTACGCGATGGCCTGGTAGGGGTTCGATCACGCATGGAGTTTGATCAAGACATCACCGTCTCGGCATCGCCTGAGTACGTGTGGGCGTTTCTCTGGGACATTGAGCGGATGGCGCGCTGCATTCCCGGCTGCCAGTCGACGCGCACGGTCATCGCCGGACAGCGGTATGAGGCGCTGGTTGTTGAGCGCGTTGGGCCGTTCAAGGTCCAGATTCCGCTCGACATCGAGGTCGTGGAAGCGTCGGCGCCTGTCCGGCTGCGCGCCAGGGCGAGCGGGCGCGACGCCGGTATGGGCAGCGGCCTGCAGATGCAGCTCGATCTGGCCATCAGTCCCGCCGGCAACCAGACGGTGCTGCGCGTGCACTCGAATGTGGCCGTGACGGGCCGGCTGGCCGTCTTGGGGCACAGCATGATTGCGCGCAAAGCGGGAGAGATCATGGCCGCGTTCGCGCAGTCGCTCAAGCGCGAACTGGAGCAGCCGCAGGCGGATGCTCCCACCCTTTGAGCTTCATCAGCCGGACGACGTCAGGACGGCGAGCGCGCTCGTCGACCGGTACGGCGACGCGGCCACCTTCTATGCCGGCGGGACTGAACTGCTGCTGATCATGAAAGAAGGTTTGGCGGCGTATCGTCATCTGATTGACCTCAAAACGATTTCAGGGTTGAGCCAGATCACGTATGACGAAGACACAGGGTGGCTGTCGATCGGCGGCACCGCCACGCACCACGCGCTCGAGCGGCACCCGGTCATCCGCCGGCACGTTCCGATCGTTGCCGAGGTCGAGCGCGGTGTCGCCAACCTCAGGGTACGCAGCGTCGGGACCATCGGCGGGAACTTGTGTTTTGCCGAGCCCCACGCCGATCCTGGGACGCTCTTTTTGACCTTCGATGCCGAGATCGACCTGGCATCGCATGAAGAGACACGGGTGGTGCCGATCGGTCAGTTTTTCTCCGGAGCGTTCGAGACGGCGCGGCGACCTCACGAGGTGCTGACGCGCATCCGCGTGCGTCCGTGGGGGCCGCACACGCGCGGCGCCTACATGAAGTTTGGGATTCATGAGCGACCGACGCTGGGCGTCGCGCTCGCGCTCACCTTGGATGCCGGTCGTCGCGGCATCGAGGACGTGCGCGTGGCCGTCGGCTGCGTGGGACCCGCGCCGGTCCGGGTCGGCGACGCCGAGGCCATGTTGACAGGCCGGGCGCTGTCGGAGATCGGCCCGCACCTCGACGCGGCGGCGCGGATCGCCGGGGACGCCGCCGACGCGGTCGATGATCTGCATGGGTCGGCCGAGTACAAGCGGGAGATGATCAAGGTGTTCGTGCGCCGTGCGTTTCACGCCGCGGCCGCGCGATTCTCCTAGGGCGTATAGGATGAGTGCCACGGCGCGTGCGGGGTGGCTGGCGCTGCTGGCCGCCGTTACGATCCCGCACCTGACCGTGTCGCTGGGCTCGGGCGGTCTCAGCGTGCTCATGCCGCTCTTGCAGCGAGATTTGGGGCTGTCGACGGTGCAGGTGGGCGTGCTGGCCGGCGCGCGCTTCACGGGGCTCATCGCCCTATCGATCCCGGCCGCGGCGATGGTCACCCGTCTGGGGCTGCGGCGGTCGGTCGTGTTCCTCCAGGTCGGGTTCGGCCTCACGACCGCGGCGCTGGCCGCGGCGTCAGGACCGATGACGGCGCTGCTGGCCGTGGCTGCGAGCAGCGCGTTTTTCGCCGCGGTAAATCCCGCGACGACCACCGCGGTCGTCGTCCGGTTTCCGATGTTCATGCGCGCACAGGCCATGAATACCAAACAGATGGGTGTACCGCTTGGCACCCTGCTGGCCGCCCTCATCCTGCCGGCGGTGAGCGCCATCGTGGGGTGGCGGGGCGCCTTCGTGGTCGTCGCAGGACTGTCGCTCGTGTCGGCGGCGGTCACCTGGGTCCTCTACACAGAAGGCGCTGGGGACGGCGCCGCGACGGCGGTGGCCCGCCCGCAACGAACGACGCCGTGGGGGCTGCTCCGACACCGGCCCATCGTGATGATGACGGCGCTCCAGGCGATCATGATGGGCGCTCAGGTGAGCATGCTGGCGTATCTGATGGTGTTCCTGGTTGGGCGAGGCGTCCCCCTCGGCGTGGCTGCGGGCTACATGGCGCTGTTGCAGTTGACCGGTGTGTGCGGCCGGATGTTGTGGGGGGTGCTGGCCGATCATGTCTTCGACAACCGTCGCAGACCGGCGCTGGCGTCGGCGGTCGCGGCATCGATGGTCGGCGTCGCCGCGCTGGCCGTGCTCCCCGAGGCGGCACCGGGCTGGATGCTGGCGTCGGTTTCGGTGCTGTTGGGGCTCGGACTGATGGCGTATGCTGGCATGATCGAGCTGGTACGCGCTGAGCTCGTTGTGCCGGAGGCCACCGCGGCGGCCACCGGCATCGCGTACACGCTGGGATCGTTTGGCGGTGTCGCCGGACCACCACTTGTGGGTTTGATCGCGGAATATCACGGCTACCCGACCGCGTGGGCGGCGATCGCGGCGGCACTGGTGGTCGCCATTGTCCTCGCGCTGCTGGTTGCCGAGCCGCAGCGCGCCACGCAGGTGGGCGCGGCCGTGGTTGAGGCGGCGCCCTGATGGCGTTGCATCGACCGTTGTTTCTGCTGCCGCCCGAATCCTCGCACACGTTGGCGATGCGGACCCTCGAGATGGTCGCCGCCCGGCCGCGTCTCTGCGCAGTGCTGCGTAAACGGCTGGCGTTTGCCGGCGCGAGTCTTGAGACGACCGCCTTTGGCCTGCGCTTTCCGAATCCGGTTGGGGTCGCTGCGGGGTTCGACAAGGACGGCCGGGCCGTGGCTGCGCTCGAAAGTCTCGGGTTTGGGTTCGTCGAGGTCGGCACGGTCACGCCGATGCCGCAGCCGGGGAACGAAGGTCCGCGCATCGCGCGCCTGGTCGCAGAGCGGGCGGTGGTCAACCGGCTGGGTTTTCCAAGCCATGGGGCGCGGGCTGTGGCCGCGCGGTTGGCCCGCCGCGTTGGCCGCGGCCCGTTGGGCATCAACATCGGGCCGAATCGGGCGACGCCGCCCCAACGGTGGGCCGGTGACTACGTCGAAGCGCTTCGAGTCCTCTATCCGGCCGGTGACTACTTCGTGATCAACATCAGCTCACCGAACACACCCGGTCTGCGCGATCTCCACCGAAGCGACCTCTTGCACGAGCTCCTCTCCGCGTTTCGCGGCGAAATCGCGACACAGGCGGCCGGGAGTGCGGGCGCGCCGAAGCCGTTCCTGCTGAAAGTGTCTCCGGAGCTCCCCCTTGAGGACCTGGACACGGTTGCGGACGCCGTAGTCCGCCACGGTGTGGCCGGGGTTATCGTGGCGAATACGACCGTGGCGTCACCATTGATTGACCGGGCAAACCTTAGAGGTGGAGGCTTGTCCGGCGCGCCAATCCGCGCGATGACGACGGCGCTGGTGCGCGAATTCTACCGCCGGTTGCGGGGGCGCGCGGAGGTCGTCGGTGTCGGCGGTGTGTTCACCGCCGCAGACGCATACGAGAAGATCCGCGCCGGCGCGTCCCTGGTGCAGGTCTACACGGGGTTTGTCTTTGAAGGTGTCGCGATGGCCGGGCGCCTCTGTCGCGGCCTGGCCGCGATGCTGCAACGCGACGGTTGGCGGAATGTCCGCGACGCCGTCGGTTCCGACATCCGTTAGTCTATCCCACGATCCGCCGATCGGCTCCTGACCCGACGCCCAATCGGGTCTCTACCCGATATTCCTGGACCTGGCGCCGACATACGTTAGGGCCATGGAGCCGCCGCGCCGCATGATGACGATAGACGCCAACGAAGCCGCCGCCTCGGTCGCGTATCGCGCCAGCGAGGTGATCGCCATCTATCCCATCACTCCGTCCTCGCCAATGGGCGAACTCGCGGACGAATGGGCGGCGGCCGGGAATCGCAACCTGTGGGGTACCGTCCCTCAGGTGGTGGAGATGCAATCCGAGGGGGGCGCGGCGGGAGCCGTACACGGATCGCTCCAGGCCGGCGCCCTGACCACGACCTTCACCGCTTCCCAGGGTCTGCTCCTGATGATCCCCAACCTGTACAAGATCGCCGGCGAACTGACGTCGTTTGCCATGCATGTCGCCGCACGCACCGTCGCCACACACGCGCTGTCTATCTTTGGGGACCACTCTGACGTGATGGCCTGCCGGCAGACGGGGTTTGCCATGCTCGCTGCCGGGTCGGTCCAGGAAGCCCATGACTTCGCGTGCATCGCTCATGCCGCGACCCTGCGGGCGCGTGTACCGTTTATGCACTTCTTTGACGGCTTTCGGACCTCCCACGAGATCAACAAGATCGTGGAATTGACCGATAGTGACCTCCGGGTCCTCCTGGACGACAGCCTGATTGCGGCACACCGGCGCCGCGCGCTCAGTCCCGACCACCCGGTGCTACGCGGCACGGCCCAGAATCCCGACACGTTCTTTCAGGCGCGCGAGGCCTGCAACGCCTACTACCAAGCCTGCCCCACCATCGTGCAAGAGATGATGAATCGGTTTGCGGCGGTAACCGGCCGCCAGTACCGGCTATTCGAGTATGTTGGTCATCCAGAGGCAGAGCGCGTGATCGTCCTTATGGGGTCAGGCGCGGAAACGACGCACGAAACGGTCGAGTGGCTGCTCGCCTCGGGCGAGCGTGTTGGGGTCGTGAAAGTCCGCCTCTTCCGACCGTTCTCCGCCGCTGACTTCCTCGCCGCTCTTCCACCGACCGTGCGCGCAATCGCGGTCCTTGACCGAACCAAAGAGCCGGGCGCGTTGGGCGAGCCGCTCTATCTGGACGTCCTTGTGTCTTTGCACCAGGGGCAGGAAGATGGGGCGCGCGTGTTCGACACCCCGCCCCTGGTCATCGGTGGGCGTTACGGCCTCTCGTCCAAAGAGTTCACCCCTACGATGGCGGCCGCGGTATTCGTCGAACTGGCCAAGACGAAACCGAAGCGCCACTTTACGATTGGCATCACCGACGATGTCACGGGGCTGTCGATTCCCTACGATCAGAGCCTGGACATCGAGCCCGACGACGTGACCCGCGCGGTCTTCTTCGGGCTGGGCGCCGACGGTACCGTCGGCGCAAACAAGCACTCGATCAAGATTATCGGCGAGCAAACGGCGAACTTCGCTCAGGGCTATTTTGTGTACGATTCGAAGAAGTCCGGGGCGATGACCATTTCACACCTGCGGTTTGGGCCCAGACCGATCCGGTCGTCCTACCTGATCAGGCGCGCCAACTTCGTGGCGTGCCATCAGTTGATGTTCATGGATCGCTTTGACGTGCTCGAGTCAGCGACGCTGGGCGCGACCTTCCTGCTCAACGCGCCCTACGGGCCTCAGGAGGTGTGGGACCGCCTAGCGCGCGATGTCCAGCAGCAGATCGTCGACAAGCACCTCCGGGTTTTCGTCATCGATGCGGTGGAGGTTGCGCGCCGCACGGGGATGGGCGGGCGGATCAATTCGATCATGCAGACCTGCTTCTTTGCCATCTCGGGAGTGCTGCCGCGGGAGGAGGCTATCAGTCAGATCAAAGACTCCATCCGAGATGCGTACGGGCGGAAGGGTGAAGAGGTGGTCCGGCGCAACTTCCAGGCGGTCGATGAGACTCTGGCGCACCTCTACGAGGTGGCGATTCCCGATCACGCGAGCGCCACCCGCTCGTTGCCGGCGATCGTCCCAGACGACGCCCCCGACTTCGTCAAGAGCGTGACCGCCGTCATGATGGCGAATCGCGGCGACTGGCTGCCGGTGAGCGCATTTCCGCCGGATGGCACGTGGCCAGTGGGGACGACCCAGTGGGAGCGCCGCAACATCGGGCTGGAGATCCCCGTCTGGGACCCGTCGATCTGCATCCAGTGCAACAAGTGCGTGTTTGTTTGCCCGCACGCGGTGATCCGGGCAAAACTCGTCGAACCCGACGCGCTGGTGGACGCACCGGCAACCTTCAAGTCTATGGATTTCCGCAGCCAGGAGTTCAAGGGTTTGAAGTACCTGCTGCAGGTCGCACCCGAAGATTGCACGGGGTGCAGTCTGTGTGTCATGGTCTGTCCGGCTAAGGACAAACGGAACCCCAAACACAAGGCCATCGACATGGCCCCCCAGCCGGCGCTGCGGGAGGCCGAACGCAAGAACTGGAGTTTCTTCCGCGGTCTGCCCGATTTTGACCGAACCAGACTGAAGCGCGACGTCAAAGAGTCGCAGTTCCTGGAGCCCCTGTTCGAGTTCTCCGGGGCCTGCGCCGGCTGTGGGGAAACACCTTACATCAGATTGTTGACGCAGCTCTTCGGCGACCGGGTGCTGATCGCCAACGCGACCGGCTGCTCGTCCATCTACGGCGGCAACCTGCCGACCACGCCCTACACGACCAACCGCGACGGCCGAGGTCCCGCCTGGTCCAACTCGTTGTTCGAAGACAACGCGGAGTTTGGGTTTGGAGAGCGGCTGGGTGTCGATACACTCGCCGGGCAAGCTCGGGATTTGGTGCGCGGCCTGGCCGCGGCGATCGGGAATCCCCTGGTGGCTGGGCTCCTGGAAGCCGATCAGTCCACCGAGGCCGGCGTTGCCGCGCAGCGAGACCGTGTGGCGGCCCTGCGCGCGCGCCTGGCCGACATACCGAGCGCCGAGGCCCGACGACTCGAACTCATTGCCGACTACCTCGTCCGCAAGACCGTGTGGATCGTGGGCGGAGACGGGTGGGCGTATGACATCGGGTACGGGGGGTTGGATCACGTCCTCGCGATGGGACGTGACGTGAATATTCTCGTGCTGGACACCGAGGTGTACTCAAATACCGGCGGCCAGCAATCGAAAGCAACGCCTCGCGGCGCCGCGGCGAAGTTCGCCTCAGCGGGTAAGTCGACGGCGAAGAAGGATCTCGCGATGCTGGCCATGACCTACGGCAGTGTGTACGTGGCCCGTGTTGCCTTTGGCGCGAAAGATGCCCAGACGGTGCGCGCGTTCGTCGAGGCTGAATCGTACCCCGGGACGTCGCTCATCATCGCCTACAGTCCGTGCATCGCCCACGGGTACGATCTGGCTTTCGGGGCGGAGCAGCAGAAACTCGCAGTGGAGTCCGCGTATTGGCCGTTACTGCGTTACGATCCGCGGCGCATGGCCGAGGGGAAGCCCGCGCTCCAGCTTGATTCGGGCCCACCGAAAACGGACCTCGCGAAGTTTGCTCTCAACGAAACACGTTTCCGGATGGTCGAGAGTGTCGACCGGCAACGGGCACTCGAGTTGTTGCAGGCCGCCCGACGCGACGTCAAGACGCGATACGCGGCCTACGAGCAACTCGCCGGCGCCGAGGTGCCCGGCGCAGGCCCTGTCGGCGCAGCGCCGCCGAACGGGGCGCCGGGCCAGACGGACGGGGACTGAGGGGGCCGCCCATGGACCTGTCGACCACCTACCTCGGACTTCGGTTGCCCCATCCGCTTATGCCGGGTGCGTCGCCGCTGGTGGACGACCTGGATACCGTCAGGCGCCTGGAGGAGGCGGGGGCGGCGGCCATTGTCATGCACTCGTTGTTTGAGGAACAGATCATCCAGGATCAGCTCGCGACGTTCAGCCATACGGAGCCACACGCCGAGTCGTTTGCAGAAGCGTTGACATACCTCCCACGCCCAGGCGAGTACGCACTGGGGCCGGGTCAGTACCTGGCGCACATCGAGCGCATTAGGGCGGCAGTGGCAGTGCCGGTGATCGCGTCGCTCAACGGCACGACCATGGGAGGATGGGTGGAATACGCGCGGCGGATCCAGGACGCGGGTGCGGACGCCCTCGAGCTCAACATCTACTACCTAGCCACTGACCCACAGGAACCCGGCGCAGCGGTCGAGCAGCGGACGCTCGACATCCTCGTGGCCGTCAAGCACGCTGTCACCATCCCGGTCGCAGTGAAACTCTCACCGTTCTTCTCCTCCCTTGGCCACTTCGCGGCGGCGTTGGACGCCGCCGGCGCGGACGGGCTGGTACTCTTTAACCGGTTCTACCAGCCCGACATCGACGTCGAAAACCTCGAGGTTGTCCCGCGGGTTGATCTGTCGACGAGCTCGGAACTACTCCTTCGCTTACGCTGGCTGGCTGTGCTGTCGTGCCAGGTGCGGGCGGATCTGGCCATTACCGGCGGCGTGCACACGGCAACGGACGCCGTCAAAGCCATCATGGCCGGCGCAAGTGCGGTGCAGATGGTCTCGGGCCTGCTTCATAGAGGACCCGGCCATCTGAAAGTCGTTTTGAACGACCTCAGACAATGGATGGAGGAACACGAGTACGAGTCGATCGCGCAAATGCGGGGCAGTATGAATCTCGCGCGCTCACCGAACCCGGGGGCGTTCGAACGGGCAAACTACATCAGGGTGCTTCAGGGCTGGCGGGGTTGATCAGGCTTCCTCACAGGTCTCGAAGCGCGCGATAGCCGGCCAGATCGGATGCCTCACGCACGCCGCTTCGGATGCTGTCCGCAACCACCTCGGCGGCCAGCGGGCCAATGACCGCGAGCGGAGCGTCCACCTCTCCCGTGGCGAGCGCGAACAGCGTGTCGCCGTCCCCAGCCATGTAGACGGGATTCACGGCTCGCGGGACGCCGGCCTGCGCCATCCTCGCAAAGATACCGAGCTCACCTTTGTTCAACCGAGCGTTGGTCGCGGCGACCACCAGCGTTGTGCCCCGCGACATCCTGGCGGCGTCGGGATGCTCGAGGAGGTGAACGGAGTGGTCGAGAAACGTGGGCGCGTCGGCTACGAGCCTGCGTACGCCGGCGAGGATCGCGCCGTCGCGATCATAGACGTCGCCAATGGCGTTCACGACCGCGAGCGCGGCAATCACCACCCCGCTCGCCGGCTTGAGGCTCGCCGATCCCACGCCGCCCTTCATCACGCCGCGGCGCTCATACCACTTCCCCACAGTCGCGCCCGTCCCGGCGCCGACAGAGCCGAGGGCATACGGCCCCGGTGCGGCCGCCTGGCAGGCCGCGTAGCCGTCTTCGGCGCGTGGGCGTTTCTTCGAAGTGCCCACGCGCAAATCGTAGATGACCGCTGAGCATACCTGGGGGACGTAGTCGTTGATCCCATCGCGTCCTCTATGCTCTTCGAGCCAGCCGACCGCGCCATCGGCCGCCGCCAGCCCGAAGATACTGCCGCCGGCCAGGACGACGGCGTCCACGTACGGGCTGGTGTGGAACGGACTCATCATGCCTTCCTCTCGCAGCGCCGGCCATCCGCCTCGCGTTTCGCCGGCGACGAGGGTCCCGGAAGGGCAGAGAACGGCGGTGCACCCGGTCGCGCTGTCGAGATGCGTGACGTGGCCGACCCGAATACCTGGGATGTCGGTGAGCACTGTTCTCGCCCCCTCAGGTCAGGTCCTCAACCGCGGGTCCAACACGTCCCGCAACGCGTTCCCCAACAGGTTGAAGGTCAGCATGGTGATCACGATGGCGAGGCCCGGGAAGTTCACCAACCAGGGCGCGCGGAGCATATAGGTGCGCGCGCCCGACAGCATCGTCCCCCATTCGGGAGTCGGCGGCTGGGCGCCGAGACCGACGAACCCGAGGGCCGCGGTACTCAGGATCGCCGCCGGGAACGCGAGTGTCGCCAGCACGATAATCGATGCCACGATGTTGGGGAGGATGTGCCGCCGCAGCATCCTGGCGTGGCCGGCGCCGCTCGCGCGGGCCGCTTCGACATATCCCTGCTGCTTGGTGACGAGCACCATCGAGCGAGTCAGGCGGGCGAAGCCCGGCACGCCACTGACCCCCACGGCGAGCATCGTGTGCTCGAGGCTCGGGCCCAGCGCGGCCACGACCGCCAGCGCCAGGAGCAGCGTTGGGAACGCCAGCAGCATGTCGACGAGCGCCACAGTGGCGAGATCGGCCACGCCGCCCGCATACGCACCCACCAGCCCGATCATGCCGCCGATTCCCAAGGCGATGCTCACCGAGATGGCGCCGACGGCCAGGCTGATACGTGTGCCATGGATCAACCGCACCAAGATGTCGCGCCCGAACTCGTCCGTCCCGAGCCGATGCCCGCGTCCGGGCGGCTGGAGGCGGTTGCCGACGTCGATGTCGAAGAGGTCGGCCGGCGCCAGCAGAGGCCCAATCACGGCCAGCACGAGCAGGATTGCCACGACACCGGCGGTGGCGCGAAAGCTCCGATGACGGAACAAACGGGTCCGGACGCTCACCGAGGGCATCGTGCCACTACTCATATCGGACCTGCGGATTGAGCAGCCCATAGAGCAGGTCGACGGCGAGATTGACACCGACGGTCGTCATGGCGACGACCAGGGTAATGCCCTGAATCAAGGGGAAGTCGCGAAACAAAATCGACTTGATCGCCAGCTCACCGACGCCGTGATAGGAAAACACCGTCTCGACGATCACGGCGCCCCCCAGCAGGAACCCAAACTGCAGCCCGGCTACCGTCAGCACGGGAATGGCGGCGTTCGTGAGCGCATGCCGCCAAATGACGATGCGTTGCCGCAACCCTTTGGCCCGCGCGGTGCGGATGTAGTCTTGCCCGAGCACCTCGATCATGTTTGAGCGCGTGAGCCGCGCGAGAATCGCTGAGAAGATCAACCCGAGCGTCGCCGACGGCAACACGAGATGCGCCCACGTTTCCGATCCCATCACCGGCAGAACGCCGAGCCGTACGCCGAACGTGCGGATGAGCACGAGCCCCAACCAGAACGACGGCACCGAGACGCCCAGGGTGGCCAGGAGCATGGCGCCCAGATCGAGCCAAGAGTCGCGTTTGACGGCAGCCAGAATACCCAGCGTCACCCCCAAGACGAGCGCGACGGCCATCGAGGTGAGCGCCAGCCGCAGCGTGCGCGGGTACAGCACCGCCAGTTCCCAGGTCACCGGCTGACGGGTCCGGATCGATTTACCAAGGTCACCGTGGAGCAGGCGGACCATGTAGATCCCGTACTGTTCGGGGATCGGCTTGTCCAGGCCGTATTCGCGCCGGAGCTCGGCCTTGGACTCCGGGGTGGCGAACTGCCCAAAGGTCATGACCTCGATGGGATCACCGGGCACCATCACGCGCATGAGGAACGTGAACACGGTGACGCCAAGCAGCACCGGCACCATCAACAGGAGGCGTCTCGCGACGTACCGCTGCATCGTCCCCTCACGGATGAGGCGGGGCGGGACCGGTGTCCCCCCCCGCCTCGGATTTGTTCGCCGGCGTGTGCGATGGCGCCGAGCACGCTACCGTTTGAGGCGGGCGTCCTCCAAAACCAGGAAGCCGGCGCCGTCCACGCGGATGCCTTCGGTGTCGGAACGCGTGAGAAACACGCCCCAGTTGTAGCAGATCGGGATGACGCCCGCGTCTTTGAGCAGGAACGCCGCCGCCTCCTGGATGGCCGTACGGCGCTTGTTGACGTCGAGCTCCTCGTCGGCCCTGGTGAGCAGCTTGTCCAGTTCGGGGCTGCAGTAGCCGTTCTTCCATCCCGGGCACTTGAAAACCAGGGAGAGCATAATGGGATCGGGCCACGCCCACCACATGAAGTTGATGTTGTGCCGGCCCTCCGGCAGCCGGGCCAGGACCGTGGCCACCTCGAACACTTCCATCTTCACGTCGAACCCGGCCCGACGGAGATAGGATTGGATGACGGTGCCGCCCTTCAGACCGTTTGGCAGCGAATAGGTCCAGAACACGATCGTGAGAGGCTTCCCATCTTTCTCCCAGAGCCCCGCGCCCTGGCGCGTATAGCCCGCGGCCGTCAACAGTTCGCGCACCTTGGCGGGGTTGTACGAGTAGCCGTACTTTTCACCGAGCTTCGGATCATAGCCCAGGTGCGCCGGAGGGATGAGACCGGGGTTGGGCGTGGCGAGCCCCGAGTACGCCGCGCCGGCGATGTCGCGGACGTTGACCGCGTAGGCGATGGCCTGCCGCACTCGGAGATCGTTCGTCGGCGGCAGCTTCGGGTTCATTTCGATCATCGACAGGTTGGTCACGTTTTTGTTGATGACGATGTTGAATCGCTTGTCCTTCTGCATCCGGAAGACGTCCTCGAGCGGCGCGTCGCCAAGCTGGAGCGCCCCGGTCTCCAGGGCGGCGACCCGGGCCCCCTCCTCGGCCACGATCCGGAAGAGCAGGCGGTCGATTGCCACCGGCCCCTTGATCTTCACATCGGCGCGGGTCGGGATGTAGTTCTCATTGCGCACCATGTGAATCTCGCTGCCGGGTACCCAGCGATCGAACTTGAACGGGCCCGATCCGACCGGGTTGCGCGAAAAGCCATCCCCCAGGCGCTGGACGGCGGTCGGCGAGACAATGCCCATGTAGGCCAGCGACAGGTTGGTCAGGATCGGGGCGAACGGCCGGTCGAACGTGAACCGCACGGTGGTCTCATCAAGGGCTTCGATCGCCCGGACGGGCCCGAGCGATCCGCGATGAGGCGATCGCGTCGCCGGATCGAGGACGCGATTGAACGTGAAGGCGACCGCCCGGGCATCCACCGGCGTCCCATCGTGGAACCGGTGACCGCGCCGGATTCTAAATGTGATGATCCGACCGCCGTCCTGAACCTGCCACGATTCCGCCAGATACGGCTGTGGTTGCTGCTTGTCGTCGATGTACACCAGCCGCTGGTAGATGTGGAGCATCGTCTGGTGCGCGGTGAGCTGGATAATCCGCTGGGGATCCAACCCGGCGGGCTCATCCTGAATGGCGATCCCAAGGACGCTCTCGCGCTGGGCCGCCACCCTCGCCGGCGTTCCGGCAAACACGATCATCACCAGGGCCAGAACGGTCGAGAGGGCCAATACTCGCAGGCTGCGCCGCTTCATTATTATTCCCTCCGTCTGATGGACCTTCTTCGACCCCTCAAGTTGCGTCGCACCATCTCAATGTCGTCAGGGCCATGACCTTTGCGCATCGCACGACGGTGCTGTTGTCCACCCACTCGTCGAGCCCGTGCGAGTTCTCCCCCCACGGCCCGTAGGACAGCGCCGGCATGTTGAAGTACATTGCGAACCGTGTGTCCATTCCTGCGGCCTTGCCGTACAGGGGCGCGGCACTGCCGGTGACGGCCTCCACCGACGCCTTGGCCGTCTGGACGAGCGGGTGATGCTCGTCCTGCGTCCACGCTTCGCCGTGCCAGCCAAACCACTCGACCACGGGCTGATGGTCGGCCAACCAGGGATCACGAGAGGCTGCGGTGGCGACCGTGCGTTCGACCTCGCCCCGCACGTCCTCCATCCGCTCACCGGGAACAAATGAAATACGGCACTCCATCACGGCCATCCCGGCCACCGTCGAGGGCCAGTCGCCTGCATGGTACGTGCCGATGTTGAGGTGGCACGAGCGGCCCACACCGCGCTCGAAGAGCTCGTACGTGTGTTCCGTCGCCCGCTTCTTGTCGAGTGCGATGAGCGCGTCATACACCACATTCATCTTGCCGACCGCGTTCACCCCTGTGTGCGCCAGACCCGCGTGGGCCGTCTTGCCCGTGACGCGCACGCGGAAATACAGGACACCGGCATGGGCGATGGACAGCCCGCCGGGTTCCGGGATCATCAGCCCGTCGGCGGTGTGCCCCTTGAGCAAGCAAGCCAGCGTCCCGCCCCCACCGCCGGCTTCCTCTTCGATGACGCTTTGGACCGTCAGGTCTCCCCGCAGCGTGATGCCGGCGTCGCGAATCGCCCGCACGGTCCCCAGGATGGCGGCGAGCCCCGACTTCATGTCGAGCGCCCCGCGGCCATAGATGCGCCCGTCACGCTCGATCCCGCCCCACGGATCCACCGTCCAGGCGTCGACGGGCTCAGCGGACACCACATCCACATGCCCGTTGAGCGCCAACGACTTTCCACCGCCGCTTCCCTTGAGGCGCCCGACGACATTCGGTCGACCGGCATACGGCCACGGGACGGTGACGTAGGCGTGGTGTGCTCGCACGTCGTCCAGCCGAGTTTCAAACACCGTGACCGTCATGCCCAGCTCGGTGAGCTTGCGCCGCATGAGATCCTGGCAAGGACCTTCGTGGCCCACGACGCTGGGGACGCGGACGAGTTCCTTGAGGTCCTCGATGATCTGGCCCTCTCCGCGTTCGATCTCCTGCAGCACTCTCTGCTCTGCCGCGGAAATGCTCATAACTGGAACCGAGGTTCAACGACGTGCGAAGACGACCTTCTCACGCGACGCCCCGCTAATCTCGCAGTTGCGGGTCGAGCACGTCCCGCAGGCCGTCTCCCAGCATGTTGATCGCCAGCACCGTGAGCATAATCGCCAGCCCGGGAAACGTCGTGAGCCACCAGGCGTCGCGCACCCAGTCGCGCCCGGCGTTGAGCAACGCTCCCCATTCGGGGGTTGGCGGTTGCGCGCCCAAACCCAGGAACGAGAGCGCGGCGCTCGTCAGGATGGCGCCGGCCACGTTCAGACTCGAGAGCACGATGATCGGCGCCACCACGTTTGGCAGCAGGTGTCGTACCACGACGCGGACGGTCGGGCATCCGAGGGCCTGTGCGGCCTCGACAAAGGGCTGTCCCCGGACCACCAAGACTGATCCTCGGACGACCCGCGCATACGAGGGGATGCCGTAGATCCCCACGGCCAGCATCACGTTGCTCAGCCCCGGCCCGAGGATCGTCACCACCACCAGCGCGAGGAGGATGCCGGGGAAGGCCAACAGGAGATCGATCAGCCGCATCACCGCCATGTCGAGCCAGCCACCGTAGTAGCCCGCCGCCAGACCCAGCGGGACACCGCCGCCGACCGAGATGAGCACCGCAATCACGCCTACCCGCAGCGAGATGCGGGCCCCCCAGATCACCCGGCTGAAAACATCTCGGCCAAACTGATCGGTCCCGAACCAAAAGTCATTGCCCGGCGGTTTGAGGGCGTCCGGCGGATTGATCCTCACCGGATCGCGGGGCGCCAGGACCGGAGCCAGCAGCGCGACGGCGATCAGCGCCACCAGGAGCAACGCGCCCACGGTGGCCCCCGTGTTGCGCGAGAGTCTCCGCAGCGCGCCCAGCCCGGGTCTGATCGCCGGGACGCCGGAGGGGTTACGCGTAGCGGACTCGCGGATCGAGATATGCATAGGAAAGATCGACGAGCAAATTGATGCCCGCGTAGATGACGGCCACCAGCAGCGCGACACCCTGGACGACCGGGAAATCCTTATTGAGGATGCCCGTGATGGCCAGGCGGCCCAGACCCACGCGTGAGAACACCGTCTCGATGACGAATGCGCCGGCGAGCAGGCGCCCGAATTCGAGCCCGACCAGCGTCACCACGGGGACCAGGGCGTTTCTGAGGGCGTGATGGTACACGACGACCCGCTCCGTCAACCCTTTCGCGCGTGCGGTGGTGACGTAGGGCTGGCGATAGACCTCGAGCATGCTCGATCGTACCAGTCTGGCCAGCACCGCGAGCGGCGCCAGGGACAGTGCCAGGGCGGGCAGCACCAGACGGTTCCACCCGCCCTGCCCGATGGCCGGAAACCAACCGAGCCTGACCGAGAACAGGAAGATCAGCAGGAACCCCAGCCAGAAACTGGGCATCGAGACGCCGATCAGGCCGAAGAACATCGCCAGGTTGTCCAGCAGCCGCCCGCGGTGAACGGCCGCGATGACCCCCAGCAGTAACCCGCCGACGAGCGCCAGCGCCATGGCTGCCAGCGCGAGGCTGGCCGTGGGATTCAGCGCCTGGAACACGAGTTCGGTGACCGGCAGGTTCAGGCGAATCGACCGGCCCAGATCGCCGTGGACCGCGCGCCAGACAAACCGGCCGTACTGCACCGGCAGCGGATCGTTCAACCCGAGCGTGACCCGGAGCCGTTCCAGGGCCACTTTATCCACGGCAGAATGCTCGCCCATGAGGAGCATCACCGGATCCCCCGGGACGAGGTGCAGCATGAGGAACACCAACATCGACACGCCGACGATCACGGGCAGCGAAGCCGTGATCCGCTGCCGCAGGTACTGCGCCATCAAAGACGAGTCGCGATTACTTCTTTTCGATCCACACGTCGTAGAAGAGCGGGTACGCCGTGGGATCGAACAGCATCCCTCTCACGTCGGTCCGGATGCCCACCAGGTTGAACTCGTTGTAAAGTGGCAGCAAGAGCGCGAGTTCCATCACCCTCCGCTGTACCCGCTTGTAGATCGGGATCCGCTTGTTGATATCGGCCGATCGATAGGCTTCTTCGAGGTCACGATCGAGGCCGGCATCGCTCACATGCGACCAGTTGAACGGGATGCGCGTCGAATGGTAGAGTCCGCGCAACAGATCCGGATCGCCGTAGATGTAGAACAAGGGCACGAGGTTGTGATCACCCCTGTTGATGCCCTCGTACCAGGCCGCGCGGGCCAGGGACTTGATGTCGGCCTGGATCCCGACGTCGCGCAGTTGCCCCTGCAGAAATTCGGCCGGCCCGTCAAGTCCGATGTTGGCGATGATGTGTTGTTCCATCACCAGCCGCCGGCCGCCCTTCGTGCGGATGCCGTCGGCGCCGGGCGTCCAGCCGGCCTCGGTCAGCAGGCTCTTGGCCTTCTCGGGGTCATACGCGTACATGCCTTCCAGCGACTTGTCGTACCCGACGCTGCCCGGCGTCAACGGTGTCTTGGCGGCCGTATGCACGCTGAAGAGCAGCGTCTTGACCATCTGGTCGGCGTTGAACCCGTAGAGGATGGCGCGGCGCACGGCCAGGTCGTCGGTCGGGAACCTCTTCGTGTTGAGGAAGACCATGCGCGGCCCACCGGGGTAGGGGGCCTTCAGCACCCGGTAGCCCTTCGACTGCGCCAGCGACGCCACGTCCTTTTCGGGCACGGGCTCGATGGCGTTTGTCTCGCCGTTTTGCAGGGTGGCCAGACGGGTCGACGCCTCGGAGATGGTCTTGACGATGATCTTGTCGAGGTAGGCCGGCCCGGTGTTCTTGAAGAACCCCTTGGGCGGCCAGCGATAGTCAGGGTTGCGCACCATCGTGATATTGTCGGTGGGCACCATCGACTCAAACTTGAACGGCCCGCTGCCGGTGGGGTGTTTAATGAAGTCGATGCCCCATTTTCGGGCGGCGGCGGGGGAGACAATCCCCAAGAATGCCGTGCTCGCCGCATAGAGGAACGGGGCGTAGGACTCCTTGAATACGACGCGGGCCGTAAACTCGTCGAGGACATCGGTGTGATCGTATGGCCCCAGCGCGGAGATCGCTGACGTCGATCGGGTCGCCGGGTCGAGGATGCGGTCCAGGTTGAACTTGACCGCGGCCGCGTTGAAGCGCGTGCCGTCGTGGAACTTCACATCGCGGCGCAGTTTGAACGTGTAGATCTTCGCGTCGGGAGTGACCTCCCACGACTCGGCCAGCCACGGGAGGATCTGACCGCGCGGGGTCATGAAGACCAGGCTGTCGTACATGCTGGCCAGCACGCGTTGCGCGACCGCGGCCGCGGAGCCGTGCGGATCGGTGGTGCTGGGCTCTTGCCGGATGCCGTAGACGAGCGTCCCGCCGGTTTGCGATGACGGGCCCTGGGCGAGCACCGAAGTGCCCGTGGACAGGGCGAGCGCGAGGATCACGAGACCCAGTGCGGCAAGGCGAACGTGCCCTGACATTAGACAGTCCTCCTCCCACGGATTTCCAGAGTTCGATTTGGCTTGCTCAGGGCTTCAAGGACGCGTCACGCCTTCCTTCCACGAACTCGCGCGCCAGGTGATCGCAGCGGCGGAACGTGGTGCCCGCAAAGCCCCGGATGTAGCGGATCAATTCCTCCAGGATTTCCATGCGGTGGTGCCGGCCGATCACCTGGGGGTGAAACATGATCATAAAGAAGCCCGACTCACGATAGACGCCGCGAAACTCCGACTGCCAGATGCGCAAGACTTTGTCAGGATCGGAGTTGCCGGTCATGTACACCGGACTGAACGAGAACATGAAGTAGGGCGCGTCGTCCAGCTCGAAAGAACAGGGGAGTTCCACCAGCGCGCCGCCCTGCCCGGGCACCCGGATCAGATACGGTCGTTCGTCGTCCATCATGCTGGAATCATAGAGAAAGCCGGCCTTGATCAGAAATCCGTGTGTCTCAGGGCTGATCACGGCGCCGGGGCAGCGGTACCCGACGGGACGTTCACCCGTGACGGCCTGCAGGGCGCGGACGCCACGCTCGAGGTTGTCCCATTCATCGTTTGGGCTCATGTCGTAGGGTTTCACCTGGTGCAGATAGCCGTGATGAGCCACCTCATGACCGGCCTGGTGGATCGAGTCGACCTCGCGCGGGTGCTGCTCGGCCACCCAGCCGGGCGTGAAGAAGGTGGCGGTGATGTCGTAACGGCTGAGCAGATCGAGGATTCGCGGCACGGCGACTTTGGCCCCGTACGTGCCGCGCGAGAGTACGCTGGGAGACTGCCGGTCCTTGCGCAGCCAGATGCTTTCGGCGTCGAAGTCAAAGGTCAGGCAGACGTTGCAGGTGGGCGGGTCTGTACCCATGGATCAAGCGCTCCCGTCAGATGTGAACCCCGGTGTCTCTAGGCTTCCACGCGCCTACCGGGTGTCCTGGGAGTGTAGAATGCTGTCGTGAGCACCTCGCAGTACCGCGGTACTCGGGTCAAGCGTATCGAGGACCCACGGCTCTTGATCGGTCGTGGGGCGTTTGTCGACGATCTTACGTTTCCCGGTCTTCGCCATGTGGCCGTCGTGCGGAGCCCTCACGCGCACGCGAGGATTGGCAGCATCTCGGCGCCGGCGTCCGTCGAGGTCATCACGGCGAAAGACCTGGGCGAACCAGTCCTGTTGCCCGGTCTCGTCAGCAACGGCTCGGCGGCCCTCCATCCGCTGCTGGCGACAGAAAGGGTCTGCTATGTCGGTCAGCCGGTTGCCGTGGTGCTGGCCGACACACCGTACCACGCCGCCGACGCCGCCGAGCAGGTGCTCGTTGACTACGATCCACTGCCCGCGGTGATCGATCCTGAAGAGGCGCTTCGCGAGGACGCGCCGCGTGTACACCCGCAGCTGTCGTCGAACCTGGCGAAACGTGTCACGTGGCGCCGCGGCGCGTCTGTGCGCGAAGCGGCGCGGAACGCCGTGACGATCGAACAGCGTATCCGCCACCAACGGCTGGCGGCGATACCGTTGGAAACGCGCGGTGTGATTGCCGTGCCGCCGGCGGGCCCCGATCGGACCCTGACGGTCTGGTCCTCGACACAGTCGGCCCACGGCCTGCGTGATGAACTGCAGAAACTGACGTCAGAAGACGATATTGGGGTGCGGGTCATCGCGCCCGACGTGGGCGGCGGGTTTGGGGCCAAGGGTGCCATCTACAGCGAGGAAGTTCTCCTGCCGTTGCTTGCGTTGAAGTTGGGCCGGCCGCTGAAGTGGGTAGAGACCCGCCGCGAAAATCTGTTGGCCATGAACCACGGCCGCGGCCAGTGTGCCGACGTGCGCGTGACCGCCACGCGAGACGGGCGCATGCTCGCGTTGCGTCTGAGGATTGTGGCGGACCTCGGCGCCTACGCGCTGTCGTTCACCGCCGAGGTGCCCCCGCTGACCGTGGACATGGCGCAGGGCCCGTACGACATCGCTAACGTCCAGGTCGACCTGTTGGAGACCTACACGAACAAGGTTCCCACAGGTCCATACCGCGGCGCCGGTCGACCCGAGGCGGCTTTCTACCTCGAGCGCGCCGTCGACATCCTCGCGACCGAACTCGGTCTGGACCCGGCGGACGTCCGGCGTCGCAACTTTATTGCGCCCGAGCGGTTTCCGTTCCGAGCGATCTCCGGGATTTCGTATGATAGCGGTCAATATGCCCGCGCGCTCGACCGCGCTCTCGACGCATCGGACTACGCGGGCTGGCGGACACGCCAGGCGCGGGGTCGGTCGGAAGGCCGCTACATCGGCATCGGCCTATCGAGTTATGTGGAAACCTGCACCTACGGTGAAGATCGGTCGCGCCTGCAGGTGGACGCTCAAGGCAAGGTGACCGCATTCACGGGGACGTCCCCACACGGCCAGGGCGGCGCCACGGGGTTCGCGCAGATCATCGCCGACGTGCTCGGGCTGGATCCGTACGCGATCACGGTGGTACACGGCGACACGGCATTGATCCCGAGCGGTGATGGGACCGCCGGGAGCCGGACGCTGGTCGTCGGCGGGTCGTCACTGTACCGCGCGGCGCAGTCATTGAAGAAAAAGATCCTCGAGCGCGCGGCTCAGCACCTCGAGGCGCGCGTCGACGATCTGGTGCTGACCGGAGGGCGTGTCCACGTCGCCGGCGCACCCGGCCGGAGCGTGACGCTGGGCGCCCTGGCCGCGCGGGCGCGCGGCAAGAGGCTGTCGGCGAACGGGCGATATGTGGTGAAGGAATCTACGTTTCCCTTTGGGACTCATGTGACGGTTGTTGAGATCGATCCCGACACCGGCGAAGTGCGACTCTTGCAGCACACCGCTGTGGACGACTGCGGGGTCGTGATCAATCCGCTCCTGGTGGAAGGGCAGGTCCACGGCGGCGTGGCGCAGGCGGTGGGTCAGGCGTTGTACGAGGAGGCGGCCTACGATCCCTCCGGACAGCCGCTGGCCGCCACATTGATGGACTATGCCGTGCCGCGCGCGACGACGTTGCCGGCGATCGTCACCCTGCGGACGGAGACGCCTTCGCCGCACAATCCGCTCGGCGCGAAAGGGGTCGGTGAAGCGGGTACCGTGGGCGCTACGCCCGCGGTAGCGAACGCCGTGATCGATGCGCTCGGCGCGTTCGGCGTGCGCCATCTGGACATGCCCCTGACGCCAAGAACCGTGTGGATGGCGATCCAGGACGCGACCGGACGCCCGCGAAGGGCGCGGGAACCCTCCGCCGAAACCCAGCGGAGTGATTCGTAGTGTGCGGGCGATACGTGTGGTGCTGTTGACCATCATGCTGGCCGCGGGCGCCGGATGCGCGTCCAGACCCAGGGGATCGTCAGAGCCGTCGGCCACGCCTACGATCATGGCACGGCCCCGGTCAGCGGCCAAGCTCGCGATGATCGAGCCGGCGCCCGGCACCGTGATCACGGGCGACCGGCTGCACGTCCGCCTGGAGTTGACCGGTGGCCGCATCATCCTTGAGACGAAGATCGCGCTCCGGCCCGATGAAGGACACATCCACGTGCTGCTCGATGGGAAGACGGTGTCGATGGCCTACGGGCTCGAGCAGGACGTCGCGGTCACCAAGGGTCCGCACCTGCTCCAGGCGGAATACGTGGCCGCCGATCATTCTCCGTTCAATCCACGCGTGATCGTCGCCGCGACGATCGTGGTGAAGTGACCAACGGGCTCGCGGCGCCGCTGATCATCGCGCTGGGGTGCGTGGCGCTCTCAGTACGTCCGGCTGCGTCGTTGGCAGGGTTGCTTGTGATCGTGGCCGTAGGGATCGCCGGGGCGTTCGTGCCGGTGCGGCCGAGCGCCGATGACGCCGCCGGAACGGTCACGGATCGGCCGACGACCGCGCGGTGGCTGCTGGTCATCGCCATCGGGATCGGCGCGTTTGCGGTGGCCCGTGCCCTCGCGACGCCGGTGCATCCACCGGCGACCATCGTGGCCGCGGGCGCGACGGTCTTGGCGGCCGTCGCGGAAGAAGCGTTCTTCCGCCGGCTGGCATATGGCTGGCTGGCGCAGTGGGGTGCGGGGCCTGCGGTTGTGGGCGCCGCGCTGGTATTTGCGCTGGTGCACATCCCCGGCTATGGGACGCGCGTGGTGCCGCTCAACATCGCGGCGGGTCTGCTGCTCAGCTGGCAGCGTTGGGCGAGCGGCGGATGGTCGGCTCCTGCTCTCACCCACGCGGTGGCGAACTTGTTGCAGATGGGGTGATCGACATGCGCTACGCGGTCGTGCTGGTCGTCGCGGTCCTGTTGACGGCGGGCTGGACCCCGATCGATGCGTTCCGCCCGGTGACCATCGGCGCCGTGTTTCCTACGGCCGGCGGGCAGGGGCCCGGCGGCATTGAGGAGTATCGCGGCGTGATCCTTGCTGCCGAGTACGTCAACCGGCAGGACGGTCTGGGTGGGCGGCCGATCCGGCTGAGGCTGGTTAGCGCCAGCTCGTACGATGCCGCGCCGGGTGCGGTCGAGCAACTGGCGCACGAAGGTGTCACGGTCATCATTGGAAGTCACGGCAGCACCATCTCTCGCCCGGCTGCGCAGACCGCATCGCGTCTTGGGCTCGTCTTCTGGGAGACGGGCGCGGTGGGCGAGTTTGGGATGGGCGCCGCCGAGGGGGCGCGTGTGTTTCGCTTCGCGCCGACCGGCGCAGGGTTGGGCCGCGCGGCCGTGGCGTTCGTCAGAGACCGACTGACGCCGCGGATGAACGACGTGCGGCCGCTGAGATTTGCGATCACGTACGTCGATGACGTCTACGGGAAGACCGTGGGACTCGGGGCCGTGGAGGAGGTCAAACGCTCCGGGCTGCCGCTGGTCGCGGTGTTGCCCTATGATCTTGCCCGGGCCGACTACGATGATCTGGCGCGACGCATCGGTCAGTCGGGCGCCGATGTGTTGGTCGTCGCCGCCTACCTGCAGGATGGCGTGGCGCTTCGCCGCGCCATCGTCCGCGCGAAGGTGCCGCTGGTCGCTACCATCGGCACCAGCTCGTCGTATTGCCACCCCGCGTTCGGGCAGATCCTCGGTGAGGACGCGTTGGGCCTGTTCGCATCCGATAAGCCGGACGGCGACCTCCTCCGAACGGACAGCCTCACGCCCGAGGCCGCGAAAGCCTTGGAGTGGGGGCGCGCCGTGTACCAACGCCGGTACGGTGAGGTGATGCTCTCACCGGCGCTGTCCGGATTCGCCGGAGGGCTGGCGCTGTTCCAGCATGTCTTGCCTCGGGCTGGTGAACTCTCGTCCGACGCGGTGGCGAAGGCCGCGCTCGCCGTCCGGCTCGCGCCGGGTGGGCTGCCCAACGGCAGCGGGTTGAGCGTCATCGCTCCTGGGCACCCGGACGCCGGCGCCAACGCGTTCGCCACGAGCGTGATCTGGGAGTGGGTACAACCAAAGACGCGGGCGGTCGTCTGGCCACCGGCCTTTGCGACTCATCCGATCAAGTTCCCGTAGTTGACTGGAGTGGTGCGCCCTCGGGTCTTTATCCCTGGTGTCGCTGCGGCGGTGACGTATCTTGTCATCGCGGCCGCCACCTGGCCGGCCGTACCTGTTCGCATCCTCTATGAGGGTGACTCGCCGCCACCACCCTATCACTGGGTGCGCCCACCCGCGAATCTGGCGGCCGGCAACCAGCCGGCACCCGCCGGCGGCGGACGGATTGAGTTGACGCCGACCGGTTCGCGTCCGGCATCGATCGCCACGGATGACGCCCAGGCGGTCGCCGTGTTCCCCGGGGGCGCTATCGAATCCAGGGCGGGGGAGTCGCGCATCGACGTTAGGATTGTCCCGGTCGATCCCGGGACGATCGGCGCGCCACCGTCTGGTTTTCGCTATGACGGCAACGCCTACCGTGTCGAGGCAGTGTACGTTCCCTCCGGGCGGCCGGTCGCGCTCCGCCAGGCGGCGTCGGTGATCCTGCGCTACCCGGTGCATTCCGATGAGATCTTCCGGCGTGATGCCCAGGTCTGGACGCCGCTGAAGGCCGAGGTCGTGCAGGCCACCCTACAGATCTTTGGAACGACCGCGCAGTTGGGCGTGTTT
>JBGQGY010000019.1:0-40083 GCA_041497675.1 bacterium | reverse complement strand
TGGGCGTAGGACGGTACATCCTGGCACGGCTCGCGTTGACCGTGCCGATGCTCCTGATCCTGCTCACGATCGTCTTCCTCATCCTTCGGGTGATCCCCGGGGACCCGTGTCTGGCCATGCTGGGCGGCCGCAACGTTGGCCCCGAGCAGATCGACAACTGCCGCAAAGCCCTGGGCGTGGACCGACCTATCTACGTGCAATACACCGCCTACGTGGCCAGCATTCTGCGCGGCGACTTTGGCGAATCGATCCGCTCCGGGTTGCCGGTGAGCACCGAGTTGCTCGAGCGCTTCCCCGCCACCCTTGAACTCGCCGTCACCGGCATGGTGATCGCGACGTCGTTTGGGATGCTGAGCGGCATCTACGCGGCCACGCACAGCGATCACGCCGCCGATCACGTGATCAGATTGCTCAACATCGCCTCGTTTGCAATGCCCGTCTTCTGGGTCGGGTTGATGTTCATCTCTATTTTTGCGGTGCGGCTGGGCTGGCTGCCGGTGGGGGGACGCCTCGATCCGGTGGCGGGTGCGGCATTTGAGCCCATTACGCGGTTCTATCTACTCGACACGCTGCTGCAGGGCGATCTGGCGACGTTCCTGGACGCCGTGCGTCATCTCATCCTCCCGGCAGTCACGCTCGGTCTGGTCGTGTCCGGCTTCATCGGCCGGATGAGCCGGACCAGCATGCTCGAAGTCCTGGTGCGTGACTACGTCACAGCGGCGCGGGCCAAGGGGTTGTCTGAGAGCACGGTCGTCCGCAAACACGCGCTGCGCAACGCGCTGATCCCTATTGTGACTGTCGTCGGGCTGCAGTTTGCGATCCTGATGGGCGGCGCAATCCTGACCGAGACGGTGTATTCGTGGCCGGGCATCGCGCGCTTTTTGTTGGACAGCATCGACAACCGGGATTTCCCGGCCATTCAGGGCACGGTGGTGTTCATCGCCCTGTTCATCTCGGCGGCCAACCTGGCCGTCGACGTCATCTACGCCCGCCTGGATCCGCGTGTGCGCTTCTAAGGTCCGTAGTCTTTTGGACGAACCCACCGTGGCGCCGGTCCGCGCGCGCTGGCGTCCGCTGCGCGGCCCGAGACTGCTGCTCTCTCTTGGCGCCGCGGTGGTGCTGCTGTTCATCATAGCCACGCTCCTCGCGCCGCTGTTCGCCCCGTACGATCCGACCAAGGCTACGGCGCGCGACCGGCTGCTGCCGCCCGGCCGCGGGCACCTGCTCGGTAGCGATCAACTGCGCCGTGACGTGCTCAGCCGCGTGATCTACGGTGGGCGCATCCCGCTGCTGGTGGCGGTGACCTCGTGCGCGACATCGCTGGCGGCCGGTACGACCCTGGGGTGGACCGCCGGGTTTGCCGGAGGACGGCTCGATCGGGTGCTGTCGCTGTTCATGGACGCGATCTATTCGTTTCCGGCCTTGATCCTGGCGGTGGCCATCGTGGCCATGCTCGGCCCGGGGTTGTTGAACATGATCGCGGCCATCTCGTTCGTCTACATCCCGACGTACTATCGCGTGGCCCGCGGGCAGGCGCTCGTGATCCGTGAACAGGAGTTCGTTGAAGCGGCGCGGGCGGCCGGCAGTTCGACGATGCGCCTGCTGATCCGTCACATCGCGCCAAACACGCTGAGCGCGGTCATGACCGTGCCGTCGTTCAACATCGCGGATGCCATCCTCACCGAGGCCGCGCTGTCATTCCTGGGCCTCGGGCTGCCGCCGCCGACCCCCGACTGGGGGTTCGACATTCAGAACGGCCAGCGGTTTCTGCAGTCGGGGTTCTGGTGGCTGATCACCTTTCCGGGCCTGGTGATCGTCGTCGTGTCGCTGGCGTTTGGGATGATGGGGGAGGGGCTGAACGACCTGCTCAACCCGAGAAGGCGCCGGCTGGCCGGATAGCGAAGACGGCTCTATTGCCGCAATTTTATGGGGGGTGAGGATGCGTGAACAAGCACGTGGTCGTCGCGCTGCTTCTCATGGCGCTGGCGCTCGCTATACCGACGGGACTCCCGGCGGCGACACCCAGGGATACCATCGTCCTGGGAACCACCGACAAGATCACGACACTCGACCCGGCGAACTCGTACGATTACTTTACCTGGGTCGTGTTTTGGAATACGGCCGAGGCGCTCGTGGCCTTCAAGCCCGGCACGACCGACATCACCCCGTCACTGGCGACGTCGTGGACCGTGTCGAGCGACGGCAAAGTGTACACGTTCAAGTTGCGCCAGGGCGTCACGTTCACCGACGGCGCGCCGCTCAATGCGGCGGCGGTCAAGTTCTCGTTTGACCGGGCGTTCAAGCTCAAGGGCCCCAACGGCGCGCTGGGTCTGATCGAGAACATCAAGTCGGTGGACGCCGTCGATCCGTCCACGGTGCGCATCACGCTCAAGGACGTGGATGCGACGACCATGTCGCGCGTTTCCGAGTCTATCGCGATCTCGGTCATCGTCAGCCCCAAGACCACACCGGCCAACGCCTTCGCCAAGGGGATCCAGTACGCGGGGACCGGGCCGTACAAGCTGGCGCAGTACACGCCGGGGCAGCGGATCGTCTACGAAGCCTATCCCGGATACTGGGGCGCCAAGCCCAAGAGCCGGCGCGTGATTACCAGCTTCTACGCCGACTCGGCGGCGCTTGCGGCCGCGGTGGAGTCGGGGCAGGTCGATCTGGGGTACCGCTCGTTCAGCCCGGAAGACATCAAGCGGTTGTCCAAGAATGACAAGCTCCAGGTCGTCCGGAGCGCGCAGTTCCCGTCGGTGCGCTACATCGTCTTCAATGTCCCGACGGCGCCGTTTGACAACGTCAAGGTCCGCAGCGCGGTCTCGTACGCGGTGAACCGCGACCGGATCGTCAGCGACGTGTTCAGCGGTCTGAACCAGCCGCTCTACAGCATGGTGCCGCCCGGCATGTGGAGCCACACCGACACCTTCCCCAAGCGCGATCTGGCCAAGGCGAAGAGCCTGCTGACCGAGCAGGGCTTCTCCGAGAGCAACAAACTGTCGGTCGTGCTCTGGTACACACCGACCCACTACGGCAACACTGAGGCGGACGCGGCGGCGGTGCTCAAGTCCTCACTGGAGGAAACCGGTCTGATCACGGTCGAGGTGAAGTCGTCCGAGTGGGGCGACTACACCAAGGCGGTCGCCAAGGGCCAGTTTGGGATGTTCATGTTCGGCTGGTTCCCGGACTACGTCGACCCGGACAACTTCCTCGCGCCCTGGCTGACAGAGAGCCCGGAGGGTCTTGGGACCTATCTGAACAAGGCGACGGGAAATGTCGACAAGCAGTTCTACGCAGAGTTCCAGAAGCTGCTGGGTGACGCGAAGAAGACGGCCGATGTGAACGCGCGGACGGCGATCTACAAGCAGGCGCAGCAGAAACTGGCTGACAGCGCGATCCTGGTGCCACTCTGGCAGAACCTGGCACAGTCCTACGTGATCGGGCAGAAGAACGTGAAGGGGATTACGCTGGACGCGACGACGATCTTTCGGACGTACCTGTTGTCGAAGTAGCGATCGACGCGTCGCGCAGATTGGTATGCGGGGCCCGCCGGATTGCGGCGGGCCCTGGCGTTACTCACCGATCCTCACGCTGCTGACCTTCGTTTTGGCCGTCCATCCGCCGAAGCCGGGGCACAAACCGTCTTTGAGCCGCAGGGGGATTCTCACCCGTGCGCCCGGCTGCAACCGCTCGACTGGCACGGTCCCGCCGTGGCGTTCGGCCGCCTGCGCGCAGAACGCCTCGATCTCGACCTCCACGCTGGCCGATGTCACGACGAGCGCACTGCTGTTTGTCACCACCAGCGTGAAGTCACGCCGACTCGCGTTGAAGGGTGTCGGAGTCTCGACCGCCGCCTGAATCTGTTTGGCGACGATCGAGCCAAACGGCTTGAAGTCGCGAATGGTGCCCGCCGTCTGGCCCAGCGACGTCGTGGGCGCCCCCATCGGTCGGATCGTCACCGTGTAGCGAAGCACGACATCGTCGATCGGGACGCGCACTTCAAACGCCGCGTCGCCTCCCAGGCGGACGGGGTTCGGGTAGACGGGGGAGTTGCCCTCGCCGGCCTCCCGCCCTCCTGACTTGAACGCGTGAACCTCAGCGTACACGGCGAGCGGCCGCCCCCGATTCTCAATCTTGCCTTCCACGACGAGCGTGATCGGAGAGGTATCCTCCTCCACGCGCACCGACATCGAGCGTACCGTCCAGTCACCGGTACCGGTCGCCTGCGGCGGAGCCGCAACAGGCGCGCTGCGATTGCCCCCGGCCGGCAGCTCGGGACGGAGGACCTCGACGACAAGCACGCGCTCATCTCGAATCAGAAATCGAATCCCGACCGTGGGATAGACCAGTATCTCGCCGTCGGGAGACGGGGAGGAGAGACTCACGGCGGCATCCGAATACGCGGCGCGAACGGCGCCCAACGTCGCGCTGGGACTCGCGCCGCGGGCGGTGCGACACTCCGGCGAGCGGGTGCTGACCCGCTGCACCATGCCGTAGTCTGCCACCATCTGCGCCCATGGCGCACGCAGGGCATACGTGGCTTCGGAGCCGGTCGACTGCTGGCCGACCGGCGGCCCCGTGATGCTCAACGCCGCCTGGACGGTCATGCTGACCCTGACGCCCGCAATACCCGTCCCTTCCGTGATGACACACGCGGGACCGGCGCTCATGGAGTGGGGGAAGGACACGAGGAGGACGACGAGCGCAAGCCACGACGCACGCCACATGCCGACCACCCCCTGGTGAGCATGCTGTGCGATCGTATGTACCTTCGTCGATGATCTCGGCTACACCTGCGCGGTGACGCGCGTCACGATCAGGATGCCGTTGGCGGAAGGGTCGTGCACGAGCAGGCCCCCGTCTTGCGCCTGCGAGGCGACGCCGGCCTGAGCCAGGCGGGCGGTCAACCGGTTCACTTCATCCTGATCCTCGAGTTGCAGGGTGAAGAAGCGCAGGCCTGCTGCATCCGGGGGAGGCGGGGGCGCGCCCGCGCCAGCCCAGGTGTTCAGGCCGATGTGGTGATGGTACCCACCCACAGAGAGAAACGCCGCGCTGTGACCGAAGTGCAGCATCAGGTCAAACCCGAGCACGTCGCGATAGAATGTCTCGGCCGGGGCCAGATCGGCGACGTGCAGGTGGACGTGCCCGACGCGCGTACCGGGCGCCAGCCCCTGCCACGGCGGGTTGCCGGTGACTTCACGCAGGAGCCCCTGGACATCCAGCGGCTCGGTCGCCATCTGCAGGCGGCCCTGCCGCTTCGGCCAGACGTCGCGCGGTCGGTCCGCGTAGATTTCGATCCCGTTGCCGTCCGGATCAGGCAGGTACAGCGCTTCGCTGACGAGATGATCGGATGCGCCCTCGATGCGATAGCGCGTTTCCGTCAGGCGCAACAGCGTGCGCGCCAGATCGGGACGCGTGGGCACCAGCAGCGCGTAGTGATACAACCCGGTGGTGTGCGGCGGTTTGGGCCGCGCACCAGGCTGCGCGCGCAGGACGACGAGCGGCGTGACCCCATCGGCCGTCAGGATCGCGGTGCCGTTTCGTCCCTGGGACCTGAGGCCGAGCACCCCACCGTAGAACTCCATCGCCCGATCGAGATCGGCCACGGTCAGGTGGACCGGTCCCAGGTTCGTCTCAGGGTTCAGCATATTCGCTCCCGCGATGCCCGGTTAGGCCGCGACGGCGACAAGTGCGACCGCCTCGACGTCCAGGTTGAAACGCACTTCCTCCCCGACCAACAGTGCGCCCAATTCCAGTACCTGGTTCCAGTTGAGACCCCAATCCTTGCGATTGAGCGTCCCGCTGGCCACGGCGCCCGCACGAACGTTTCCCCAAGGATCCTTCATCGGTGTCGTGATCTCAACCTGCAGACTGACGGGCTTGGTCTTGTCGCGCATCGTGAGCGTGCCGTTCACGTTGTAGCGGTTCCCTCCCTGCGGCGTGACGCTGGTGCTGCGGAACGTCAGCGCCGGCGAGTTCTCGGCGTCAAAGAAGTCGGCGGACCGCAGGTGCGCATCCCGCTTGGGCTCTCCGGTATCGATGCTGGAGGCGTCGATAGTGGCTTCGATAGACTTCAGTGTGCCGTCTTCCTCGGCTCGGATGGTGCCGCTGAACTTCTTGAACCGTCCACGGACGGTTGAGATCGCCATGTGGCGCACTGCAAAATTGAGGTTGCTGTGACTCTGATCGATTGCCCAATTCATGACCTGTTTCCTCCCATTCACTTATGTTTCAATACTCGCTTCTCTTTCAGAAGTAATAGTAGCGGTCTAGCTTCCCCTTGTCAAGCACCTTCCGAAAGATTAGGATATGGATGGAGCGTCGCGAGCCAATGGACGATATCGAACGGGTGTGTCCCAAATTCCACGAGGCCATCGAGCTCGTCGGTAAGCGATGGACGGGTGCGATTATCAGCGTGCTGATGGACGGGCCTCGGCGGTTTTGTGAGGTTCAAGAGGCGGTGCCGGGTCTCCACGACCGCCTGCTGTCCGAACGCCTCAAGGAACTCGAGGCGGAGGATATCGTCGCGCGCAGGGTCTACCCTGAAACGCCCGTACGCATCGAGTATGCGTTGACCGCGAAAGGGCGGGACCTCGAGCGCGTGGTCGCAGAAGTCCAGCGGTGGGCGAACCGCTGGGTCCCCGTGCACGCCGGCAGCCGCCGGAAGTAGCGAAGACCGCGGCGCCCTACCGCGGGCCGAACATCATCCTCCCGTCAGATGCCGCTGGCGCCCTGCTGGGACGGCAGCGTAAGATGAGATCGGTGCGCCAATGACGACAGCCGGCGCCGCCACCCCGGCGGCGATCAAAGTTCGCGCCGCCGCCCTTTCGCTGCTGACCGGCGTGGCCATCCTAGGTTTGAAGGTGGCCGCCTACTTGCTCACCGGCTCGGTCGCCCTGCTGTCCGACGCCGCCGAGTCGGTCGTGAACGTCATCGCCGCCAATATCGCGCTCATCAGCCTGTTGGTCGCGGTTCGACCACCCGACGAGGGTCACCAGTACGGCCACGCCAAGGCCGAATACGTGAGCAGCGCGACCGAAGGCGCGATGATCTGCCTGGCCGGCATCTGGATCATAGTGACCGCGGTCAATCGCCTGTTCCGTCCCCAGCCGCTCAGCCATCTTCCGCTCGGTCTGGGCCTCATGGCCCTCGCGGCGCTGGTGAACCTGGCCGTGGCGGTGATGTTGTTGCGCATCTCGCGCGCCCAGCGCTCGGTGGCGTTGGAGGCGTCCGCCCGGCACCTCCTCTCCGATGTGTTGACCTCCGCGGGCGTCTTCGTCGGGGTCGGGCTGGTCGCGCTGGGGTGGTGGGCGCCACTCGACGCGATTGCCGCGATTGTCGTTGGAGGGAACATCGCCTGGATGGGTGCCGCCTTGTGCCGGCAGTCGCTCGGCGGTCTGATGGACACGCGGTTGCCGCCCGAGGACGAGGCAAAGATCAAGGAGGTCTTTGACGCCCACCGGGAAGAGATCGTCGAGTATCACGCGATGCGCACGCGGCAGGCCGCGGCCGACCGGTTCATCGACGTGCACTTGGTCCTGCACCGATCGCTCCCGGTCGGCGAGGCGCACGCGCTCTGTGACCACCTGGAACAGCACATCGGGGAAGGCCTGCCGGGCGTCGACGTCACGATTCACGTGGAGCCGTGCGAGGCTTCCTGTGCGCGGTGCGGGGCGACCACCCGCCTGCGGTCGCTCGGCGGCCCACCATGAGGCGGATGCCGTCGACGACGCTGGGCGTCGATGTCGGTGGGACGAAAATCGCGACCGCCTTGGTCGACGCCGGCGGGAAGATCCTCGCCGAACACACGATCCCCACCGGTGCGGAGCGCAACGCGGCCCCCGTCATCGCCGACATCGTCGCCTGCGTGCGCGAACGGCTCGGCCCGCACGCCCGCGACGCGGTCGCGTTGGGTGTTGGCGTCGCCGGGCAGATCGATCCCTCAGATGGCACCGTGCTCGATGCGCCAAACGTCCACTGGCATGACGTGCCGCTGGGCGCCGAGCTCGCGTCGGCGTTGGGACTGCCGGTCTTCGTGACCAACGACGTGCGCGCGGCCACGTGGGGCGAGTGGCTGCACGGCGCGGGTCGCGGCGCACACGATCTCATGACGCTGTTCGTGGGCACCGGCGTGGGCGGTGGCATCGTCAGCGGGGGGCGGGTGCTCACGGGCTGTACGAACACGGCCGGCGAGATCGGCCATGTCACGATTGTCGCGGGCGGCCGCCAGTGCACGTGTCCCAACCGAGGTTGTCTCGAAGCGTACGTCGGTGGATGGGCGATTGCGGCGCAGGCGCGCGAGGCCGCGCGGGCGGATCAGGCAGGCGGGCGGCGGCTCACCGAACTGGCCGGGAGTGTCGAGACCATTACGGCGAAGACCGTCGCGCAGGCATTCCGAGAAGGGGATCCGTTTGCGCGGCGTCTGATGGATGAGGTCGCGCGGCATCTCGCCGCGGGGATCGTGACGTTCGTCAACGCGTTCAACCCGTGTCTCTTCATCCTCGGTGGGGGCGTGATCGAAGGCGTGCCCGAGCTCGCTGAGATGGTGGAGGGCCCGGTACGCGCGCACGCGCTGGCCGCGGCCACGCGGCAACTGCGATTTGCGCGCGCGGCGCTGGGCAACGACGCCGGGGTGGTGGGGGCTGCCGCCATCGCCCGCGACGCGGTCGCGGGCCACGCGCGATGACACCGGCCGCTGTCGCTGCGCGTCTGCAGAGGTGGGAAGAGACCGGTTTCGCGCGTCGCCTGTGGGCGAAGGATCACACGCTTTGGTCCCCTACGCGGCTCCCAGAGATCACCGATCGCCTCGGGTGGCTCGACCTGCCCACGGCGATGACCGACCAGACCGGGGCGATCACCGATTTTGCGTACGCGCTGAAGGCCGCGGGAATGCGGCACATCGTGTTGGTGGGCATGGGCGGATCCAGCCTGGCGCCCGAGGTCTTCCAGCGGACGTTTGGGAACGCTGCGGGGTACCCGGCGTTGATCGTGTTGGACAGCACACACCCCGGAGCCGTCGCCGCAGTCGACGCCGCGATCGATCCGCGCACGACCGTGTTTCTTGTGTCCAGCAAGTCCGGCACGACGACCGAGACGCTGTCGCTGTTCCGCTATTTCTGGCAGCGTGTGGAGCAGGGCTCCTCGACACCGGGGGCGCATTTCGTGGCCATCACCGATCCGGACACGCCGCTGGTCCGCCTGGCGTACGAACGCGGCTTCCGGCAGCTGTTTCTCGCGCCGCCGGATGTCGGCGGCCGCTACTCGGCCCTGACCGTGTTTGGACTCGTGCCCGCCGCGCTGCTCGGCGTCGACATTCGCCGGGTGCTCGACCGGGCCCGCCACATGGCGGAGGCCGTCGGTCCCAGCGTCCGGTGTCAGGACAGCCCGGGGCTGCGGTTGGGCGCGGCGCTTGGCGAGTGGACCCTGGTGGGGCGCGACAAGGTGACGTTCGTGGTGCCGCCGTCGCTGGCCGGGCTGCCGTCGTGGATCGAGCAGTTGATCGCGGAGAGCACCGGCAAGGACGGCAAAGGGATCGTGCCCATCGTCGACGAGCCCGCAGGCGCCGTAGATGCTTATGAACGCGACCGCGTGTTTGTACACGTCTGTGTGACCGGTGAAGCGACACCCGACCTCGAGGCGAGTATGCGCGCGCTGGAAGCCGCGGGGCACCCGGTCATTCGTACCGAGCTCGCCGACAAGACGGATATCGGCCAGGAGTTCTTCCGCTGGGAAGTCGCGGTGGCCGCCGCGGGCGCGGTGCTCGGTATCCATCCCTTCAATCAGCCGGACGTGCAACTGGCCAAAGACCTGGCGCAGCAGGCCATGCAGAAAGGCGTTGGGGCGACGCCGCCGGACCCGGGGAAGACGGCGATGCCGGACGAGGTGGCCGCGGATCGCCGCGAGACGCTGGCGGGCGCGCTGCGCGCGTGGCTCGCGACGGTGCGGCCCGGCGACTACGTGGGGGTGCAGGCCTACCTGGCGCCGTCGAGCGCCACCACCGCGGCCCTGGACGCGATCCGTCAGGCGCTGCGCGATCGCCTGCGGGTGGCGACGACGCTGGGATACGGGCCGCGTTTCCTGCACTCGACCGGGCAACTGCACAAGGGTGGTCCGAACACCGGGCTGTTTCTGCAGATTGTCGACGACCCACCACACGATCTCGCGGTGCCCGAAACGGACTATACGTTTGGCGCCCTGATCCGCGCGCAGGCGCTGGGGGACCTGGCGGCACTGCACCAGCGCGGACGCCGGCTGGTGCGCGTCGACCTTGGGCGCGACGTGGTGGGCGGCCTGGCACGGGTGGCTGAGGTCCTGCGTGCCTGAGAGTGGAGGAGGATCGCGATGGAACTGGGCATGGTGGGCTTGGGACGGATGGGCGGCAACATGAGCGAGCGGCTACTGCGGGGCGGTCACCGGGTCGTCGGGTATGCGCGCGAGGCGCCGGCGGTACAGCGTGTGGTCGACGGAGGCGGCGCCGGCGCGTCCTCGCTGGGCGATCTCGCCGCAAGGCTGGCGGCGCCGCGGGCCGTCTGGCTGATGATCCCGGCCGGCGAACCGGTCGACGAGGCCATCCGCGAATTGCTCCCACACCTTGCGAAGGGCGACGTAATCCTCGACGGCGGCAACTCCTACTACAAGGACAGCATGCGCCGAGCCGCAGCGCTGGCCGAGGGTGGCGTGTCCTTTGTCGACGTCGGTACGAGCGGAGGCATCTGGGGGCTGGCGGAGGGGTACTGTCTGATGATCGGCGGCGATCGCACCCCGGTTGAACGCCTGACGCCGATTTTCAAGACGCTGGCTCCCGGGCCCGACCGGGGATGGGGGCATGTTGGCCCCAGCGGCGCCGGGCATTTCGTCAAGATGATCCACAACGGCATTGAGTACGGCCTGATGCAAGCCTACGCCGAGGGCTTCACGCTGATGCAGCGCAAAGAGGCGTTTCACCTCGACCTGCACCAGATCGCGCAGATGTGGCAGCACGGCAGCGTGGTGCGATCCTGGTTGTTGGATCTGACCGCGCGTGCGCTGGCCGAGAACCCGACGCTGAACGGGATCGCCGCGTACGTGAGCGACAGCGGCGAAGGCCGGTGGACCGTGCTGGAGTCGCTGGAGCTCGAGACGTCGATCCCCGTCATCACGCTCTCGTTGGAGCGGCGGTTCCGATCGCGCGAGACGGACCCGTTTGGCGACCGCCTGCTGGCGGCGATGCGGCAGCAGTTCGGCGGGCACGCGGTGAAGACGACGTGACGGCGGACGCCTACGCGAAAACGGCACCCGCGACGATCGTCGTGCTGGGCGGGACCGGTGATCTCATGCACCGCAAGTTGCTCCCGGCGCTATTTCGGCTCTCCGAGCAGGGATTGCTCCACGAACGCACCCACATCGTCGGTGCCGCGCGGGCGAAGGACCAGGACGATCAAGGATTTAGGACTTGGGCCCGCGAGGCGCTCAGGGACGCGGGTCTGGATGCCGCGCGGTCCACGCGCTGGTGCCAGGAGTGCGTGCACTATCAAACCGTCGGCGCCGGCCAACCGGACGACTATCGGGTGCTGGCGTCGCGGCTCGAGGCGCTCGAGAAGGCTGCTGGTTTGCCGGCGAACCGTGTGCTCTACCTTGCGCTGCCGCCGCAGGCGTTTCCGGGCACGATCATGGGTCTCGGTCAGGCGGGGCTCAACCGCAGCGCCGGCTGGACGCGTCTGGTGATCGAGAAGCCGTTTGGCCGCGACGTGGCGACGGCGCGCAACCTCAACGAGCTGGTGCACCGGTACTTCGATGAATCCCAGGTGTACCGCATCGATCACTACCTCGGCAAGGAAACCGTACAAAACCTGCTGGTGTTTCGCTTTGCCAATCCGATCTTCGAAACGCTGTGGAACCGCGATCGCGTCGAGAGCGTGCAATTGACCGTGGCCGAACAGGTGGGAGTCGAGGGCCGCGCCGGCTACTACGAGCAGGCCGGGGCGCTGCGCGACATGATCCAGAATCATCTGACGCAGTTGTTGACCCTCGTGGCCATGGAAGTCCCAAGCGCCTTCGAGGCGGATGCGATCCGTAATGAGAAAGTGAAAGTTCTACGCGCGCTGGCGCCGATTGCCCACGAGCGGGTCGCCTGGGGGCAGTATGTGGCGGGGCTGATCGACGGACAGGCGGTCCCAGGCTACCGGCAGGAGCCCGGCGTCGCGCCCGACTCGGAGACCGAGAATTTTGTCGCGATGCGGCTGGAGATCTCCAACTGGCGCTGGCACGGCGTGCCGTTCTATCTGCGTGCCGGCAAGCGGTTGGCCCGCCGGATGACACAGATCGTGGTGACGTTTCGCCGCCCGCCGGTGTCGGTGTTCAGGACGTATGGCATCGAGTCCATCCATCGCAACGTTCTGGTGATTACCATCCAGCCCGACGAGGGATTCGAACTCGGGTTTGAAGTCAAGGCGCCCGGTCAGGGGATCGCGCTGCAAACGCAGCGCCTGCAGTTTCGTTACGCGGAATCCTTTTCACCGCTCCCGGAGGCCTATGAGACGCTCCTGATGGACGTGCTGAACGGCGACCAGACGCTGTTCGTCCGCGCCGACGAGGTCGAGGCGGCGTGGAACTTTTATGCGCCGGTGCTCGAGCAGCCGCCGCCGGTCGAGTTCTACGCCGCCGGAACCTGGGGGCCACCCGCAGCGGCGCGGCTGCTCCAGCAGGACGGACAGCGGTGGCATCCGTCCTGACCGCGGACGCGCCGGCAGAGATACGCATCTTCCCCGACGCTGATGGCGCGGCCCGCGCAGCGGCCGCGCACATTGAATCACTGATCGCCGCGAGGACCTCGAGTGGCGAGGACTTCTCGCTTGCGCTGTCTGGCGGCAATACCCCACGTCCGCTGTATCGGCGTCTCGCTGCGGATTACCGCGACCGAATACCTTGGGCGCGCGTGAACATTTTCTGGAGCGACGAGCGGTACGTGCCCCACGACGATCCCCGTAGCAACTACCGCATGGCCAGGGAGACGCTGCTCGATCACGTGCCCGTCTCGCCGGGGCACGTGTATCCGATGCCGACCGAACCCGCGAATCCCGATGAGGCGGCGTGGCGTTACGAGCGGACGCTGCGGGCGAACTTCAGCGGCGCGCGGTCGTCGTTTGATCTGATCCTGCTGGGCATCGGGAGTGATGGGCACACGGCGTCGCTGTTCCCAAACTCACCAGCCCTCGACGAAACACAGCGATGCGTGGTCGTGGCGGCGGCCCCAGTCGAGCCGAAAGTCCGGTTGACGTTCACGCTACCGGCCCTGAATCGGGCGGACACCGTGTTCTTCGTCGTGACCGGCGCGGACAAGGCCCCGGCCCTACGCCGGATCGTGAAGGACTCGCCTGACCCGCACCTCTGCCCCGCGGCCGGCGTCCGGCCACCTCGAGGCACAGTCATCTGGTGGGTCGATGCCGCCGCAGCGTCCACGCTGTGAACGGTCTACCCGCCCTTTGGCCCGGCGGGCATCTATGATGGGGATATGACACCCGTCCACTACGGTCTTTCGATCGGCGAGCGGATTCCCGCATTCGAAGCCCTGGACCAGAAGGGGCGCACGCAAACGTTTGAGTCGATCCGCGGGCGAAACGGCGCGTTCGTCGTCTTTGTCCGGTCGGCGGACTGGTGACCATATTGCAAAGCCCAGCTCGTGGAGCTGGAGCGAAACCTGACGATCATCGCGGGGCAGGGGTACGGGCTCTGTAGCATCAGCTACGACTCGGTGGAGATCCTCCGTGACTTTGCGCAGCGGCGCGGGATCACGTTCCCACTGCTGTCTGACCCCGACTCATCGATCATCCGGCGTTTCGGCCTGTTCAACGAGCAGGCCGCGCCCGGCAGCCGCGACTACGGCGTCCCGCATCCCGGGATCTTCCAGGTCGATGCCGGTGGCGTGATCCAGGAGCGATTCTTCGAAGAGAAGTACTGGAACCGGCTGACGACCCCGTCCGTGTTCTGGCGGCTTGGGTTGGACCTGGCCTCGCGCCTGGGGTCGGCCGAGCGCGAGCACCTGCGCGTGCGAACCGCGGCCAGCGATGCGTCGGTGAGCCCGGGGAACCGCTTCACGCTCTTCGTAGACATCGAGCCGTTGCCCGGCGTCCACGTCTACGGCCCGGAGGTCGGCGGCGGGTACCAGGGGCTGGCGTTGACGATCGATCCGCCGGCTCATATCCTGTCCCACGCGCCAGCCTATCCTCCAGCCGCGCAACTACATCTGCCCTGGACCAGTGAAGTGTTGACAGGATACACACGCCCGATCCGCCTGGCGGTGGACATCTCACTGGGCACTCGTCTGGAGCTCGCCCCGGTGATCGAGGCGGGTCAGGGGCTGCGGCTGGCGGGGACGCTGCGTCTGCAGTCCTGCGACAACCGCGTGTGCTGGCCGCCCGAGGCCGTGGGGCTCGAATGGCAGATTCGATTGCTCCCGCCCGATCTGGATCGTGTGCCCGAACCCTTGCAGCACAAAGCCAAATGAAGATTGCGTTTGACGCCGCGGCGTTCCGCTGGCACGGCATCGATCCACGGGCGTACAAGTTTAGCGTGGGCGACCACCGCGGCATGGGCTGGCGTGGTGTCACGCGATTCACCCTCGGCCGCCCGCCGGCTGTGCCGTCCCGCCTCGAGCTACGGTACTTTGAACTGGAGCCCGGCGGATACTCGAGCCTTGAGAAACACACGCACGTGCACTTGATCATCGCCATGCGGGGGAAGGGAAAGGCTCTAGTGGGTGGCGAGGTCTTCGATCTGGCGCCGTTCGATCTCGTCTACGTGCCGCCGGGGACGCCGCACCGGTGGATGACCGATGGGCCAGACCCATTCGGCTTTCTGTGCCCGGTGGACGCTGAGCGCGACATGCCGCAGCCGCTGACGGACGACGAGTGGGAGGCGCTTCGGCGCAACCCGGCGACGGCGGCCTACGTGTTCTGAAGCTCGGCAGGCTGAAGGAGATCGTCAAGCACGCTGAGGAGCTTCTGCACGTTGAGCGGCTTGGTCAGATAGTCGCGGGCCCCGGCGGCCAGCAGACGCTCGACCTGCCCCGGCGTCGCGTCGGCACTGATCACGACGACAGGGATGTGACGCGTCTCGGGGTCATCCTGCAGCCGGTTGAGGATTTCGTCGCCCTGGATGTCCGGCAGATGGAGATCCAGCAGGATCAAGTCAGGACGATGCTGCCGGGCCAGGTCCAGACCCAGCCGTCCCTGCATGGCGGGGAGCAACCGGACCTCCGGACGATGAGCCAGAAGCCGCTGGATCAGTTTGAGGTTGGGGATGTTGTCCTCGACGTAGAGCACGAGTCGCGCCCGCTTTGACGCTTCGAGTTCCGCCGCCGCCGGAGCGTCGCCCATCCGTTCGACGCGATGCTCCGGTCCTTCCGTGGTGGGAAGCTCCATCCAGAACCGGCTCCCGACGCCCACGGCGCTCTCGGCGGCCATCGTGCCGCCCATGGCGTCCACCAGGCGCATTGAGAGTGCCAGGCCGAGCCCGGTGCCTTCGATCCCTGCCTGCTCAACCCCGAGCCGGTCGAACGGGGTGAAGAGGCGATTCATCCGTTCCGGCGCGATGCCCGGTCCGGTGTCGCGCACCGTGATCCGCAGCCGCCCGGCCGCCTCTTCAAACGAGAGCGCGACGGTGCCTTGCGGCCGGTTGTACTTCACGGCGTTGCTGAGCAGATTCAAGAGGACCTGCTTCAACCGTTGGCGGTCGGCGAGGACAAATCGATCGGGGACATCGCGCGTGCCGCTCTCCAGACGAATCTTCTGCTTGGCCGCCAGCGGCGCGATCAAATCGAGACTCTCGATCACGACCTCACGCACCGAAACAGGTTCGAGCGAGATCGCCAGACGGCCCGTCTCGATGCGGGAGATGTCCAGGACTTCGTTGATGAGATCGAGCAGGTGGCGGCCACCTTTCAGGATGTGGCCCACGCTCTCGCGTTGCTCCTGGTTCAACAAATCCATTTCCAACAATTGAGCGAACCCCAAGATCGCATTGAGGGGCGTGCGGAGCTCATGGCTCATGCGGGAGAGAAACTCGCTCTTGGCCTGGTTGGCACGGTCCGCCTCTCGCCTGGCCTGCTCGAGGTCCTCCGATCGTTCGGTCACCCGCCGCTCGAGGTCGGCCGCGTGCTCGCGTAATTCCTCCCGCAGCTGAGCCTGCTGGAGCGCGACCGCGAGCTGATCCGCCACTTCGCGCGCGATGTCGGCCTGCTCGGACGTCAACTGGGTGTCGCCGAGCCCCAGGTTGAGGGAGCCGATCAGTTCGCCTTGTGCGATCAGCGGCACGAGGTTCATCAAGGGCGTGTCGCCCGCCTGCAAGGCGTGAATGACCGGTGATGACGCGGACAGGGTCCTGAGGTCGAGCACGTGCACCTTCCCTTGCCGTAGCACCTCGATGGTGTGGTGGAGGTCGCCAACCGCCTGCATCGGGAGGCGCATACCCGGCGACATTGGATTGTCGCCGATTGCCTGAGTCATCAGCACAATCGTCTCACCGGCCGCGAAGTCGAAGAGGCTCACCGTGGCTCTTCGATAGGGGATCAGATGCCGCATCTCGCGGAGGGCGGCCTCGGCAATGGCCTCCGGTGACTGGGCCGTCAGAATGGCCTGGTCGATCTGGTGGAGGATGTCGAGACGCTCGGCGCGCGTTTGAAGCGCTTCCGCCATCTCGTCGAATGCACCGGCGAGTTGACTCAGCTCGCCATTCGAGTGTGGAAGCCCGCTGCGCGCAGTGAGATCACCCGCCCGCAACCGGCTGGTGGCACTTACAAGAGCCCGCACTTTTCGGAGCACAAACGCATCGCTGACCAGCCAGGCGGTCGCAAGGACGACGATCGCCAGCAGTAATAGCCCCCCCAACTGGCGGGTCATCAACTGGTCCACTTCGGCGAAAGCGACCGAGGTGGGGATGCCCACCGCCACATAGGCCCGGCCTGCTTGTGAGGACCTGCCGAGCGACATGAATGCAAACAGCCGCTTGACGCCATCCACCCCTGTGACCTCGGCCGTGCCCTCGTCCTGGTTGCTCAGCATGACCTTGACAATCGGGACGTCGGGCACCGAACGCCCGACCCACTTCTCCGCGTCGGGGTAATGGGCCAATATCGTGCCTTTCTGGTCGATCATAGTCAGCGATGAACCTTCCGCCAACTGAGCGTTGGCTACCAGATGATTGAACGAGCCGAGATCCAGGGCCACGAAGACGACGGCCTTGACCTCTCCGCCGTCAATGACGGGATACCCGGCGTTGAGGCTGGGCTTACCCGTGATACGGCCGATCTGATATTCGCCGATGGCGAAGGTGCGCGTTGCGAGGGCACGGCGGAACCAGGGACGATCGGCCACACTGGTCGGTCGTGAGAAGGGAATCGCGCTGCAAAAGACATCCCCGTTGGGAGCAATTGCGCCGAGATTCGCAAAGCGCGGATATTGCTGCTGCAAATCGGCGGAGAGCGCGCTACACGCCGCGGCATCACGCCGCCGTACTTCTGGGAGCCGGGCGAGGGCGGTGAGCAGCACGCGCGCGCCATCGAGCGTCTGGGCGTGGTCCGCGGATGCGATGCGGACAATCCGCAGCACGTTGGCGCGCGCCGTCTCGCCCGCCCGGTCACGCACCTGCAGACCGGTATATGCTGTCAGACACAGCGCCGGAACGAGCGCGATCAGGACGAGGAGAATTAAGCGGTATCGAAGACTCGCAAAGAGCCGATGGATCACCAGGCCCTCCGGGATCGTACCCTGCAACTTTTGGACCGACAACTGCTGGTATTCCCAACGAGAAACTCCTGCAGACCCTCAGGAAACATGTCGTCCCGCGAGCATGTCGGACGCGCATGGGACACCGTGTACCCGCGGCGGCAGGCATCGCTGGGGGGCCGGTGGAACTCCACCCGCATGATGACCGGGACGTTCTCCATCGTCGCGATCGATCGCGAGTCGAGCGAGATCGGCATAGCGGTCGCCAGCAGGGTGTTGTCGGTCGGCGCCGTCGTGCCGTGGGCGCGGGCCGGTGTCGGCGCCGTCGCCGCGCAGTCGTGGACCAACGTCACGTTTGGCGTGGAGGGACTGCGGCTGCTGGCCGAAGGGCTTCCGCCGGATCAGGCGCTCGCGCGGCTCGTCGAGGGGGACGAGCATCGCGACCGGCGCCAGGCCGGGATCGTCGACGCGGCGGGCCGCAGCGCCGCCTGGACCGGGACACGCTGCAGCCCGTGGGCGGGGCACCGCGGAGGAGACGGCTTCACCTGTCAGGGCAACCTACTCGCAGGTCCCGTGGTGATCGAGGCAATGGCCGAGACATTCGCGTCGAGCACCGGGCCGCTCCCGGAGCGTTTGGCGTCGGCGCTCACCGCCGGGCAGGCACAAGGCGGCGACCGCCGCGGGCAGCAGTCGGCGGCGTTGCTCGTCGTCCGGGATCAGGGTGGACCGCTTGCCCTGAGCGATCGGTACATCGACCTGCGCGTCGATGACGCGGAAGCGCCCATCGCCGAATTGCGCCGCCTGCTGGAGATCCACCGGCGCGTGCGATTTCCGCAGGCGCTCATCGACGAGTTCGTCGCGGCCGGACACGGGAACCAGGCGAAGGTGCAGGCGCTGGCCGAGCAGCATCCGATGCTGGTCCACGCGCGCGCGCGATGGGACGAGACGGCATTGGAGGCCGCGTCACACGTCGGCAACAGACCCATCGCGGAGTGGTTGCTCGGGCGCGGGGCGACCCTCGACGTGTTCACCGCGGCCGTGCTGGGGATGAAGGATCGCGTGGCGGAATTCTTGCGGTCGGATCCGGCCCTCGCGCGCGCATCCGGCGTGCACGGCATTCCCGTGCTGTATTTTCCCGCCATCACCGGGCAGACTGAGGTGGCCGACATGCTGGTGCGGGCCGGCGCCGACGTCAATGCCGGGCGCAACGGCACCACGGCGTTGCACGCCGCCGCGCGATTTGGCCGGGCACCGATGGTCGCCTGGCTGCTCGATCGCGGCGCGGACCCCGGCGCGCGCAACTCCCAGGGTAAGACCCCTCTACAACTCGCCGTCGACGGCGGCCACGAGGCGATCGCCGCGCTGCTCCGAGGACGCGGCGCCTCGGAGTGACGGCCACACCCCCCGGTTGACACAGACGTACGGCCCCCCTAAGATTTAGCCAATACTAATTTAGTTTGGGCTAATTGAGCAACGGGCTGCTGGTGCCCGTCGCGTGTGATACTCCGGCATAGCAGATCAGAGGGGGATCGAATGAGCGCAGTGAATCGTCGCGACTTTATCAAGCTCGGATTGGGCGGCGCGGCGGGTCTGGCGGGCGCCGCATCCATGGCAGGCTCGTTGAGCGGCGTTCGGGTTGCCGGAGCCCAGAACCCCAGGCCCATGCCGCACACCCCACACGGTGGGCGCATGACCATGCCCGGCACAAACAAGGACGTCAACCATGCCGCCAATGGCTTCAACCCCTCCAGAATCCTGACGGACTTCGACTACGGCCGGGTGAGCAGACTGCCAAACGGTCGAACCCTGCGCGAGTACAACGTGCTCGCGTCGGTGAAAAGCGTCGAAGTGCTGCCCGGCATCAAGTACGAGGCGTGGACCTACAACGGTCGCGTGCCGGGTCCGACGTTCCGGTGCACCGAGGGTGATCGCATTCGCATCACCTTTTCCAATGGCACCCTTCATCCGCACACGATGCATTTTCACGGGATCCACCCCGGCAATATGGATGGGGTGTTCGAGATGGTCCCGACCGGTGGCAAGTTTGTCTACGAGTTCGACGCCGAACCGTTCGGGCTGCACCTCTATCACTGTCACGCGTTCCCGCTGCCGGAGCACATTTCGCGGGGGCTGTACGGCGCGTTCATCATCGACCCCAAGGGTGGGCGTCCCAAAGTGGATCGCGAGCTTGTGATGGTGATGACCGGCGTGGATCTGGATTTCGACGGTGAGAACGACGCGTACGCGGTGAACTTTATTCCCTTTCACTACGACCGGTACCCGATCCCGCTCAAGGTAGGCGAGAAAGTGCGTGTCTATCTCGCCAACCTGCTCGAATTCGACCCGGTCAACTCGCTCCATCTGCACGCGAACTTCTTCCACTACTATCCGACAGGGACGAGCCTGACGCCCAGCGAGTTCACCGACACGATCGCGCAGATGCAGGCGCAGCGGGGCATTCTCGAGTTCACGTACAAATATCCGGGTAAGTACATGTTCCACGCCCACAAGACCGAGTTCGCGGAATTGGGGTGGACGGGCCTCTTCGAAGTGGGTGGAGGGGAGGCGTAGACCATGGAGACGGCCGGGCGCACCTCACCCCAGACGACCAAGAGGCGCGGCGGGATGTTGGCGCTGTTCATCATCCCCGTGATCTTGTTGACTGGGGTGATTGCCGTATTTCTCACGACGAACGGCGCGGGTCTCAACGTGGAGCCGGCCGCCCCGATTGAGAAGGTGCAGTTCGAGCGCACGGTCTTGCGCCAGGGTGTGATCGAACTGCACGTGCGCAACACCAGTCCGCAGGAGGTCACGCTCGCGCAGATCATTATCAATGACGCGCTCTTCCCCTTCACAGCCTCGCCGGGCGCCGCGCTCGCGCGGCTGGGACGGGCGGTCATCACCGTGGAGTACCCATGGACGCAGGCGGCCGCGTACAAGATTACGCTTTTCTCGTCGAACTCGATCCCGTTTAAGACAGAGATCGCCGTGGCGGCCGAAACGAAGACCGTCTCGACAGCCACGTTGTGGAGTTTTACACTCATCGGGCTCTACGTGGGGGTCATCCCGATCTTTCTCGGCATGTTCTGGCTGCCCGCGTTGCGGCAACTCGGGGCGCGTTGGTTCATGTTCTTGATGGCGATGACCGCGGGCCTGCTGATTTACCTGGGTATTGACGCGACGAGCGAAGCCCTGGAGATCGGGGGCGGCTTGGGTGGGCCGTTTCAGGGAATCGGCCTCGTCGGCATCGGTGTCGTCGCCACGTTCATGTTGCTCGATGCGATTGGCCGCCGGCAGACGAGCGCGGTGCGCGGCGAAACTGCCCAGCGGTTCGCGCTTGCCTCGCTGATCGCGGTCGGCATCGGTCTGCACAACCTCGGCGAGGGTCTAGCGATCGGCGCGGCCTACAGCGTCGGCGCGGCGGCGCTGGGCACGTTCTTGGTCATCGGGTTCATCCTCCAAAACATCACCGAAGGGCTGGGGATCGTCGCCCCGATCTTGAAAGACCAGACATCGCTCTCATCGCTCGCCTGGTTGGGACTCATCGGTGGCGCGCCGGCGATCGCCGGTGGGTGGATAGGCGGGTTGGTCTATTCGAAACCCCTCGCCGTCGTGTTCCTCGCGATTGGCGCGGGCGCGGTGTTCGAGGTCGCGTACGAAATCGCGAAGCTGATTCAAAAAGACGCCGCGAAGCGTCCGATGCCCCTGACGATTTTTGCGGGCGTCACGGTCGGCATGCTCCTGCTGTACGTGACCGGGTTGATGATAAAATAGCCACAGGGAGTGGACGAGGGGGATCGTCATGCCGGCACCATTGAGCCAGGCGATCGAGGATTATCTCAAGGCCATCTATCTGATCGCCCAACAATCGCGCCAGGTGACGACGACGGAACTGGCCGGGCGTCTCGACGTGGCTCCGGCGTCGGTCACCAACATGATGAAGCGTTTGGCCCGGATGCGTTTGGTCCGGCACACACCCTATCACGGCGTCGCGCTGACCGATACCGGCGCCAAGGTGGCCCTGCAAGTAATTCGTCACCACCGGCTGCTGGAGCTCTATCTTAGCCGGCAGCTCGGCGTCAGCATCGACCAGGTGCATGGCGAAGCTGATCGTCTGGAACACGTGATCTCTGAAGAGCTCGAAGATCGGATCGCGACGGCGCTGGGTGAACCGTCGCTCGATCCGCACGGCGATCCAATTCCCACCAAGGGCGGCGAGGTGGCCGCGACCGGCGGGCGGCTGCTGACCGAAGCGGCGCCCGGCGAGCGCGGGGTGATCACGCGGGTGAGTGACCGCGATGCGCGGCGGGTGCGCGAACTGGCGGCCGCCGGGCTGTTGCCGGGTGCCGAAGTCGAGGTGGTCGCCACAGGCCCGCGCGTGGTGGAGATCCGGGTGGAAGGACAACGCCAGCGCATTAGTACGGCGCTGGCCGAAGCGGTCTATCTCGACGCCGGCGATCGGGCGCCCGCCGCTTAGCCTAGGCCTTCTTACGGGGATTCGTGCGCAACAGCGTAAGACCGTTGGCGATGACGAGTAGCGACACCCCCATGTCCGCGAACACTGCCAACCAGAGCGTCGTCCGCCCCAGCAGCGCCAGCGTGAGGAAGACACCTTTGATCCCGAGCGCCAGGACGACGTTCTGGCGGATCACGCGCATGGCCCGGCGACTCAGTCCGATCGCCTCCGGCAGCAAACTGAGATCATCACGCATCAGCGCCACGTCGGCGGCCTCGAGTGCCGTGTCGGAACCCGCCACCCCCATCGCGACACCAACCGTCGCGGCCGCGAGCGCAGGCGCGTCGTTGATGCCGTCCCCGACCATGATCACCTGCCCGTGTTGTTGTCTGAGTGCCGTCACGGCCGCGACCTTCTGTTCGGGCAGCAGGCCGGCCTGGACGTCGTCGACGCCCACCGACGCCGCGACCGTAGCGGCGGCCCCCGATGCGTCGCCGGTCAGCAGGACGATCGGCCGTATCCCGAGGTGGTGAAGCGCGTCTACGGCCTCGGCCGCGCCGACGCGCTCGACGTCGCTGACGGTGATCAAGCCAAGGACCCGCCGCGTATCGGCCAGCAGTACGGTGGTCTCACCTCGGCTGCGCGCCGCGCCGATCCGGTCCGTGAGGGGGCCCGGATCGACACCGTTGGTCGCCACGAACTCCGGACTGCCGAGCAGGTAACGCTGCCCTTCGACGCCACCCATGATGCCGCCGCCAGGGACGGCCTCGGCCGCCTCAGGACGCGAGACCGGGACTCCCTCGTCCCGCGCGCGCTGCAGGATCGCCGAAGCGATTGGATGCTCCGATCGTGATTCGAGCGCGGCGGCGATGCGCAGCACCTGGGAGGGATCCAGCCCATCGACGCTCACGACACTCCTGACCGTGGGCTGGCCGGTCGTCAGCGTGCCGGTTTTGTCGATCGCGAGCGCCCGCGCACCGGCGAGCACCTCGAGGTATTGGCCGCCCTTGATCAAGATGCCCGCGCGCGCGGCACGGGCGAGCGCCGCGACCATCGTCACCGGAGTACTGATCACCAGGGCACATGGGCACGCGATGACGAGTAGCGCCAGAGCCCGGTAGAGCCACGTCCTGAAGTCGGCGCCGAGCAGCGGCGGAACCGCCGCTACCAAAAGAGCGCCGAAGACCACAGCGGGTGTGTAGACGGCCGCGAACCGGTCGACGAACTGCTGTACCGGCGCCCGCTGCGCCTCGGCCTCTTCGACCAGGTGGGCAATGCGGGCGAGCGTGCTCTCTGACGCGGGGCGGGTCGCGAGCACCTCGAACGTGCCACGTGTGTTCACCGATCCCCCGAACACCGGATCACCCGGCCCCTTCTCGACAGGCAGCGGCTCTCCGGTGATCGCCGACTGGTTGACCGACGACCTGCCCTCCCGTACTTCTCCATCTACGGGGATCCGCTCGCCGGGGCGCACGACGACCACGTCGCCGGGGAGAATCGCGTCGGTTGGGATCACCATCTCCTGGTCGTGGCGATAGACGAGCGCAGTCTGCGGCGCCAGGGTGATCAGCGATGCGATGGCGGAGCGTGCCCGATCGGCTGTGAGCGCTTCCAGGGTCTCGGCCAGCGAGAACAGCACCACGACCGCGGCTGCCTCTTCCCATTGGTCGATCGCTGCGGCGCCAATCGCAGCGACCACCATGAGCACATTCATGTCCAGGGTCCGCGACGCCCGTAGCGCCCGCCACCCCCGCCGCGCGATTGGGAAACCGCCGATGAACGCACCGAGGCCGAGCAACGCCTCGGCGAACACTTCGGGCCCGCCGGAGAATCGGATCAGGATCCCTATGCCCGCGAGCACGGCGCTGGCGAGCGTTAGCCTCACTTGGGGTCGCGAGAACAGCGGGGGATCAGGCTTCCGCTCCTCGGCCACGTCATACCCTGCGTTGCGTATGGCCGCGACCATCTGGTCGTGCGCTACGGACCCAGTGCGATAGGTCACGTGCGCACGGGCGGTCGCGTAGGCTACGGCAACGGATTCGACGCCTGGCAAGCGCCGAAGGCTGCGTTCGATCGTCATCGCACAGTCGGCGCAGTCCATGCCACGGATCAGGAACTGCTCGGTGTTACTCCTCGACATACCGGAGTCCATCAGCCAGGAGGACTAGCGCGGCAGGGCGGTCACCGGGACAATCGTATAGCCCCGCTGCCGCAGCGTGTCCATAGCGTGGGGTAGGATGCGGATGGTATCCTCCACGCCTTGATGCAAGAGCACGATCCCGCCGTTCGACACGCGCCCCACCAACTTGGTTTGGAGGGCGACCGGACCCGCGTTTGAGTAGTCGGCCGGGTTGTCGGTCCAGAAGACCGTCGTTAATCCATACAGCGAAACCATGTGCAGCACGCTGCGGTTGTAGTTACCGCCGGGCGGGCGGAAGTACCGCGCGACCACGCCGGTGACTTGCTGGATCACCTGCTGGGTCGAGCCGATTTCGCGTTCGAGATCCGCCGGCTGCAGCCGCGAGAGGTTCACGTGGTGGAACGAGTGGTTGCCCAGCTCATGCCCTGCGGCGACGATGTCGCGCGCAAAATAGGGGTAAGCCTCGACCCGGTCGCCGATGAGAAAGAACGTCGCCCGAAGCCCAAGATGCTCGAGCGTGTCGAGGAGCAGGGTGGTGTACATAGGATCCGGTCCATCGTCAAAGGTCAGCGCCACGACCCGCCCGCTGGGATTGCCGCGGAAGATGACCCGCATCGGCAGGCGACGCATCGAGCCATCGAGACGCGGGGCAGGCCCAGGCCACTCGCTCACGGCGCCCGCGAATAGCCCCGCGGACTCCAGCCCCCCGTGCGCGGCGTCCGGAGGATACCGCCGCGATTCCAGGGTCCTGATGCGATCTTCCGGCGTGGGGGCCGAGAGGGCCGGGTGGAGCCAGATACGGGAGACCGTCCCAGGGTCTGCCAGGTCTTTGCGGCGGAACGCCGCCGAGAAGGTCACGTCGCGCCGCCTGTAGTCGAAAGCGCCCTCCTCCTGATAGAAACCCGAGACGTGCACCTGATCGAGCACCGGCGCGCCGGTGAAGGCGGCCGCTGAAACAGCCAGCGCCCGCCGCCGGAGGCGGCCGGCGGGGTCGCCGGCGCCGGCCAGACGATAGGTGAACTTGATTCCCGCGATGACCAGCCGGCCATTCGTGACGACCTCAACGGCCGCGACCCGGTTGGCGTTCCCAGAGCGGGTGAGCTCATGCCAGACTACGGCCTCGACGTCGGGCAGCCGGCCGGGCGGAAGGGATTGCGCGGACGCGGCCGGGCCGAGCGCGACGCCGTAGGCGACGGCGAGCAGCAGCGCAAAGAAGCAACGAGTTACGCGACCCTGGGTCACCGAATCACACGTGGGCTGCAGCGGTGGGATTAGTGAACGGTTCTACGGAAATCGTCCGGCTTGACGCGTTCGAGGAACCGGCGAAACTCCTGCGGGTCGAGTTCTTCCAATCCCTCGGTCTTGCCATCACCGTTGTCCTGCTTGTGGAGCGCGATGCCCTGCACGGCCACCTTGTCTTCGACAAAGATCGGCGCCTCGACCCGCAACGCGAGCGCGATTGCGTCGCTCGGCCGGGAGTCGATGACAAACGACGTGCCATTCCGGGCCAGATGGATCTCGGCGAAATACGTGGCATCACGGACGTCGCTGACGACGATCTTCGTGACCTTTGCCGCAAGCTGTTCGAGGACCGTCGTGAGGAGGTCGTGCGTCATCGGCCGGGGCGGCTGGACGTTCTGCAGCCGCATCGCGATCGCCATGGCTTCCGCCTGGCCGATCCAAATGGGAAGGGCCACCGTCTCGTCCTCGTCAACCAGCAGCACCACGGGATTGTTTTGTTGATCGAGGGCCACACGGCGAACCTTCATGATGCGCACGGCCAGCTCCCCTTTCCACGTTGGGCCAGACGCCTTACCGGCATTATAGCAGACCGCTTCGGCGCCCACGCGAGCGTTCGCGCTCTGTTACCGCGCCGTTACGGAGATGCCCTCAACAAGAGAGGTGCCCGACACACGGCGCGACCAGTCGCGTCTTTTGGAGTAATCGTGACTGTGCGCGCCGCGCTGCTGACCTCAACCATCGCGTATGATGGGTCATGCCGAGGGGTTTCGTGCAGGAGTGCCGAACCCCTTCGCGGCGATCGCGCACCCCTGTCTGTCCGGAGACTAGAATGATCGAGATTGCCGCGACCGATGCCTTGGCCCAGGCCGCGCTGGTTCGTAAGAGACAGATCACCGCTCGCGAGCTCGTCGATGCCGCCATCGGCCGGATCGAGCGTCTGAATCCTCAGATCAATGCCGTCGTCACGGCCTGCTTCGAGCGCGCGCAGGAGCAGGCCGCTCGCCCGCTTCCGGACGGCCCGTTTGCCGGCGTGCCGACGCTCGTCAAGGATCTCACCGCGTTTGAAGGCACGCGGCTGACGTTTGGGTCCGCGTGTTTCAGGGACTACGTGGCCCCGTACACGCACGAGGTCGTCCGGCGGCTCGAGCGGGCGGGGTTTATCGTCCTGGGGAAGACCAACACGCCGGAGTTTGGCATTCTGCCCACCACCGAGCCGCGGGTGCACGGGCCAACCCGCAATCCGTGGAATCTCGCTTACTCTGCCGGCGGCTCGAGCGGAGGCGCGGCCGCCGCCGTGGCCGCGGGGATGGTGCCGGTCGCCCACGCGAGCGATGGCGGAGGGTCGATTCGCATACCGGCGTCGGCCTGTGGCCTCTTTGGTCTGAAGATCACCCGCGGGCGGAACCCGGAGGTCCCCGAGCCGAGCTGGCACGGGTTTGGCGTCCAGCATTGCGTGAGCCGGTCGGTACGTGACAGCGCCGCCGTGCTCGATGCGACGCAGGGCCCCGCGCCGGGCGACCGCTGGTGGGCACCGCCCCCGGCCCGCCCGTATCTGCAGGAGGTGGGCGCGCCACCCGGACGGCTCCGCATCGCGTTCACCACAACGGACTTCCTCGGCCGGCGGGCGCATGCGGATTGCGTAGCCGCCGTGGAGTCGACCGCGCGGCTCTGCGAGTCGCTGGGACATCACGTCGAGGAAGCGGCTCCGCAGATCGATGGGAACCGCCTCACAGAAGCGTTCCTATTCCTCTGGGGCGTTGGGGTGGCGGCGTCGATGAAGGAAGCCGCTCGACTCATGGGGCAGACGGCGGCCGCCGACGTGTTCGAACCGATCACGCGAGGGTTCGCCGGGCTTGCGGTCAATCGCGAGCCGGCCGACGTCGGACTGGCCTGGCGCCCGCTGCTGCAGATCGGCTACGTCATGGCCCAGTTCTTGCAGACCTACGATCTCCTGCTGACCCCGGTCCTGGCGCGCCCGCCGGTTCCTATTGGGACGATCTCACAGGAGATGCCGTTCGACGCCCTCGTCGCCTTGTTGGTCGAGTACGTGGCGTACACGCCCATCGCCAACGTGACCGGGCAACCCGCGATGTCAGTGCCGCTGTCCTGGACGCGCGACGGCCTCCCCGTTGGGAGCCACTTCACCGCCCGGTTCGGTGATGAGGCCATGTTGTTCCGCCTGGCGGCACAACTCGAGCAGGCGCGACCCTGGGCGGAGCGCTGGCCGTCAGCCATCGAGGGATTCGTTCTTCCTCCGCCGAACCCCCCGCACAGACGGTGATCGGTAGGCTGAGATGGAGGTAGGGCCGTGACGCTCTGGATACTCGGTCTCATCGCCCTGGTCGTGCTCTGGCTCATCATGACCTACAACAGTCTGGTCGTGCTGCGCAATCGTATCGGCAATGCCTGGTCGCAGATCGATGTGCAGCTCCGACGTCGCTACGACCTGATTCCCAACCTGCTCGAAACCGTCAAGGGGTATGCGGCCCACGAGAAAGACGTGTTCGAGCGCGTGACGCAGGCGCGCGCGAACGCGATCGCCGCGGGGTCGGTGGGGGAGCAGGGTAAGGCGGAGAATATGCTCACCCAGGCCCTGCGCAGCGTCTTCGCCGTCGCAGAGAACTACCCGCAACTGCGCGCGACCGAGAACTTCCAGAAACTGCAAGAAGAACTGAGCGGCACCGAGAGCAAAATCGCGTTTGCCCGCCAGTTTTACAACGACACCGTGCTGCGCTACAACAACGCCCGCCAGACGTTTCCAGCGGCGCTGATCGCCAACCAGTTCGGGTTCGGCCCACGCGAATACTTCGAGATGGAAGAGGCCGCTCGGGAGCCGGTTAAGGTCAAGTTCTAACGACGCGGCCCGCCGATGTACGAGGCCGTCGAACGCAATGTCCGGGCCACCTGGATGTTGTTCGTCAGTTTCGTGCTCGTCGTCGCCGGTTTGGGCTATGTCTTCGGCGAGCTGACCGACTTCGGGTATCCTGGTGCCATCGTCGCGGCCATTGTCGCGGCGGCGATTGCGTGGGCCTCGTACTACTCCAGCGACGCCATCGTGCTGGGCATCAGCGGGGCTCGTGAGGCCTCACGCGAAGACTATCCCTACCTCTATAACGCGGTCGAAGGCCTGGCCATCGCCGCCGGCATCCCACCGCCGCGCGTGTACCTGATCGACGACTCGGCGCCCAACGCGTTTGCCACCGGCCGCGACCCTGAGCACGCCGCCATTGCGGTCACGACCGGCCTGCTGGACAAGCTCGACCGCCTCGAATTGGAAGGTGTCCTCGCCCACGAGATGTCACACATCCAAAACTACGACATCCGTCTGGCGACGGTCGCGGCCGTTCTGGTTGGAACCGTCGCGCTGCTCAGCGACTGGTTTCTGCGCAGCATGCGGTGGGGATGGCGGCGCGGTGGTGACGATGATGACCATGGCGGCAGAGGCGGCGGGGGAGGCCTGCTGGTGCTGGCGGGGGTGGTGCTCGCGCTGCTCGCCCCACTGATCGCGCAGGTGATGCGTCTGGCGATCTCGCGTCGCCGGGAATTTCTCGCCGACGCGTCGGGAGCGATGCTCACGCGCTTTCCCGAAGGGCTCGCCCACGCGCTGGAAAAGATCGCGGCGGACCCTGATCCGCTGGAAGTCGCGAACAAGGCGACCGCGCACATGTACATCATCAACCCGTTGCGTGAGTGGGGTGGGTGGGCAAACGGGCTGTTCGATACGCATCCGCCCGTGGCCGAGCGCATCCGCAGGCTGCACGAGATGGCGCTCTCTCCCAAACGCGAGGACTAGCCGCGCGCGGTCGTCGGGTACGTATCCTGTGGAACTCGAGTAGGCCGGAGATACTCCACAGGGGCGATTGTGCGGACCCTCACGGCCGTCGTGTTGCTGCTCTTCATCATCTTAGCGATTGCCGCGCTTCCGGCGGCGGCGCAATCAGCCTCTGGGAACACGGCGACGTATCGCATCCGTCCGGGTGACACGCTGTGGAGCCTGGCGCGGCAATTTGGCACGACCGCGGATCGGCTGGCCGCTCTGAACGGCATCTCGGTCGACTCGACACTCCAGGTCGGGCGGCCGCTGAGAGTTCCGACCGCGTCCGGGCCGGTACCGGTTGCAGCACGTGCCGCGGCGCGGCGTACACCAGCCACTGTGGCGTACCGCGTGCAGACCGGCGACACCCTGTGGCGGATCTCTCGACGCTACAACACCACACCGGAGCACCTCGCGGCGTTGAACGACATCCCCGCTGAGGCGATCTTGCAAATCGGACAACCGCTGCGGGTTCCAGTCTTGCCTGCGCCCGCGCAACCGCGCGTCGTCGTCCCTCTTCCACCTGTGCAAGGTGCGCAGAGTGCGGCGACGCCTGAACCCGCGGTACCTGGTCCCGCGGCGCCAAATCCCGTGGCGCCAAATCCCGTGGCGCCCGATCAGGATCCCGCCACGGTGCAAGACCTCCCGGCGCCCGAGCCGGGGGCGCAGCCACCGGCGCCTGAACCCGGCGCGCCGGTCACCCCGGCGCGAGATCCGTCGGGGTCCGGTCCCCGCCCGCGGATCATCAGGCTACCGTCACGCGGCGCTCAGTGGATGACCACGATCGTCGCGCTGTCGAAGCGCTATCTCGGCGCGCCGTACCGGTGGGGCGGGACATCTCCCAACGGGTTTGACTGCTCGGGATTCCTGAACTACATCTTCGAGCAAACAGGGATCGACCTGCCGCGGACGACCTTCGCGATGTTTGCGGCAGGCACACTCGTGCCCAACGAGCAACTCCAGGCAGGGGATGTCGTCTTCTTTCAGACCGTGAGCCCAGGGCCGTCCCACGCGGGCGTCTATCTCGGAGACGGTCGATTCATCCACACCTCGTCCGGCCAGAGGCGGGTGACGATCGCCACGATGGCTGATCCGTATTACACCGCGCGCTACCTGGGAGCCCGCCGCTACTGACGAGCGGGCACCTTTCGTATTCTCACCAGTTCGATGCGGTTGCCGCGTGCCGATTCGATGCGAAACTCGAGACCCCCATACTGAAACGTTTCGCCCATCTCCGGGATCCGGCGGAGATGCGACACCACGAACCCACCGAGCGTATTGGCGGTGTCGAGCGGGAGCTCAATCTGGAAGGTTTCGTTGAGATGCTCGAGCGAGATGGCGGCATCAACGAGAATGGAATCCTGCGACTGCCGCACGACGAGCCGGCGCTCCGGTCTGAGTTCTCCCGGGATCTCGCCGACGAGCTCTTCGAGCAGGTCCTCGAGGGTGACCATCCCCGCGGTTCCGCCATATTCGTCCAGGGCGACCGCAAGATGGATGCGCTGGTGCAGCATCTCTTTGAGCAGATCGGCCACAGGCTTCGTCTCCGGGACAAACAGCACCGGTCGCATCACGTGTTCCACCGGCTCCATGCCTCGGCCGTCCACGTGCGCGAGCAGCAAGTCCTTCGCGTGCACCATGCCGGCGATGTGATCCAGATCCTCGACAAACACAGGGAGGCGAGTGTAGCCGGATTGCCGCACACTCTCGATGGCCTGCAGGAGCGTGGACTCTTTTGGCACGCCCTGCAGGGAGACCCTCGGGACCATCACTTCTCCCACGCTTCGATCCGCGAACTTGAAGACTCGGTGCATGAGGAGGGCTTGGTCTTCTTCCATGACGCCGGCCTCGTGGCTTTCGGAGACCAGGAACTTGATCTCTTCCGATGAATGCACGTGGCTTCCGGCCGGGGCTCTCAAACCGAACAGGGAGAGTGTGGCATTGGCGAGCGTGTTCAACATCCAGATGAACGGACGGAAGATCCGGTAGAAGACATCCGTCGGCGGTGCCACGATGAGCGCCGTATCCTCCGGCCGCCACAGCGCGACACTCTTGGCGGCCAGTTCACCGAAGACGATGTGGAGTGTGGTGATGATGCCAAACGCGAGGGCGGTGGCTGTCGCGTGTTTCGCGACATCCCGGACCTGGATGGGCAGGTGGCCGAGAAGAGGCTCGATCAGACTCCCGACGAGCGGTTCTCCAACCCAGCCGAGCCCGAGGCTGGCCATCGTAATGCCGAGCTGGGTGGCGGCAAGGAACGTGTTGGGATTCTCTACGGTCTTGAGCACGAGCCGGGCCGCCTTCGAACGCTCCAGGAGAGGCATCAACCGGGCTCGTCGCACAGAGACGATGGCAAACTCCGCCGCGACAAACATGCCGTTGGCGGCGACAAGGGCGAGAACGGCCCCTAGCTTCACGAGCGTGGGGAACGTGGCTGTCTCCACGAAGATCTCTCCTTTCAGTCTGCGGCATGGTGAGGGTTTGATACCGACGGCGGAGGCTCCTGTTCTGTTGGCCCCTCCGATGACGCATAATCAGTTGGATGAGAGAATCAGCGGCGATCGCTGCCGGTCGCCTCACCGCGGTCGCGAGCCGGGCCCTGCGTTTGGGCGGCGGCACAACGCTGCCCGGACGTGTTGCCTCCGCGGTGGCGCCCGGGATCGTACGTCGCCTCAGCGCGCGTCTGCCCCACGGGGTCGTCCTGATTTCCGGCACGAACGGCAAGACAACGACCGCCCGCCTCCTTGGTGGCGTCTTCGACGCCGCGGGGCTGGTGGCGATCCACAATCGGGCGGGCGCCAATCTCATTTCGGGCATCGCCTCGGCGCTCGTCGAGCATGCGACGCTGGCGGGCGAGCCGCGCGGCGATCTGGGGCTGTTCGAAGTCGATGAGGCGGCGCTGCCGGCCGCGGTCGACGCGACCCAGCCCCGCGCCGTGTGCCTGCTCAATCTCTTCCGCGATCAACTCGACCGATACGGTGAGATCGACATCATCGCCGAACGCTGGCGCGGCGTGCTGAAGCGGTTGCGCGAGGACGCCACGGTGATCTTCAATGCCGACGATCCGCTCGTGGCCGATGTCGGACGCACCTTCACCGGGCGCACGGTGACCTTCGGTCTCGACGGGGCGCCCGACGGCGCGGGTGTCCGGACGCTGGAGCATGCCGCCGACTCGCGCTACTGCTATCATTGCGGCCGGCCGTACGAGTACACGATGGTGACCGTGAGCCACATGGGCCACTATCACTGCCCGCAGTGCGGTGACACGCGGCGGGCGGCCGACGTCTCAGCACGCGACGTGCGCCTCCACGCCGCCGACGGCGCGACCTTGACGGTTGCGTGGGACGACGCGACTCTGTCACTCTCGACCACCCTCCCGGGCCTGTACAACGTCTACAATGTGACGGCCGCCGCGGCAGGAGCGCTGGGGCTGGGCGTCGCGCTCGAGACGGTTGGGCGCGGCATCATGGCGACGGCGCCGGCGTTCGGACGGGGCGAGCGTGTGACCATCGACGGCCGCGAGGCGTTGATGCTGCTGGCCAAGAACCCGGCCGGTTTCAACGAGGTCCTGCGCACGGTGCTGGCGGCTGAGGACGCGCCGGTCGTGTTGATCGCCATCAACGACCTCATCGCCGACGGGCGCGACATCTCGTGGTTGTGGGACGTTGACTTTGAGATGCTGCGCGGCCGCGCCCGCGCGGTCGTCGTCACGGGCATCCGCGCCGACGACATGGCGCTGCGTCTGAAGTACGCGGGTGTCGATGGCGGGCAGATCGCCGTCGAATACGACGGCGCGCACGCGCTGACCCGCGCCCGGGCCGCGCTCCGAGACGGCGAGCGGCTCTACGTGCTCACCACGTATACCGCCATGTTGCAGCTGCGCAAGATCATGACCCGCAAGGGATACGTGCGGGACTTCTGGAAGCAATAAGGCGCTGCATGGACTTACGGATCTGTCATCTCTATCCGGATCTGCTCAACCTGTACGGCGACCGCGGCAACATCATGACGTTGGTGCGGCGGGCCGAATGGCGTGGCATTCGCGCGCAGGTCGTCGAGTTGCGTCTTGGTGACGCCATCGGTCCCGATGCCGGCGATCTGTACTTTGTCGGCGGGGGCGAAGACCGCCAGCAGTCCCTCGCCGCGCCGGATCTGTGCCGCGTGAAGGGAACCGCTTTGCGCGACGCTGCCGAGGCTGGGGCCGTCGTGCTTGCCGTCTGCGGGGGATACCAGCTGATCGGGCACGAGTACCGGCCGGCCGACGGGCCGGTGCTCGAAGGGTTGGGGCTCCTCGACCTGCGCACGGTGCACCCCGGCCCGGGCACTCGTCGGCTGATCGGCAACATCGTGATCCGCGAGTCGGTGTCGGGACACGTGCTCGTCGGGTTTGAAAACCACGGCGGCCGCACGATGCTGGGACCGCAGGCGCGCCCTTTGGGCACGGTGACGGCAGGGTTCGGCAACAACGGCGAGGATCGCACCGAAGGCGCGGTATGGCGCAACGTGTTCGGCACGTACCTGCACGGTCCGCTGCTCCCGAAGAATCCCTGGCTCGCCGATCATCTGATCGAACTGGCGCTGCGGCGCCGGCACGGAGACGTGCGGCTCGAGGCGCTCCCCGATGTTGAGGAACACCGGGCAGCGTCGTCGGCCGCCGCCAGGGCCGGTGTGCGCGCGACGAGACCGGACGGCACATCCACGGCGGCCTCGGCCCGGTGACCCAGGCGCCGGCCAATAACGGGCGCGCCGTGCTGCGCATCGCCATCATCATCGGCATCGCGCAGTTCGGTTTCGCGACGGTGCTCCCACTGCTGCCGTTGCATCTCACCGAGCATTTGGGCGCCAGCGTCAAGCTCGTCGGTGTCGTCGTCGCGACCTTCGCGCTGGTCGAGACCTTCTTCAAAACGGCGCTTGGCGGGATCACCGACCGGATGGGCCGGCGGCCCATCATCGTCTGCGGCCTGATTCTCAGTTGTGTGGCGCCGATCATCATGGCGGTGTTGCGCCGCCCGGTGCTCTTCGTACCGCTGCGGCTGATCGACGGCATAGGGTCGGCGGCGTTGTGGCCGGCGGCCGCGGCGGCGATCGCCGATATGACGACGCCCGACCGGCGGGCCACCGGGATGGCCACGCTGAACATGTTCTTCCTGGCAGGGCTGGCGGCGGGCCCGGCGTTCGGGTTGTTCGTGGCCGGGTTCGCGGGGAACCTGCGCGCGGGGTTCTATGTCGCCAGCGCGTTGCTGGCCGTGGCCGCGATCATGGCTGCGGCGATCTTTCCTCGGGATGATCGTCACACGCACGCGAGCGGAACCTTCGTCGGCTATCACGCCACCGAGCCCCCCGCGCGCCTCAAAGAGCTGCTGAGCACGTTTAGGAGCTCGGAGCTACTGTTTACGATGTACTTGGTGGCGTTTGTGCAGATGTTTGGCATCGGGCTGCTGGTCCCGATCGCCGCGATCTTCGCCAAGCGCGTCGTCGGGTTGACCGAGCACGCCATCGGCGCGATCTTTCTGACGGTGACGCTCACCGTGGCGCTCGCCACAGTTCCCGCGGGCCGCATGGCCGACCGCAGCGGCAAGCCGCTGCTCGTGGGCGCCGGCATGGTGCTGGGCACGATCGGGATGTGGATCATCCCGTTTAGCCACGGGTTGTACCAGTTGATCGGCGCGGGCGTGCTGCTGGGCGGTAGTTACGCGCTGACCGCACCGGCCTGGCTCGCGCTGGTGAGCGAGCTCGCCCCGCCGGGACGCCTCGGCCTCGCCCTGGGCGCCTCAGAAACCGTTCAGGGGCTCGGGCTGGTGTTGGGGCCGTTGCTGGGTGGGCTCCTGTGGGATGGACTCGGGCCGCGGGCGCCGTTCATCGCCAGCGCTGTGGTTCTCACGGCCGGCACGATCATCGCTCTGCGCGCGATCCGGCATCCTTATCCGAATGCGTCCTAGCCCGGGCGACTGTTCAGAGGTGCCCGCGCGATCAGTCCCACCACACTCTCAGCCACTTACGGCGCCGACGGCTAACCCATCCCAGTTCGTCGGGCATCAATTCGTTTAGCGAACGGATGTCCCCAGGCTTTACTTCTTCCTTCGGGATGTAGAAGCCCTCGAGCACGATGCGCTCATCGGGTCGCTCCGGTGCTACTCGATAGCCGAAAAAGAGAATGCTGGGGTAACGTTCGCCCAGCGCGACGAGTTCGCGGAGCGTCGGGCCGGTGTTCTCCAACCGGAAGTTCGCGTTCTCGAGCGTGACGTGCGCTAGCAGTTCCCTGGCACCCTGAGCCGCGAGCCCTTCAAAGCGGGATGTTCCATCGCTACCGTGGCCAGGAGTCCCTGGAATTGTCCTGGACTCGAGGCGATCGAGGATGGCGCGGATTTCCGGTTTCCGCGTGAATCCAAGTGGACCGAAGTACCGTTCATGTGTGGCGTCGTGACGATCGGTTGAGAGCCGCAGATGAGGCCCCTCTGCGACGAATCGGTATTTCGGCAGCCGTTTCGGACCGTCGCTGCCGTCGTGACGCTGAAACCAGTGCAACAAATCCTGGGGGCTTCGAACTCGAGGCTGGAGGATGTCTTCAGCAGCATGGCTCATGACATGGTGATGGCCCTGTAGGCACCTGACATCGGGGAGGCTGATGCGCTCCGGAAGGCAGAGTGTGACGAGTCGACCACCATCCGCAAGCTCGACAATTGAGACAGTATCCGCGGGCGGGATTTGTATCAGCGGTTCATATTCCGGGCCCAGCCAGGTAGCCCATCCGAATCCGGGGAAACCCAGGTCGGGTATTCCGGTAGGGCCGACGATGGGCATATGGGGGATCTGCAGATGGGCATAGTAGGGTGAAAGCAGGTCGTAGAACTTGGTTCCTAGACCGACAAAAGACAGGATCCGTCCCGGAGGATCGTAATAGGATGCGTCCACGTAGATCGAAAGGTTGCTTGGCAAGGGAGTCGGAGTCTTGCCGGCGATCCCAAACACGACTGTCATCTCGGCCTGCCGCCTTCTGCGGCCAAGAAATACTCTGTTCATCGAGTCGCCGCTCCAGAATTGAGACCATGGTTTGAGCTTCTCTGGTTCGAACCTGGGCTGTCGTCGTCTGGGCGCCTCATATCGCTCCGGAACATAAATGTCCCCGGCATCCAGAAGAGCGCGGACAAAAGGTTCCGCGATGGCGTCGACGTCAAGCGGTTTGAACGTCACAAGATTGAATGACACGCGACTGTGTCGCGGATTGGAGTTTGAGTCTCGCATTGGCGACCAGTACCCGCGTCAGTAACTTCTATCTGTCTGACGCGCTGAAGTGAAACAAGTGTTCACCTCCGACCAGGGCGACGCCTGCAATGACCAGAGCGGCGCCAAGCCATTGCGGGAGGCCAAACGGTTCATGCAGGATCAGCGCGCCGGCCAACGCCGCGACCAGCGGTTCGATGGTCGCGATGATGCTCGCCCGTCCCGCCTCGACCCGCTGTAGTCCCGTGATGAAGAGCAAGTAGGCCGCGGTCGTGGGACCGGCGATCAGGTAGAGCAGCGGCGCGACGCCACCGGCCGGGACACGCGGCAGTCCCCCCGCAAATACAACAAGACACAACGCCCCAAACCCCAGCGCATAGATGACGGTTGTCAACGGCGAGTAGCGGCGGAGCGCCGTCTTCCCGAAAATGCTGTAGAGCGCGTAGGTCAAACCTGCCCCCAGACCCGCGGCGAGTCCTGCCGGCGTCACGCGCATCGTGTCCGGCCCAAACACGCCGACGACCAGCGCGCAACCGGCGCACGCCAGCGCCACAGCCGCGTACTTCATCGGGGTCATGCGCTCACCCAAGAAGAGCCGCGCGAGGATCACGACCCACGCTGGCGCCGTGTAGAGCAGCACGGCGGCGGTGGCGACCGTCGTCGCCCTGATGGCCGCGAAGTAGACGGTCATGTAGCCGGCGACGCTGATGGCTCCGTAGGCAGCAAACAACGGCAGATCGCGGCGCGCGACTCGAAGCGCGGGGCGGTTCGTGGCGAGGGTGAAGACGAAAAGGATCGCGAACGCGGCGGCCGCGCGCCAGACCGCCGCCTCAAGCGGCGTCAGCCCTGCCGCGAAGAGACTGCGCGCCGCGAGGCCGATCGTACCCCACATCGCGGCAGCGCCGGCGACTCCGGCGTACCCGAGCAGGGTCCGGTTCAAAGCGCTAAGGGTCGGTGACCGCGAACAGTTCGTTCTGGCGTAGGAAGCTCATCAGCAGCAGCCGGAGGAAGGGGCTCTCGAGCTGACTCTTGTAGTCTCGGATCGCTTCCTGCTTCGTGGTGAGCTCGTCAGGCGAGAGACTGAAGCGCACCCATCGGTGGGCCTGCCACAAGGATTTTGGCGGAAGCAGCGGCGCGTCCGGAGCATACCGGAGCGGCCGCGGGAAGTCCCAGGCGTGTACCAGGAACGTGTACAGGCGGATGCGCGGCTGCACTTCGGTTTGCTGCATCGTGCGGATCACCTGTCGCACGAGCGCGTTGAGCGCCTGGTGATCACCGTGGCGATCGGCCTCGTGGTGCGTCAGCACCACGGTCGGCTGCACCTGCCGGATAACCGACTCGATGTCGCGCGCCATATCCGCACCCGTGTACGGGGCCCGAGGCCTGAACGCCAGCTGGTAGGGGGATGCGGACACCTTCGTAAACGGTGACACGTACGGTTTTGCCGACAGTGGGCGCTGCACCGCGATCGCCTTCAACCCGCGGTCGGGGTAGCCGAGGAAGAACAGATGCTCCATCGGCACGCCGACGCGGCCGAGCGCTTTCATGGCTTCGAGTTGTCGGAGTTCTCCCTCGGCGATGAAATCGGCCGCTCGCGGGATCAGCTTTCTGCCACCCACCGCCGCGGCCAGGCGATTGCCATCGCCGTTGGTGGCAAACACGATCCAGACCGAAGCGCCCGATGAGAGTGCACGCTGAATCAAACCACCCGCCGCCAGCAGTTCGTCGTCGGCGTGCGCGACGATGAGCAGGTAGCGGTCACCGGGCTCGGGATCGGGGAACGCCTCGATCCCGCTGCCGGATGCGCGGGCTGTGAAGAGTCCCATGGCCAAGTAGGCCATCATCACGAACAGGACGGTCAGCGCGTACGCCTGGGTACGGGGGCGCGCGGCTCCGTGGCGACGCCGGCGGCGGCGGAACCCCAAAATTTCAAGCGCCATGCAGGCCTTGCGCTGATAGCCCAGGACGAGGCCGTACTTTTCCTCCTTTTTAGAGTGCTTCACGCCCGTGAACGGTACACGGGCGATCGCCCAGCGCCGTCGTTTTGCCAGCGTGGTGAGCGCGCGTTCGAAGCCGAAACGCGTGCAGGCCAGATAGTGCTTGTCGAGCAGGGCGTCGCGGCGCAGCACCCGGATGCCCGAGAGTTGCGGCAGGACCTTTTGCACCAGGTCGGCCGTCATCAGGCCAACGGCCATATCGTAACGGCCGCGAAGCACCAGGTCGAGCAGCGTCTGCAGTTCGCTGGGCTTGAGACGCTCGAGATCGGCGTCGAGCAGCAGGACCACAGGCTCGGAGGCGCGGCGCACGCCGGCCAGCACCGCCCCACCTTTGCCCAGATTCTTGGGCAACTGGATGACCATGTCGGCCCCGGCCGCCGTCGCCGTTTCAGCGGTGTCGTCGGTGGAACCGTCTGAGACCACAATGACTTCCGTGACGTCGTCGACGGCACGCGCCGCCCGGATCACGCAGCCAATGGTGCGCTCCTCGTTGTAAGCGGCGATGACGCAGGAGACGGCCATAGGTTATGCGGCGTCCTGTGCGCGCTGCGCCAGAAAGTAGCGGCCGCCGCCAACCTGGTGCGTCTCGACCGTCCCACAGGCCAGCCCGCGCAGTTGTTTCACCATCGACCGCACGACCCACGGGAGGACGGGTCCGCCGGCCGAGTACGTCAGGACGGCCCACCCGCCCGGACGGAGCACCCGCACCAGCTCGCGCGGAACGGGGAACGCATTTTGCACCGAGACGAGGTCGAACGTGCGGTCCCGAAACGGCAGGCGCGCCGAGTTGGCCACCGCGAGCCGGACCGGCCACTCACCCTCCGCGGCGTGCCGGCGGCAGTGCGAGAGCATCGCGGGGGAGAGATCGACGGCGACACCACGACACGCCGGAAAGCGCCGGACGACCGTGCCGATCACCGCGCCGGTGCCCGTACACACGTCCAGCGCCCGGGTCGGCGGCGCGGTCAACTGGCTGAGGGCGGCTTCCAGCGGGGCAAAGTACTCGTGCTGGGGGATCACGTCGGCGTCATAGTGCGCGGCCAGGCTGCTGTATCGCCGACGCGCCAACGAGCGCTGCAACGGCGAACCGACGAAGCGCTTAGTCAGCGCACCGGCGGTGAGGTAGATCGTATCGGTGATGAACGAACCGAGCCAGATCGCCCGCATCATGTCCCCTCGTAGGGAGGACTTTGCCAGCGCCACGGCCGGCGGGACAAAAGACTGTGTCGATTTTGGCGAACATCCCGGCGCTCTGTCTCAATTCTCGCCAGCGAGCCGAACTCCTGTCAACCGCTATTCTTGTCTCGCCGTGAGGCCTCTCGTATAATGAACCGGCCGGTCGGTCCGCCGGCGGCAACTCGCGCGTGGCCCCATCGTCTAGGGGACCAGGACGCGGCCCTCTCAAGGCCGAAACGGGGGTTCGAATCCCCCTGGGGCCACCATCCCTTCGCGTGTTTCAAGCCCTGCACCGGCGAGCACCCCGCCAAGTCTTAGTCGCCCGCTGAACCGAT
>JBGQGY010000018.1:0-40713 GCA_041497675.1 bacterium | reverse complement strand
GGTTCAAGAAGGGCTCGGGGTTGCCGGTCGTCGCGCCGGTGGTGGACATGATCGAAATCGGCGCCGGCGGTGGGTCGATCGCGTCGGTCGATGCGATGGGACTGCTGCGGGTGGGGCCGCACAGCGCCGGAGCCGACCCCGGCCCGGCCTGCTACGGTTTTGGCGGTGGTGAGGCGACGGTCACCGACGCGTGTGTGGCGCTGGGCTACTTCGATCCCAACGCGTTTCTCGGCGGCACGATGCGGTTGGATGTCGCGGCCGCGCGAGCCGCGCTCGCGCGCGCGGGCGCCTCCCTCGGGCTTGACGCCGTGCGAACGGCCTGGGGGATCTATTCGATCGTCTGCGAGAACATGGCGCAGGCCGCGCGACTGTACCTGATCGAGCGCGGGCAGGACCCTCGGCGGTTCGCGCTGATGGGATTCGGGGGCGCCGGGCCGGCGACCGCGGCCCGCGTCGCGCGCCTGCTCGGCGTGCGGGAAGTGCTGATCCCGCCCGCCTCCGGATTGGCTTCCGCGGTCGGCCTGCTGGCGGCGCCCCTGGGCTTCGATTTTGGACATTCGATGACGGGTGCGCTGGACGACCTGGATTGGGGCGCCGTCGAGCGCCTGTTCACTGAAATGGAAGAGCAGGGCCGCGCGATGGTAGCGGCGGCCGGTGGCGACCCTGGGCGTGCCCGGTGCGACCGCCGCGTGGAGATGCGCTACGCGGGTCAGTTCCACGACATTGAGGTCCCGGTGCCGCGGCCGCTCGACCGCGATGCCGCGGGGGTCATCCGTGCGCGATTCGCGTCCGAATACGGCAGGCTCTTCGGGGGCACGCTGCCCGACTATCCGATCCAGGCCCTGAACTGGCGGGTGCTGGTCGCGGGCCCCGCGCCGGACGTGGACGTGCGCGGCAGCCTCGCCACTCAGCCGTCGCTGGCGGCCGCGCAGAAACCGTCGCGCCTTATGTTTGTTCCAGACGCCGGGTTTGTGGAAGCGCCCGTATACGAGCGATACCTGGTGCCCGAAGGGAGCACCCTGCAGGGGCCGGCGATTCTTGAGGAAGCCGAGGCCACAACGGTGCTGTGGCCCGGCGACCGCCTGACGGTGGATCAACAGCGGAACCTCGTGATTCAGGTCGATGCGCGGGGCGCTGTACCGGCGGCCATGCGGACGAGTGCCGCGGCCCCCGGCGAGGGGGAGTGACACCGGTGTTCGATCCGATCTCGCTCGAGATCATGTGGAGCCGCCTCATCAACATCAGCGAAGAGTGTTGGGTGACGATCTGGCGGACGGCGTTCTCCACCATCATCGGCGAGGCACAGGATTTCGGTTGTGAGTTGCTCGACGCGCGGGCGCAGTCGATCGCGCACTCGCCGCGCTCGATGCCGGTGTTCAACCTCACCCTGCCCAGAGCCGTGGAGGCGCTGTTCAAGGCGTTTCCGCCGGAGACGCTGGCCGACGGCGACGTGCTCATCACGAACGATCCGTGGGTCTGCGCGGGGCACCTGTTCGATTTGGCCGTCGTCACGCCGGTTTATCGTCGGGGCGTACTGGCCGGCCTGGTCGGATCCATCGCGCACCTCTCCGACATTGGCGGGACGAAGGATTCGGCGCACGCGCGCGAGATCTACGAGGAAGGTCTCCAACTCCCGCCGCTCAAGCTGTACGAGGCCGGACGGCTCCACGACGACCTGGCGGCCATGATCCGCGCGAATGTCCGCAACCCGCAGATGGTCTGGGGCGACATTCTGGCGCAGGTCGGCAGTAACCAGGTCGGCGTGCGGCGCCTGCTCGAGTTCATGGACGAATACGGCATGACCAGCCTCGAGCCGCTGGCCGATGAAGTGCAGCGCCGGACCGAGGCCGCAATGCGCGACGCCATCCGAGCGGTGCCCGACGGCATCTACCGGAGCCAGGTGCAGATCCAGAGCCTGGGCGAACCGATCACGCTGCCGTGCGCCGTCGTCGTCGAAGCCGATGAGATGACCGTCGATTGGGAGGGCGCGCCCCTGCAGCAGCCGATGGGCGGGCTGAACTGTACGTACAGTTACATGGCCGCGCACACGGTCTATGCGCTCAAGTCCATCCTCACGCCCGACGTGCCGTCCAATGCGGGGTGCTTCCGGCCGCTGCACGTGCGGGCGCCCGAGGGCAGCATTCTCAACTGTTCGTATCCCGCGGCCGTCAACCAGCGCACCATGACCGGCTGGTTCTGCGGACCGGCGATCTTCCGCGCGCTGGCGCCCGTGCTGCCCGACCGCGTGCAGGCGTTCACGGGGCTGCCGGTCTCGGCCAGCGCCTACGGCCGCGACGCGCAGGGCCGGTTCTTCAATGACCACATCATGGGCGGCGGTGGACAGGGCGGCGCCGCGCCGTGCGATGGGAATCCGGCTTTGATGTACCCGACGTCGGCGGGCAACGTGCCCGTCGAGATGTTCGAACAGCGCACCCCGCTGCTGGTGGAACGCAAGGAGCTGATCACGGACTCCGGTGGCGCGGGAATGCACCGCGGCGGGCTCGGCCAGCGGATGCGATTCCGCAAACTCTACGACGACGGACTCCCGGTGCTGATGCAGGTCGTGCCGCACGGTCAGGCCACGCCCATGGTGGGTCTGCAGGGCGGCCGCGAGGGGCGCGGGGTCGGTCTCGACGTCCAGGGCGCGCAGGTCAGCGATCAGTCAGGGATTTCACAACTCGTGACGTTGCGCGGGCCCGACGACGTCATTACGGTCGAGACGGCGGGAGGGAGTGGATTCGGCGATCCCGCCGCGCGTGCCGCCGCGCTGATCCGGCGCGACCTGCAAGATGGGTACGTCACACCTCATGAACTGATCCGCTAATTTTTCCAGGCGCCGACCACGCGCCGCACGACGATCAACTGGCCGACGTGATAGGCATTGTGGTCGGCCAGCAGCAGGGCCTCTCTGAGGATCGTCTGCCCCTGCCCCCACGGAATCGTCGCGTAGAGATCGGTCTTGGGGTTCGCCACCAGCCGCTCCATCGCCCGCCGGTCACGCTTGAAGGCGGCGATGCTCCTCGTCCACGCGGCGGCGCTCGGTGGGGCCTCCGTCCTCGGCCAGTACGCGTCCGGCCACTTCATTTGCCGGTACCCGGGGTTGCGAGAAAAATCCAGGATATCCCATTGGCAGATGCGCATGTGCTCGAGCAGCATCCAGGCCGAGTACGGGAGCCCCGCAGGAATCTTCCCCCGCAGCCGCGCCGGCATCCTGGCGACCGCGCGGTCGAACGGCACGTGCGCGTTGCCTTCGCGGATCACCCACACCAGGTAGTCCCGGAGTGCTCTGTCCCTCTTGCCGAGTTGAGCCGCCATGGTCGTCTCCTCAACGCAGACGCGTGATGATGTATCCTCCGAGAGCCAGCACCGCCAGACCGATCCACAACAATAGCCGCGAACGTCCCGCCACCCGCACCACCGGCCGGTGATCGGGGGTATTCGCGCATGACTCGCAGTAGTTGCCCGCCGTCATTCGCACGACGCACTCGTTACACAGGGGCTTGCCGCATCCCGAGCAGTAGGCGAGCGCGGCTCGGTCGCCGTGGTACGCGCAGGCGATCTCGGCCATTACCCGACGACCGTCGGCGCCGGATGAAGGGCCTGCGAGAGAAACGCCAAGACGGCCCCATTGAAGGCCTCGGCATCCTCGACGAGCGGCAGGTGTCCGACCCCGCGAATCACCAGCAGCCGGGCGCCGGGAATCGTCTCTACCGCGACCTTCCCTTGATCGGGGGGGATGACCCGGTCTTTGTCTCCCCAGACGACCAGCGTCGGCGCAGTGATCTTGGCGGCCGCCCGGCGCACGCTGTAGACTTGCTCGAGCCTCACACCATTCAGTGTTGCGGCGATCCGGAGCGCGCGCAGGTACGTGCGGCCCGTCACCGCGCGCTGCGCATTCTTGCGCGTCACGTCGACCAACTCGTCGGGGATGCGGCGCGGGTTGTGGAACGTCAAGCTGAGCGTCCGGCGCGGCGCAAACTTCGCTAGCGACGTGATGGCCTCTCCGAGTCCCCGGATCGTTTGCAGGCGTAACAGCGGGCTCAACCCGGTATCGAAGCCGCCGGGGTCCGCGAGCACCACCGCGGTGAATCGCTCAGGGACCGTGCCGGCGGCCAGGGTGGCGATCGCGCCCCCAAGCGACGAACCGATGATGGCTGTGGTGCGCAGGTCCAGCGCATCCATGAAGGCCAACACGACCCGGGCGGCGCCTTCGGGTGTCAGGGCTAAGTCGAGCGCCTCCGACTGTCCAAACCCGGGAAAGTCCACTGCGACCGTCGCGTACGAATCGCGGAGCGCCGGGATCGTCCAGTTCCAGGTTTCCAGCGACGCGCCCAGACCGTGGACCAACAACACGTTGGGGCCCCGGCCCTCGCTGCGGTACCGCAGCCGCGCGCCCATGACCTCGATGTACCGGTCGGTCACGACACACCTCTGCGAGCCGCGGCTCGACGCGCGGGCCGGACGCGGTCACCGCGCAACCGCCTCAGCCGCGCCAGGTTCTTGCGGTCGGGTCCTTGCTGATCGAACCCCGGCGTCTCGATGATCCCGGGCAGCGTCCGGAGGAGCGGGTGGGTCACGATTGCTCGGAAGCCGTCGATACCCAGATATCCTTCCCCGATGTTTTCGTGCCGGTCGAGGTGCGAGCCGAGCGACTCTTTCGAGTCGTTGAGGTGCAGCACCCGGACCCGTTCCCATCCGGCGGCGCGGTCGAACGCATCGACCATCGCGTCGACGCCCTCGCGCTGCCGCAGATCCCAACCGGCTGCGAAGAGGTGTGCGGTATCCAAGCAGACGCCGACGCGGGGCTCGCCGCCGAGCAGGTCGACGATGTCGCCAAAATCCTCAAAGGCCGCCCCTAAGAGGCCTCCGGCTCCCGCGCTGTTCTCCAACAGCACCATCACCCGGTCGGTCTGCGCCAGGATATCTCGCACTGACCCGGCGATCCTCCGGAGCGCGTCCCGTCTGGACGCGCCCATGCGGCTGCCCAAATGCGTGACGGCACCAAGACCCGCGAGCCGCTCGACGCCGCGGGTAGTGGCGAGCAACGACGCGACCGACCTGCGCCGATACTCGCGATTCGGCGTAGCCAGGTTGACCAGATAGGCGCCGTGCGCAACCAGGGGATCGAGGTGGACCGCGCGGCGTTTCCGCACGAACCGCGCAATGACCTCATCGCTATAGGAGATCAGCCGCCACTGGCGCGGCGATCCATAGAAGATCTGCAGGCACTCGCAGCCCAACGCTTGTGCGCGATCCACCGCCAGATCGAGCGAGCCGCTGATCGACACGTGCGCGCCCAGCCGCATGGGTCTGCTGTTCTTCTCTGGGCGCGCGGGCGAGCCCTGCGTCAGAGCGGCCAGAGCAACGTGACGATACCCAGCAGCGTCACCGTCAGCAACGCGGCCAGCGGCGCGCCGACCCGCGTGTAGTCGGTGAACCGGTAACCACCCGGCCCCATGACCATCAGGCTGATCGGATGGGACAGCGGGGTCAGGAGCGTCGCTGAGGTCGCGGAGGCCACCGTGATCATGAACGGTACGGGGTTGGCGCCCAGCGCGGTCGCCGTGCCGAGCGCGATCGGCCCCATCAGGATCGTGGCAGGTACCGCCGGCACGACCTGTCCGATCGCGAACTGCGCCAGGAAGATCAACACGAGAGCCGCGAGCGGCCCGTGGCCGGCAAGCGACACTAGGCCGCCGGCGATCGCCGCGGCCGCGCCCGTGGTCTGCAGCGCCAGACCCAGCGGGAGCAGGCCCCCCGTCACGATCACCGTGGGCCAGTCCACCGCCCTGAAGGCTTCTTCTGCCGTGACGCAGCCACCGATCACCACGATGCCGGCGGCCAGCAGCGCCGCCAGGCTGATCGGTGTGATCCCGGTGGCCCCGAGTATGATGAGCGCCGCCGCGGCGATCAGGGCGAAGACCATCCGCGACGTGCGCATCACCCCAGGCTCGCTTAACGGGATGAAGTCCGGTTCCTGTCCAAGCTCGCGAATCCGCTCGCGTGGACCCTGCACCAGCAGTGCGTCACCAAACTGCAGCGGCACGTCGGCCAATCCCGTGCGGTGCGACCGGCCGTCGCGCCAGATGGCGACGACGTTCAGCGAGTAGCGCGCGCGAAAACCCAGTTCGCGCAGGCTCTTGCCGGCCAGCTCCGAGCGGGGCGCGAGCACGACTTCCGCGAGCCCCGCCTCATCTTCGGTAAAGAAGCCATCCTCGGCGCCGGGCTCCGGCTCGATCCTGACCGACCCCTTGGGGCCCAGGCGATCGAGCGCCTCGGGGCGCGCCTCCACAAGTAACATGTCCCCCAAGCGGATCACTTCGCGGCGCGACGGGGCGTGAATCCGTTGCCTGCCACGCGCCACGGCGAGCACGGTGATTCCAAAGGCCTCGCCCAACGACGCCTGCTCCAACGTTTGATCGATTAGGGCCGAGCCGGCGTCAACACGGAGACGGAACAAGCGCTCCGGCAACTGGTATGTCTCGTGGAGGTCCCGCCACGCCAGCCCCGATGACGCGGATCGTCCGGTCACCCTGTTCGGCAGCAGCTTCCGGCCGTAGGTGGCCATGAAGATCACGCCGACGACCAGCATGGCGATGCCCACCGGGAAGAACGCGAAGAACGAGAGCGGCGCGTGCCCGGCTTTGACCAGCAGCCCGCTCACGATCAAGTTTGAGGGCTTGCCGATGAGCGTGAGCCCGCCACCCAACCGCGCACCGATCGCCAGCGGCATGAGCAGCCGCGACGAACTCAGACCGGTCTCGCGGCAGATGGCCAGGGCGACCGGCAGCAGCATCGCCATCGCCGCCATGTGATACATCACGCTGGACAGGATGCCGGCCAGCACCATAAACGTGACGATGAGCACCACTTCGCCCATGCCTACGGTGCGCATCAGCCATCGTGCCAGCCGGTAGGCGATGCCGGTGCGTTCGAGCCCCGCGCTGAGGACGAAGAGGGTCGCAATGGTGACGACGGTGGGATCGCCGAAACCGGCGAAGGCGGCGTTGGGTGTCGCGACGCCGGTCAGTCCCACCGCCAGAACCGTTGAGAGCGCGATCACGTCGGCCCGCAGGCGGCCCCATGCAAACGCCGCCAGCGCGGCGAGCAAGATGCCGAGCGTGATCCACCCGTCGGTCGAGACCGTCACGTCAACTACTTCCTCCGTGCCTTCGCGCGCCCTGCTATGATGGGCGCCATGGGTGCTCCCCAGAACACCCGTCGCCTCGCGGCCGATGCCGCGCTACTGGCGGTGGCAGCGGCCTGGGGGTTAACGTTTCCGCTGGGGAAAATTGTTCTCACCGCTTTGCCTCCATTCACCTACTTGACGATGCGGTTTTCCCTGGCCAGTATTGCGCTGCTACTGCTCTCATCGAAGCCGCGCGGGGAATCAGCCGCGGCTTCGATGTCCCTGGGCCCGCTCTGGACGCAGGCGCTGGCCGTCGGCGTGGTGTTTTTCTTCGGCTACGCGTTCCAGGTGCTCGGGCTGCGAGTGACCACGGCCTCACAGGCCGGATTCATCACCGGCACGTCGGTCATTATGGTTCCTGTCATCTCCGGCCTATGGCTGCGCCGCGTGCCGCGGCCGCTGGTGTTGGCCGGCATTGCCGCCGCGACGGTCGGCCTCGGGCTCCTCGCGCTGGAAGGACCAATGGCGGTGCGGATGGGAGATCTGCTCGTCCTGGCGTGCGCCGTCTGCTTTGCCGTCCACATCGTGCTGGTGGGACGGTTGGCTCCGGCGCTCGACCACCGTGTGTTCGCGGTCGCGCAGGCGATCCCGGTCGCGGTGCTCGGCGCCATCGGCGCGCTGACCGAGCACCCGGGCGCGGCGATCGCGTCGGCGGGTCTTGGAATCTGGGCCGCCATCGCCTTCATGGCCGTCACGGCATCTGCCGGCGCGCTGCTCGTCCAATCATGGGCCCAGCGATTCACGACGCCGTCACACACCGGCTTGATGTTCACCTTCGAGCCCGTCGCCGCTGCGCTGCTGGCCTACGCTATGCTCGGCGAAGCGCTGACCGCCCGTCAGGCACTTGGCGCGGTGCTGATCTTACTAGGGATTGTGATCGCGGAGATCAGGCCAACGGCGCGATCTCTTTAACAAAGGCTTCGTTGGCCGAGTTGAGCCGGCCGGGACGACCGTCCACGTGATCACGGCGCGTACAAATACATCAGCGGCACCACGGGGGCGTCGCTCAGAACCAGGCGTTCCGCCTCTCGCAACATGGCGATCCGTTTTGTAACGTCTGTTTCTTTCAGAGCACTCGCGATCAGCACCGCGACCTCCGGACTCCTGTAGCCGAAGGCGTTGGTCGGCCCGCCCGGGAGGAAGGTCCGGCTCAAGAAATCGTCGTTTGGCAGCACAACGCGCCCCAACAGGAACGCCTGGAACTGTCCCTGGCGCCCCTGGCCAGGAAGCTTCACCCGAATACCTATCGACGCCAGTTGCGCTCTGATCATCGCACCCTCGGCGGCGCGAAAGGCGCCAACGGGTGCGCCCTGATTGTAGAGCACCTCGAGTTCTGTGAGCCCTTGCCCCTCCGGAAATCCCGCCTGACCCAGCAGGCTCTTGGCGACGGCTACGTCGTAGGGATGACTCCGCACCTCCGGGTCGTGCTGGGGAAGCGAGGGAGGAAACCACCCGCCGGCAGGCCCTGAGGCGGGGGTCGCAGCGGGCAGCCTGGCTTTGGTCGCTTCATAGAGCGCCCGACGATCGATCGCGGATGTAATCGCCTGGCGCAGCAGCAGAACATCCAAAGGTGCCGCCGTGACGTTGAATCCTAAGTGGTCGACGGTGTTTGAACGGATCTGGGCGGGAGCATCCGTGTTGAGGAGGAATACCAAAAGGACACTGAACGCAGTCAGCCAGCGCATCGGCGTCACTCCCTCTCACGGTCTGGTCCTGGTTTCGATGGAAATGATGCCAAGCCCTATGAACTGGCGATACTCCCAGAGTAGGATACGAGGAGCGACGGGGATATCGTCTACGCTTTCGGAGGATGAACGATGAAGGATACGCGAGGTTTTCATACCCGCGCGATTCACGGCGGCACCGTGCGGGATCCGCTCAAGTCGATCAGCCACCCGATCTACCAGACGTCGACGTTCTCGTATGACTCGGTCGCCGACGGCGCCCTGCTCGGCAAGGACGGCGGCACCGGTTGGTACTACACGCGGTGGGGCAACCCGACCACGCGGCTGTTCGAGGAGCGCATGGCGCTGCTCGAAGAGGCCGACGATGCCCTCGCCACCGCCTCCGGGATGGGGGCGATGGCCATGGCCATTCTGGCGGTCGCCGACCCCGGCACGCACGTCGTCTCGCCCCGCGCCGTCTATCAAGCCACGTTCCAGATCTTCCACGAGATCCTACCGAAGCAAGGCGTGGAGGTCACGCTCATCGATTCCATCGACATCGCCGCCTATGAACGCGCGGCGCGGCCCGGCACCCGGCTCCTCTACATCGAGACGCCGAACAACCCACTGATCCAGGTCACCGACATCGCCGCCGTCGTGACGCTCGCCCGCCGTCTGGGCGCGGTCACGATCGCCGACAGCACCTTTGCCTCGCCGTACAACACGAGACCCTGCGCGCTCGGGGTCGACCTGGTGGCGCACAGCGCGACCAAGTACCTTGGCGGTCACGCGGACGTCTCGGCGGGCGTGATTGCCGGCCGCGCCGATCTGGTCGCGCGGGCCAGGCACTTTCTGCGGATCTATGGCCCGGTGCTCGATCCGTTCGCCGCCTGGCTGCTGCTGCGCGGGCTCAAGACGTTGGGCCTGCGTGTCGAGCGCCACAATCACAACGCACGGCGGATGGCCGAGTTTCTGGCGGCGGACCCGCGTGTCGCGCGCGTCAACTATCCGGGGCTGCAGTCCGATCCCGGGTACGCCATCGCACAGCGCCAGATGCGGGGTTTCGGGGGCATGTTGTCGTTTGAAGTCAGGGGAGGATATGAGGCCGGCGTCCGGTGTGTCGAGTCGCTGCGCGTCGGCCAGATGGCGGTCAGCCTCGGTGGCACGGAAACGCTCGTCACGCACCCGGCGTCAACCACGAGCGTAGATATTCCGAAGGAGCACCGCGAGCGCGCGGGCATCACCGACGGTCTGATTCGTGTCTCGGTCGGCATCGAGGATATCGACGATCTGATCGCCGACTTCGATCAGGCCCTAAGCGCCGGTTGCTGAGCTCTCGCGATCGGCATGCGACCGACGTGTCCTCTTCATCGTCCACGGACCTGGCGCACCTGCTCGCACAGACACGAGTCCGCGTCGATCCCCGGACGTTTGTGATCGCGTCCGTGCCCGTCCGGTTCGAGTCCACCGTTCGCAAGACGTTGGGCGATCTGCACGCACCGTTCTTCGTACAGATCGGCGCGGATGAACTGACGGTGGTGGTGGCCACTGACGAGTGGACTAGGGTGCGCAGCGCCTTTCGAGACGCAGAGGTGGAGGCGGGGTACCGGCTCATCACGCTCGAGGTGCGCCTCGACTGGCAGGTCATTGGATACCTGGCCGCAGTGACACGCGCGCTGGCTGACGCCGGCGTGCCCGTGGGCGTGCTGTCTTCCTTTCACTATGATCACCTGCTCGTTCGCGACGATCTGCTGGGAAAGACGGAAGCGGCGCTACAACATCTCATCGATGCCGCAGGCGCCGCCTCCGGTGACGCCGGTCGCGCGTGACCGAACTAGCGCCGGAAGGTCAGCGCAGCGGTGATGCCGTCAAAGCGGTACTCACACCCGGGCGTCGTGCATCCGGGGCTGGTGGGAATCTGCCACCGGAACTGCCGGTAGCCGACCTCAACCCCCCAGCCGCCCATGAACTCGTAGCCTACGGCGACCCGGCTATCCCAGGTGTTGCCGGCCGCTAATGCCGGAAAGCCTGGGAAACTCGAGGACCAGGATGGACCGTACGCCATGTCGCCGGCGAAGTAGAGACCGCTCGGCTGGCGATTGAGAAACTCCGCCCCGATCCGGAAGCCCGCTGCGGAGCCGTTTTGCCCCGGTGTCGGCATCGAGCTGACCCTTACCCCGCCATATCCGGCAAAGACGCCCAAGTACGTGTTGGAGTTGGGACCGAACCGATAGTGGACGTTCGCGTCCCAGACTGAGGCGCTGTCCCACGGCCAGGCCGAGATCGTCGCGCTGATCGAGTCGTACCGGGCGCTGAACGACCACGGTCGCGCGGTCTCATCGAGGCGCAGCGTGCCGCCCCACCCGCTGCCGGAGTTGGTGGCGGTCGGCGGAGAAGGGTTGCCGAAATTGATGCCGGCTCCCCAATACCGAATCTGTACGGTGGTCTGAAAGTTCTGCGCTGCGGCCGGCAAGCTAGAGGCGGCGACGAGGGCAATGACTGCCAGGATTACGGTCACACTACGCATGCGACCCTCCTTGAGATGTAGTCCCCTTCGGCTCCCACCATATACTAATGTCCAAATCAGGCGTCGTTTAGTCCCGCATCATCCAACCCAGCAGAATACGCTCGGCCGAGGCCAGTGAGGCGGCCTCAGCATCCGCAATGATATGACTGTGGTGAACATTGTCGGGGTTGGGCGCCATAGTGACATACAGCGTCCTCATCCCCAGCCCGCGGCCGCCCGCGATATCAGCCTCCAGGGTGTCCCCGACCATCGCCGCCCGCGCGGGCGGGACGTTCCAACGGTTGAGCACGGCGCGAAAGATGCCGGGGTCGGGTTTGACTCGCCCGTACCCTGCTGACGACACCACCACGTCCAGGTAGGGTTGGAAGCCCAGTTGATCCACGATCCGTTCGATCAGCCAGTGGGATGATGCGTTGGAAATGCAGCCCGCCCGCACACGCGTTGCGGCCAGGCGCCGCAAGAGACGCAGGGCCCCCGGAAAGGGACGATACCCCGTCAACTCCGGGTGGAAAAAGACGCGCTCCGCTTCTTCGACGAAGGTCTGTTCCGGTGCCGGCAGGTTCACCTGCTCGAATGCCCGGCGGATGGCTTCCTGGATCGTATATTGCCGGCCGGTCGCCTGAGTCATCTCCCACATCCAGCGGCGGGCATCCCGAATAGCCGCGTCGAGGTCACGCGGCAGCCCTCGCGCCTCAAGCCACGCCTGCAGGTGCAGGGCGTTGTCGCGTGACGTCGTCGTCGGATAGACCAACGTGCCGCCGAGATCGAAGATCACCGCGGTGAGCGGAGAATGGGTCACGCAGGGGATTATACGATAGGCCAGAAGGGATTCCACCGTGGCCCCAGATCCCGTGAGCTTGCTGCGGCGGGTTTCACTGTTCGCGGATCTGAACGAGGACGCGCTGGCGGGTCTCGCCGCGCACCTACGTCGACGCACCTTCCGCAAGGAAACTATCATCTTCCATCAGGATCAGGCCGGCGATGCCCTCTATGTCATTGAGTCGGGGCGCGTCAGGATGTTTCGCTCGGCCGAAGATGGACAAGAGTTCACGGTCGATACACTTGGTCGCGGCGATTTTTTCGGCGAAATGGCGCTGCTTGATGGTCTGCCGAGGTCGGCCAGCGCGTTCGCCGAGGAAGACTGCGTGACGTTTACGCTGGCGCGTCCCGACTTTCAGACCCAACTGTCACGGTCCCCGGAGATGGCCAGCGCCCTGTTGGAGTTGTTAAGTGCCCGACTGCGCAAGCTCATGCACCACGCCGAAACGCTCGCGTTCCTCGATGTCCATGCGCGGGTCAGACACGTCCTGGTGGATCTCGCGCGCCGCTATGGCCTCAAGGAAGCCGGAGGTGTCCTGATCAACGCTGAGGTCACGCAGGGCGAGTTGGCCACGATGGTCGGCGCCACCCGCGAGCGGGTCAACCGTGCGCTGGCCTCGCTGCGCGCCCAGGGGGTGATCGAAGTGCGGGGCAAGAGGATGGTCATCCGCGACCCCACGCGACTCGGCGAAGGGATCTCATAAGATGGTGCGTTGGATTTGACGTTCGAGGGCCACAGACACAACCTCGTTGAGCGTCATGCGCTGACCGTCCGCCCAGGCCGCCGCGTGGGCATCGTCGCCGATCGCCTGCCGGCAGGCGATGAGCGTGCCCTCCCACATGCGCCTGTCCGCGATCGCCAACGGAAATCCGATGGCCTGGCGGAGACCGGCTGCGGTTCCAAACAGGCAGACGCCGCGTCTATGATCGTGTTCCGCCACCGCGAGATAGGCAAACCCTTCAAGGCACTCGGCGATGCCCCAGGTTTCGCCTTGCTCCCATCTCAGTGTCAGTGATTCACGGAGCAGCGTCTTTGCGCGCTCCAGGTCGGCCTGCTTCATGACGATCCGGCTCAAGGTGTGCAGCGACCACGCCAGCAGGGGTCTGTTCTTCATCGCGCGCGAGAGCTCGATGCTCTCCTCGATCAGTTCGGCGGCGCGTCCCTCCTGCCCGAGCCCGGTCACCGCGTTGGCCAGATGCGTCAACGCCCAGGCGATCCCCCACCGGTCACCCGCGCGACGGGCCAGCGTAAGCGCTTCCTCGCACAGCGCGACCGCCCGACGGAAATCCGCCTGCGAGTATGCAGTCTGGCCAAGCAGCGTCAGCACGGCAGCCTGCTCCCAGGGTTGTCCCTTGTCGCGCCAGATGGTCAGGCTCTCTTCGAATATCTGCGCCGCGCGCTCGTATTCGCCTTGCAGGAGCGGCACGAGGCCGAGGATGCCCAGGGCATAGGCGATCCCGTGTTGGTCCCCCAGTGCGCGGCAGAGCGCCACGGCTTCATTGGCTAGCACGACCGCTCGTTCGAGGTTGCCCTGGTGCCAGGCCAGGGCCGCGGCCCCATAGAGGGCCTTGGCGCGCGCGGGCGTGCCGCTGTCGTCGGCGGCCAGCGCGCCTTCGAGCCATTCGCGCCCTTCGTGCAGAGACCCACGCATGTCCCAGAACCACCAGAGGGCGCCGGCGAAACGCAGCCATCCCTGCGTGTGCGCGGATCGCTTGCACCACTCCATCGCCGCGCGCAGGTTATCCAGTTCGGTCTCCAGCCGGGCCAGCCACGCGGCCTGATCGGGCCCGTGCAGTTCCGGCTCCGCGCGTTCGGCGAGCGCGAGGAAGTGGTCGCGGTGCCGGTCGTGCCAGATCACCTCTGAGCCCTGCCCTCGGAGTTTGTCCGCCCCGTATTGTCGGACCGTCTCCAGCAGCCAATATCGTGCCTCTGCCGTCGCCCCTTCGTTGATCGCGGCCATCACCAGTGACTTGTTTACCAGCGACGTGACGAGATCGAGGAGGTCGGTCCCGTCGACGCCCTCACCGGCGCAGACGGCTTCCACCGCCTCCAGGGTCAGGCCGCCCGCGAAGACCGACAACCGTCCGAGCAGCGTGCGTTCAGGTGGCTCCAACAGGTCGTAGCTCCAGTCCATGAGGGCCTGCAGCGTCTGCTGTCGGGCGAGGGCGGTGCGGCCGCCCCCGGTGAGCAGACGGAACCGATTGTCCAGCCGCGCGGCAATTTGCTCGGCCGACAGCGCTTTGACCCGCGCCGCCGCCAGTTCAATGGCCAACGGGATGCCGTCGAGCCGGCGGCAGATGCGGGCCACCGTCGGAGCGTTCCATTCGGTCAGGTGGAATGTCGGATTGGCCGCCAGTGCGCGGTCGACAAAGAGATGCGCCGCTTCGGTCGCCCGCACCGTCTCGAGGGGCGCGTGATCGACCTCGGGGAGTGAGAGCGAGGGCACCCGCCAGAGTTGCTCGCCCCCAATGCCCAGCGGTTCGCGGCTCGTCGCGATGATCTTCAGACGCGCGCAGTGGCGCAGCAGATCCTCGACCAGCCGGGCGCAGTCGGCCACCAGATGCTCGCAGTTGTCCATGACAAGAAGCAGTTCCCGCGACTGGAGTTCGGCCAAGAGCGTGGCGCGAATCGGGCGGCCGTATTGCTCATGGACGTTCAAGGCGTCGGCGACCGCCTCGGCGATGAGCGACGGCTCCGACAGCGGGGCCAGTTCCACCAGCCAGGCGCCGTCTTCAAACGCATCGGCCACCTCTGCGGCCACCTGCGTCGCCAGCCGGGTTTTCCCGCAGCCACCCGAACCGATCAATGTCAGCAGCCGCCGATCGGAAGAGAGGAGCAAGCGTTTCACCTCGGCCATTTCACGCTCGCGCCCGATGAAACTCGTCAGCTGTCTTGGGAGGTTGTTGGGCAGGCTGTCCAGCGTTCTCGGCCTCGGAAAGTGCTCGCGCAGATCCGCGTGTAGCACTTGAAACAGCCGCTCGGGCCGTTCGAGATCTTTGAGTTGGTAGGCTCCGAGATCGCGGAGGGTGACACCGTCCGGCAGGTTGTTTTCCAACACCGAGACGGCGGTTTCAGACACCAGGATCTGCTCGCCCCAGCCCGCCGCGCAGATCCGGGCGGCTTTGTGAATGCCCAGACCGTAATATTCGTTCCCGGCGACAACCACTTCGGCCGTGTGCAGCCCCATCCGTACGCGAAGTTGTACGTCAGGCGGCCACGGGTGTGCGGCAATGGCGCGCTGGATGTCGATGGCGGTGAGCAAGGCGGCGCGGGCGCTTTCGAAGACGATCAGAAAGCCGTCACCCTGATTTTGGTACTCGAGACCCTGGCCGGCGGCGATTCGGGCGCGCAGCAACTGCCGGTGCTGGACGGCAATGGCCGATCCGCGTGCGTCGCCGAGGTGGCCCAGCAGCCGCGTCGATCCTTCGATGTCGGTGAAAAGGAAGGTGACCGTCCCGCCTGGCAGAGACGCCATCTTCCCACCCCGCCGAGCGATGAAGTGTACAGGAACCGCTCAGTGCGACGTTCGCTGTAGGTGGGCGAGTCCCTGCGGAGGAGACCCGAGCAGGCCATCGAACGCTCCAGGTACGACGGTGCACATGCAGATTGCGACTGATGGGCAGGCTTGACGGCCGGGTGGCGATCGTGACGGGCGCCGGGCGCGGGTTGGGACGGGCGCACGCAGTGCTGTTGGCCGCCGAAGGCGCGAGCGTCGTGGTCAACGATCTGGGCGGCGACGTCCACGGCGTCGGTCAGGATCCCACGCCCGCGCAGCAGGTGGTGGGTGAGATCCGCGTTGCCGGGGGTCAGGCGGTCGTCAGCGGGCATGACGTCGCGGACTGGCACCAGGCAGCCGCGATGGTCGATCTGGCCGTCAAGACCTTCGGCGACCTGCACGTCCTGGTCAACAATGCCGGCATCCTGCGCGATCGAACGCTGGCCAACATGAGCGAAGAGGAGTGGGACGCGGTCATCCGCGTCCACCTCAAAGGGCACGCTATGCCCACGCGCCACGCCGTCGCCTATTGGCGCGACCGCGCAAAGGCCGGCCACCAGGTGAAGGCGTCGGTGATCCACACGAGTTCGCTCGCTGGTTTGGTGGGCAACTTTGGCCAGACGAACTATTCCTCCGCGAAGCTCGCGGTCGTCGCGCTGTCTCGCGTCGTGGCGATGGAGTACGGCCGCTACGGTGTGCGCTCGAACGCCGTCTCCCCCTCGGCCCGCACACGGCTCGCTCTGGCTGTCCCGGGCGCCAAAGCGGGTCTGCGACCCCCGCCGCCGGATGTGTTTGATCCCCTCGACCCGGCCAACGTCTCGCCCCTGATCGCCTGGTTGGCGCAGGCCGACTGCCCGGCGACGTCACAGGTGTTTCACATCGGCGGCAATCGGCTCTTCGTGTTCGCCATCTCGTCCATCGTGTCGCGGTTGGAGACCCGCGGCCGGTGGACCCTGGAGGCCCTTGACCGCGAACTGCCGGGCCGACTCGTCAGGCCGATGGAACTGGACGATCTGCTCGGTGACAGGTAGCCCCGTGTCCTTCGACATCAGCCGGATCGGCCGCTGGTCCGACGAGTTCGAACACCACGTCGAGGCGGAGCGAGTCAAAGCCTACGCGGCGGCGACCAACGACGACAACCCGCTCCATACGGCGGGCACGATCGCCCCGCCCGGGTTTGCGTCTGTCCCGTTGCTCCCGCCCCTCTTCGCCCTCATCGAGGCCTTCGTGCCGGGCGAGGCGCGGCCCGGGAGCGTCCACAGCAGTCAGGACATCTGCCTGTTGCGGCCGATCGTCCCGGGGATGACGCTGTACGCCCGCGCGGCGGTCATCGGGTTGAGCCCGGCGCGCTCGGGGACCGGGGTGAACTTGAAGTTGCAGACACGCGACGTCGCCGGGGATTTCGTGAACGATGGGTACTGCACGCTGTTTCTCCGGGGCGTGACCGGCGCCCCGGCGGTCGGCGAAACGCCACCCGACCACCGGATGCCGGCTGAACTCCGAGGTGCCGAACCCATCGTCAGCGTCGCGTCCGCGATCGCCGAAGACCAGACGTTTCGGTACGCGGCGGCCTCCGGTGATCACTCCCGTATTCATCTCGATGCCGACTACGCGCGGTCGCTCGGGTTTCCCGGTATCATCGTCCACGGCCTGTGTACGATGGCCATCGCAAGCTGCGCCGTGGTCGCCCACGCGTGCCAGGGCGACTCGACCAGGCTGCGGCGGCTGGCCGTGCACTTCTCGCGCCCGGTGCTGCCGGGGCAGCGGATCACGACGCGGATCTTTGCCCCACCCCGGCCCGACGGCCGGACCTACCGCTTCACGGTACTCAACCCGGCGGGAAAGGCGATTATCCAAGACGGTCTGGCCGAGGTGAGTTGACGCCGGGACGCCTCTTGGGCATACTTGTCCTAGTGAGAGTAGGACAATAGCCGATGCGTCTTGCCCTGGACCGCCGCGGCCCCACCTCGCTGACCGCTCAGCTGAAGGCACAGATTCGTCACCTGATCCTGGCCGGCCGGCTTCCGACCGGCACGCGGCTCCCCCCGGTGCGCACGCTGGCCGGGTTCCTCCGGGTGAACCGCAACACCGTGGCGCGGGCCTACTCCGAGCTCGAGGCTGAAGGCGTGGTCGACGGTCGCCCCGGACGGGGCACGCTGGTCGTCTGGACCCCACCGTCGCCGCGCGCATCCCAGGCGCTGGCCGGGCAGATCGACCGGCTGCTTACCTCAGCTTCGCGACTCGGCATCGACCCCGGCGACCTCATGGCGATGATCGCCGTGCGTGCCGGCCGCCGGCGAGGCCTGCAGCGGCCGCGCCTCGGGTTCGTCGAGTGCAACCTGGTCGATCTCGCGTACTTTGCGCGGCTGGTGAAGGCGGCCGTCGATGTCCCGGTGACCACGATCCTGCTGGACGCTCTCCCGCCGTCCTCCGTTGATGTGGACCTGCTGGTGACCACGTTCTTCCACGCCGAGGACGTGCGGCGGCGCAGCGGTGGCATCGAGGTCGTCGGGCTGATGGCGCTGCCCGAGTTTCAGACCCTGGAAGAGGTCTCACGGCTCCGGCGGACGAGCCGCGTGGCGCTGGTGTGCGCCACCGCCGAGGGCGTGCGCAGCAAAGCCCGATCGCTCGAGGCGGTCGGGCTTCGCACACCGCGGCTGCAGACGGCCACGCTGGATGACGCGGCCGCGCTGCGGCAGGTGCTGGGCCAGGCCGAGGTCGTCCTCGCCGCTCCCCGCGTGCTCGACCGGATACGCGACGCGATCCCCTCGGGGGTGCGCGTGATTCCGTTTGCGAGTGTCTTGAGCGACGGCGCCGTGGCGTTGCTCCACGAGCGCATCGCGGCCTGGAGGGTGCGACAGATGAAGGTGCGGCAGATGAGGGCGTCCGCATGAACCGGCTTCGCGTCGGCGTGCTGATGGGCGGCAGGTCGGCGGAGCGCGAGATCTCACTCGCCAGCGGCCGGCGGGTGTTGTCGGCGATGAGCCCCTCGCGGTACGAGGCGATTCCGCTGGACGTGCCGCTCTATGGCGCCTGGACGCCGCCGCCCGGGCTCGACCTGGCATTCATCGCCATGCACGGGCCCTTTGGGGAGGACGGCTCGATCCAGGGCCTGCTGGAATTTGCCGGTGTACCCTACACGGGTTCGGGGGTCCTGGCCAGCGCGCTGGCCATGGATAAGCGCAACTCCCGGCAGTTGTTCGGCTTCAACGGGATTCCCACACCGGCCTACGTGTCGATCGATCGGCGAGAGTTTGCGGGGCGCGAGTCGACGCTCGCCGGTGAGGTCCGCCAGGCGCTTGGGTTTCCCTGTGTCGTGAAACCCAATGCGCAGGGCAGCAGCATCGGGGTCAGCATCGTCAGGGATGAAGAGCGTCTGGGCCCGGCGATCGACGCGGCGTTTGGGTTGGACGACGTCATCCTGATTGAGGAGTATCTCACCGGTACCGAGCTTACGTGCGCAATCCTCGACGACCCGGACGTCGGCGGGCCCGCCGCCCTGCCGCTGGTCGAGATCGTCACCAAGCGCGAGTTCTTCGACTACGAAGCCAAGTACACACCCGGCGCTTCGGATGAGATTTGCCCCGCGCGGCTGGCGCCCGCGGGAGTCTGGCGCGCGCAGACCGCGGCGCTGCGGGCCTATCGCGTGTTGGGATGCACGGACTTTGCGCGTGTCGATCTCTTCGTCCGCGAGACCGACGTGGCGGTGCTCGAAGTGAACACCATCCCGGGGCTCACGGAGGGGTCGCTGTTTCCGAAAGCTGCGGCGGCGGCGGGGATCGAGTTCTCCGCGGTCATCGAGCGTCTGATCGCGTGTGCCCTGCGTCGCGCGGGGCGCTCCCCGCAGGGAGCCCAGATCGCCTGATGGACGCGCGCGCGAACTGGATCGTCAAATCCCACGCGCTCGGCAACGACTACCTGGTTGTGGATCCATCGGCGCTGACCTTCGCGCTGACGCCTGAGGCGGTCCGCCGCATCTGCCACCGCCACCTGGGGGCGGGCTCGGATGGGATCCTGGCGCTCGTGCCCTCGTCCCGCGCCGACTTTGGCCTGCGCATCTTCAATCCCGACGGCAGCGAGGCCGAGAAGAGCGGCAACGGTCTGCGCATCTTCGCCAAGTTTCTTTACGACCACGGGTACACGAAGCAGCCCGCGTTCAGCATCGATACGCCCGGCGGGATCGCGCACGTCCAGTTGCATCTTGCCGGCGGCCGCATCGACCAGATGACGCTCGACGTCGGCAAGGCCACGTTTCACAGTCGCGACATCCCGGTGACCGGCGCTCCCCGTGAGGTCGTGGATGAAGACCTCGATGCCGGCGGTACACGGTTGAAGATCACGGCGGTCTCCGTGGGGAATCCCCATTGTGTTGTCTTCGTGCCAGACCTCCGTGGCGTGGATTTGTACCGTTTGGGGCCGCTGCTCGAAACGCACCCGGCATTTCCCAAACGGACCAACGTCCAATTTGCGCAGGTGGTCGCGCGCGACCACCTGCAGATCCTGATCTGGGAGCGGGGCGCCGGGGAGACGATGGCGTCGGGTACCAGTGCGAGCGCGGTGGCCGCGGCGTCAGTGCGCCGGGGTCTGACCGACCGCACGGTGACGATCTCGGCACCCGGCGGCGACCTGCGTATTACGGTCGGAGAGGATTGGAGCATCCGCATGACCGGCCCGGCGTCAGAGGTGTACGCCGGCACGCTCAGTGCGGATCTTGTCGCGGCGCTCGGTTCCCCGCCACCGTAGCCCACCGGCTATCATGTCCGTTGGTTTCTGGTCGTTCCTTCGAAATCGGGCGGTCCAAGGGTTCATCCTCGCCCTGCTTGTTTCCGTCATTCTTGTCGTCGTGTTGGGGAGCCCAAGTCTGCCCTTCAATCGCCCGGCGATTCGCACCGCCGCACCAATTGCCAACATCGTGACCCAACTCATGCAGTTCGTGTTCGCCTTGTTTGTCATTGCGGTAGCGTTCAACGTCACCCGCAGGCGAGAGCCGGTCGATTTCGCGGCGCGCACCCCGGAGAAGGAGATCGCGAAGCAAGAGATGCTCTGGCTGTTGGTCTATGGGGCCCTGGTGTTGGTGCTCGGCAACCTGAACGGCATCGGGCTGCACCTGCACGGGGCCATCTTTGGACCCACCCGGGAGATCGCCCCGAGAGACGTGTTCATTTGGGCATCCTACAATTTCATGTTCTTCGCGGTGATTCCGTACGCGATCTTCCGCAAGCGGGGATACGATCACCGGGCGATGTGCCTGACGTCAGATAATGTCAGGAACGACGTCATCCTCATTTTGGTGGTTCTGGTCGTTGAGTCCCTTGGAGAACTGGTTGCCTTTCCCGGTATTTTCGCCCTCAGCAGGCGACAGCTGCTCATCGGAGTTCCTCTGACGGCGGTTGTGGAGTTGTTGGGAACAGGGATTCCGGTCATGGTGTTCGCCTACGCGCTGCTGTTCCCCAGGTACGTGAAGGTGACCGGATCGGCGCAATCGGCGATCGTCTATGGAGCGCTGACCTATGCGGGGCTGCACGTGTTCGAGTACTGGACGGTGTACGATTCACTACGGCATGCCGTGTTGTCCGTCATCTTCGTCTTCCTGCAATTTGGCGGACCCGGATTGGTGAAGTCGTACCTGACGTGGAAAACGGGCAACGCCTGGGTGCACCTGTGGGCGTATCATGCGATCGCACCACATGTCACGGTGGACACTCCGCACCTCATCAAAGTGTTTCGGATTCAGTAGATCGGCACGGCCCGGCCTATCCCGGGCTGTTGAATCTGGCGGGAGATTTCGCTATGATGAATGAGGTATGACAATATGGTGATCGATCGGAGAATCGTATGGAGACCGCTACTGTCTCACCCAAGTACCAGGTGGTGATTCCGGCTCGGGTCCGGCGGGCGCTGGGGATCCGACCGGGGCAGAAGGTCCAGGTCATCCCGTACGACGGTCGTATTGAACTGATCCCACTCACGCCGATCAAACGCGCGCGGGGCTTTCTCAAGGGTATCGACACAACCGTCGAGCGGGAACCCGACCGGGTATGAATGTCGTCGACTCATCGGGGTGGTTGGAGTATTTTGCGAACGGCAAGAACGCCGCGTTTTTTGCGCCCGCGATCGAAAAGCCCGGCGTCCTCATCGTACCTACCATCGGTCTGTACGAAGTCTTCAAGCGAGTCCTCCAGCAGCGCGACGAGAGCCAGGCGTTGAGGGCGGTAGCCGTCATGCAGCAGGGCGTTGTGGTCGATCTCACCACATCTATCGCCTTGAACGCCGCGAAGTTGGCCGCCGACTTGAGGCTTCCAATGGCCGACAGTATCATGCTGGCCACTGCGAGGACACACGACGCACTGCTCTGGACTCAGGATGTGGACTTCCAAGGGGTCCCGGGCGTGCGCTACGCACCCGCGTAGAAGAACCCACAGGCCAAACAGCGAAGAGATCGGGGACCAACGTACACCCCGGAGGCTGGCACGATGCAGGAACACGTGCGTATCGCGATCATTGGTGATTTCAATCCGGCGTCACCGACGCACGTGCCGACAAATGATGCCCTCTCACACGCCGCTGCCGCGCTGGATCACACCGTCGACATCGCGTGGATCCCGACAGAAGATCTCGAGGGTCCTGCGGCGGAACGGCGGCTGGACGACGCGGACGGGATCTGGGCATCGCCGGGCAGCCCCTACAAGAGTATGAACGGTGCGCTCAATGGGATTCGCTTTGCCCGCGAGCGGGGCCGGCCGTTTGTCGGAACCTGAGGGGGCTTTCAGCATGCTCTGGTAGAGTATGCGAGGAACGTCCTGGGGATCCGCGACGCTGAACACGAAGAGACCTCTCCTCATGCGGCCGAGTTGGTGATCACGCAGTTGGCATGTTCGCTGGTGGGACAGTCCGAGACCATCCAGATCGCGCCGGGTTCTTTGGCGCACGTGGCGTACGGGACCCGCGAGGCGCGGGAGAGTTATCATTGCAACTTTGGGCTCAACCCGACATTCCGCGAGCGGATCTTGGGAGCGTCGATGGTGGCGACCGGGCGTGGCGCCGACGGGGAGATCCGAATCGTCGAGTTACGCGGCCATCCCTTCTTCGTTGCGACGTTGTTCTTGCCCCAGCTGACATCCCGCCCCGGCGTGGCGCATCCCCTCATTGTCGCGTATCTCAAGGCCGCGTTGGACGCGCGGAGCCGGCAGGGAGCCGCGCGCACACAACCGGCGCGCCGATGAAGGATGTGATCGTCCGCGATGCGCGTGACGGTGATCGTGAGATCATCAGGGACGTGACGTTGTCGGCCTATCAACAGTATGCGGCCGTGATGCAGACGCATTGGGAGGGCTACCGGCGCAATATTCTGACCACCCTCGGGGATGTGAAGCCGGCGGAACAGATTGTGGCCGAGCAGCACGGCGCCATTGTGGGTACCGTGTTGTTGTACCCTGCGGGCACGTTGGCATGGCCCGAACTGCGCCTGCTGGCCGTCGCGCCGGCCGCGCGCGGTCAGGGCGTCGGGGCGGCGCTGATGCGCGAATGCGTCCGGCGGGCGCGGCAGTCCGGGGCGGCGGTGCTCACGCTGCACACCCACGAGATCATGGCCGTGGCGATGCGTATGTACGAACGGATGGGTTTTGTCCGCGCTCCCGATCTCGACTTCCATCCTGGGAAGGACGTCACCATCAAGGGGTATCGTCTCAATCTGACGGAGGGCGCATGAGTCGCGCGAAGATTCTCTACGTCATCCTTGATGGTCTCGGCGACCGGCCGGTCGCAGCCCTGGGCGGACGGACGCCTCTCGCCGCGGCGCGTACGCCGCACCTCGATCGGCTTGCGGCGGCGGGTCAGCAGGCGCTGGTCACCACCGTTGGCGAGGGCATCGCGCCCGAGTCCGACGTCGCTGTCACGGCGATCCTTGGCTACGACCCCACGATCTACCACGCCGGCCGCGGGCCGCTTGAGGCATTGGGCGCCGGGATCGAGTTCAAAGACGGCGATCTGGCTCTGCGTGGCAACTTCGCCACCGGTGGTGATGGCAAGAAGATCCTCGATCGTCGCGTCGGCCGCAATCTGCTGTCTGAAGAAGCCCGCGCGCTTGCCGATGCGGTCACGCAGCAGATCCGACTGGAGACCTCACCCGCGCGGGTCGTCGTCGCGTCGTCGATCGGATACCGTTGTGCGGTCGTCTTCTATCCCACGCAGGGACGTCTGAGCGGCCAGGTGTCCAACACTGATCCGGCGTACGCGCGGGTCGGCGGGCTCGGGGTGGCGCTGCCCACGTTCAAAGAGGAAGTCGTCGAGTGCGCGCCGCTCGACGACTCACCGGGCGCGCGGACCGCCGCGGCGCTGATCAACGAGTTCACCGACAGGAGCCGCGCGATCCTCGATGCTCATCCCGTGAACGCCGCCCGCAAGGCCGCCGGCAAGCCGCCGGGCAACCTGATCCTCGTCCGTGACGCGGGTGACCACATCCCGCAGGTGCCGTCGATGCGCGAGCGCTTCGGGGTCACGTTGGGGTGCTTCGTCGAGATGCCTGTCGAGCGCGGCATCGCCCGGTACCTGGGCATGGGCGTCGTCGAAGTGCCGCACAGCGCCTCGGCCACGCGCGCGGAGATCTACCGGGGATGGGCGCGGCGCGCGGTCGAGGTGCTGCCGCAGTACGATGGTCTGTATCTGCACTTGAAGGGGCCCGATGAGCCCGGGCACGACGGCGACGCCGAGGCGAAGCGCCGCGTGATCCAAGAGATCGACGAATACTTCTTCGGCACCCTGCTCCTGGCGCTCGATCTCCCCACGACGCTCATCGCGGTGACCGCGGATCACGCCACACCCTGCGAACTACGCGGTCACTCAGCCGACCCGGTGCCGTTGCTGGTCGCCGGCGCCGGGACACCGGCCGATCACGCCGGTCGATTCACCGAAGCCGAGGCCGCGCGTGGCGCGCTGGGTCACCTTCGAGGGATCGACATCCTGCCGCTGCTCGTCGGTCGCCGCTAGTCATGCCGATCGCGGCTATCGTGTGTCGATGACGAAGGTGAAGAAGCCGACCTTCCCTCCGGCGACATCCTGCATCGTCACGATGAGACTTTGATTGAAGATCCCGTCGGTCTGGTTGCGCGCTTCGCCCGGGAAGTAGATCTGGCTGGTGAGCGTCGGCCCGTTGGGTGCCCGCACCTTGACGTGGATGTGTCTCGTGCGTCCGGGGTAGAGCCCCGGCAGGACGGTTTCCAGATAGTAGATCCCGGCGGCGTCCGCAAACTGATGCCCCCGCATCTTGAAGCCGGCGTTATCGTATTCGCCCCGATCGTCCGCCTGCCAGAAGTCGAGCCAGGCACGCGCGACCGGCTTGCAGTCCCGGCCTAGAACGTACCCGGTGACGACCAGCTTCGTCCCTGTCACGCTTGGTTCCATCAGCGAGGTCCGCTGCGGCGAGTTGGCTTTGTAGTACGGCCCGTCCGTTTGAGACGGAGTGGTTCGAGTACTGGCCGTGCAGGTCGGCGGCGGCGGACTCACCTGCCGTTGTGCCGCCGCGACCTGAAGCTGCGAACCGGTTAGTGGTAATGCCAGCGCCCCGCCCAACACGAGCCCCGCCACCAAAGCGACGCGGCGGTTCCTGCCGAGGTGTTCGAGTTTCTCCATCACCAAGCCTCCGCTCGACAATCTGGCTCTGATCGTAACCTGTCTGATCATGGTAACCGATTTCACAACCCTCTTGTGAAGCCCGCCATCGTGGCCCTCCGGAGACCCGCGTACAGTGACAGTCAGATGAACAACGGGTGTTCGGAGCGCAGGGAAACACAAAACCGAAGGCGGAGGCGACTACGATGAATAAGAAGATCGCACTGGTTGCCCTGGTGGGGTTGCTCGTGCACGCGGCGTGGCTGCCGGTTCCGACCGGCGGGCTGTCCATCGCCAACGAGGACCAGTTGATGCCGGCCGATGTGCGGTCGGCGGAGATCACGGACGAAGCGCTGCCGGCTGACGTGCGGTCGGCGGAGATCACGGATGAGGCGCTGCCGGCTGACGTGCGGTCGGCGTAACGACGGGGGATAGACAGATCGCTCGGGGCGGGGGTACACACCCGCCCTGAGTCGTTTTTTGAGATCCTGGCCCATCCAGGAGTTTGTACCGGCACGGGGAAGAACCGCGGCAATGCAGCCCGAGACGAAGTATGCGAAGAGCGGCGGCGTCAACATCGCCTACCAGGTGGTCGGGAACGGCCCACTCGACCTGGTCTTCGTCATGGGCTGGGTTTCCAACCTGGACTATTTCTGGGAAGAGCCCTCGTTTGCGCGATTTCTCAACCGCCTCGCCTCGTTTACCCGCCTCATCCTCTTCGATAAGCGGGGCACCGGATTGTCCGATCGCGTTCCCGAGACCGAGTTGCCAACGCTGGAGCAGCGGATGGACGACGTCCGCGCGGTGATGGACGCCGTGGGGTCGCCGCGGGCCGCGCTCATCGGCATCTCCGAGGGCGGGCCGATGTGCGCGCTCTTTGCGGCCACCTACCCCGAGCGGACGACGGCCTTGATCATGGTTGGCGCTTACGCGAGGAGGCTCTGGGCGCCCGACTACACATTCGCGCCGACTGAGAACGTGCATGAGCAATTCATGCAGGAGATCCGCGACGGATGGGGCGGCCCCGTCGGGCTGGCGGGTCGCGCACCCAGCATGGTACACGACGAGCGCTTCAAAGATTGGTGGGCCAGGTATCTACGAATGAGCACCAGTCCCGGCGCTGCGCTCGCCCTCACGCGGATGAACGCCGCTATTGACGTACGGCACGTCCTCCCGACGATCCGTGTACCCGCGCTCATTGTCCATCGCACGGGTGACCGCACCTTGAGTGCCGAGCATGCGCGATACATGGCCCGGCAGATCCCCGGCGCCAAGTATGTAGAACTTCCCGGAGATGACCACCTGCCGTGGGTCGGTGATCAAGACACAATGCTCGATGAGATCGAGGAGTTCCTGACCGGGGTGCGACGTGGGCCCGAACCGGATCGCGTCCTCGCGACAGTCATGTTTATCGATATCGTCGGGTCGACGGAGCGCGCGTCTCAACTCGGCGACCGGCGGTGGCGAGATGTGCTGGATGGCTACTATGCGGTGGTGCGCCGGGAACTCGTTCGGTTCCTCGGGCGCGAAATCGACACGGCCGGCGACGGGTTTCTTGCGACATTCGATGGGCCTGCCCGGGCCGTCCGCTGCGGGTGCCAGATCGTCGCTGCCGTCCGGGCGCTTGGGATCGAGGTCCGCATCGGGCTGCACACGGGCGAGTGCGAGGTGATGGGTGGTAGAGTCGGCGGGATCGCCGTCCATATCGGCGCGCGTGTCGCGGCTTACGCCGGCGCGAGTGAAGTCCTGGTCTCCAGCACGGTCAAAGATCTCGTGGCCGGGTCAGGTATCCAATTCGAAGATCGAGGAGTCCACGGGCTCAAAGGCGTGTCCGGCGAGTGGCATCTGTTCTCGGTCGCGTGTTGACCGCATGCACGGGGACTACGCGCGATCAGCCGCCTATTACGACTTGATCTACGAGGCCGCGGGCAAGGACTACGCCCGCGAGTCTCAGCACGTCCACGAACTGATCCAACAACACAAACGCACCCGGGGGCGCGCGTTGCTCGACATCGCCTGTGGGACGGGCGGGCATCTCGCCTACCTGCGCGAGCACTACGCCGTCGAGGGCCTCGATCTCAGCCCAGAGATGCTGGCCATTGCGTGCAAGAAACATCCGGACCTGGTGCTCCACCAGGCGGACATGACGTCGTTTGACCTGGGCCGCCGGTTCGATGCGGTGGTCTGTCTCTTCTCCGCGATCGCCTACGCACACACCGTCGCGATGCTGCACCAGGCGGTGCATACTATGGCGCGCCATCTTCATCCCGGCGGGGTGCTGATCGCCGAGCCGTTCATCAGACCCGAGGAGGTCATCCCCGACCATGTCGGCGCTGTGCTGGTCGACCGCCCGGATCTGAAGGTCGCGCGAGTGAACGTAAGCGGGGTCGACGGCCGGGTCGTGACCCTACACTTCCACTATCTGGTTGCCACAGCCGGCGGCGTCGAACACTTCACCGAACGTCACGACCTGGCGGTTTTCACAGTGGAGGAGTACCTGGCCGCCTTCCGAGACGCCGGTCTGGAGGCGACGTTCGATCCCGAGGGGTTAATGGGTCGCGGGCTCTACGTCGGCCTGAAGCCGTTGTCCTGAGCGGTCAGGCCGCTGCTCTTGGCCGGGCAATCAGCCAGATCCCCAGGAGAATCAGCGCGATCGGCCACCACGACGCCAGCGCCTTCAGGGGTCCGTCGGCCCTCGCCGCCTGCATCAGTCCGACCGCGACCAGGATTCCACCGGGGATGAGGGGCCACCAGCCGCCCTTTGGCCCGCCGCGGGCTCGGTCGATGACATAGATCAGTACGAAGCCCAAACCCAGCCCCAACGGGACCGTCGCGCTCTCCGGACCAAGCCGTTCCCGAAGCGCGATACCCGCGCCGAGTCCCGTGAGGATGGCGCCGGGGACCAACAACCCGGGGGCTCCGCTGGCGGTGTAAACGGCGAGCAATAAGGCGCCGATGAGCAGCACCGTCAGATCCCCGCTCAGCACCTGTTGTCTCGCCAGCAGCAGGATCCCACCGACGATGATCAACACCAGACCCGGCACAAGTCGTCGCTCCACATATGTCACATTGGGCCCCGCCCGCCCCGTTTCCTGGTCGCTGGTCGGTCCCAGGTTTGTTGACACCCCCGTCCGCCGGCGCAATAATGGCCCTACCGGCAGATGTCGGACCATTGGACCAATCTTGAGGCCATGACTCAAGAATTAGCCTTAGAGCCCGTGCGCCGCAGCAAGGTCTATGAGGAAGTCGCGGCGCGCATCCGTCGACTCATCGCCGACGGCCGCCTGAAGCCCGGCGACAAGCTGCCGCCGGAGCGTGAGCTGGCCGTAGCGCTTGGGGTCAGCCGTACCTCCGTGCGCGACGCCATCCGCACGCTCCAAATGACCGGACTGCTCGAACCCCGCCAGGGCGAAGGCACCGTGGTCCGCGAGCTCTCAACTGAGGTGTTAGTCGCGCCCATTGCTTCGGCGCTCCTCACGCGAAAAGATCTGCTGGCCGACCTGATCGCCGTCCGCAAGATGATCGAACCGGCTATGGCGCACGAAGCGGCGCGGCACGCTACCCCCGACGAGATCCGCCAGATGGAGTCGATTCTCACCCGGCAGACCGCGCGGCTCGAGGCCGGCGGGCTGGCTATCGACGAAGACAGCGCCTTTCACGACATGATTGCCCGCGCGTCGCGAAACCAGGTTGTCTTGAAGGTTATTGACGTCCTGATGGACCTCTTACGTGAGGGCCGCGAGCGGTCGTTGCAGGTCCGGGGCCGGCCGCAGCGTTCGCTGCGTGGGCACCGACAGATCCTCGAAGCGATCCGGCGACGCGACGGTGACGCCGCGTCGCGCGCCATGCTGAGCCACCTGGAGCAGATCGAAGAGATGCTACTGCCCGAGCGGCAGCCTGCGCACACGGGCGCAACCAGAGGAGGATAGCGAATATGGACCGCAGTTACGCGGTGGAGATCGTCTATCGCGGCATCTTTCAGAAAACCCTGGCCAAGCACATCAGCCGGGGTCTGGTGTTAGCGGCCGCGAAGGAGGGCAAGACCGGCATCTCGTTCGGCCGGTACGGTGACTCACCCGAGCGCAACGGCATCCCCGCCAAGAATTTCGCCATTATCGCGCCTGACGAACAGACCCTCGAAGAGAGCATGGCGCAGTACGAACCCAAGCACGTCGACATCACCGTCTCCGTCGACGACACCCTGAGCAAGGGCGTCGAGTCCTGGGCCTGGTACGGCCTGCAGCCGATCAACCGGCTCCTCAATCCGGGGGGGAAGTTGATCGTCAGCTCGATGCTGGGGTTCGACGACCTCTTGAAGATGATCCACACGAAGGACGTGCCGTACGAGCTCGCGATCGTCCGGGGCATCCCGTCGTTTTCCGGTCTGTGGGTCTACAAGGACGACCACACCGACATGCGGATCCTGGGTACGATCGCGCGGTTGGTGCCCGAGATGCTCAGCCTCAAGGCCATCGAGCAGGCGATCCTCGAAGAGTGGAAGGACGAGCTGAAGATGCTCTCGGCCCGCAAGGCCTACGAGCGGGTCGAGTCGGTCGTCGTCCCGCCGGGCGCCGGGAATGCCGAGGTGCCGTATGAGTTCACGCTGCCCGGGTGGAGGGAGATGCGCGAGGGCGTCACGATCGACAATATCCCGATGGGCGGCGCCTTTGTCGATCCGGAAACCGGGAAGACCGGTGGGTACCGGCCGGCGGTCAACCCCTACTTCAAGAAGTTCAGCACCCGGACGATGCGCCCCGTGGTGAATTTCGACACGTGCGTCAAGTGCACGCTGTGCTGGCTGGCCTGCCCGGACTCGTGCTTCGACGTGACCCCCGATGGGCTCTACGACGCGCGTATGGAATCGTGCTGTGGGTGCGGCGTCTGCGAGGCGGTGTGCCCCGTAGACGACTGCGTGGTGATGGTGAACGAGAGCGAGTTTGCCGACAACAAGGGCCAATGGGAAATGTGGAAGGCCGACAAGACCGGCTATACGACCTGGATGGCCGAGAAGATTCAGCACCGGCCCGAGCGGTCGCATGGGTTCCGCCTCCGCGGGCTCTACCAGGAGCAGATCAAGACGATGGCCGCCGTGGGGATGACCAAGAGTGGGGACGAGAAGGTCGGCGGCGAAGACACCACCGAAGCAAGTGCGGGAGGCTCCTAAATGGCGACGATTCGAGAACCCGAAGTCGCGCTGGCCGACAAAGAAGAGCTGATCAGCGGCAGCGAAGCGATCGCGGTCGCCTGCAAGCTCGCCGACGTCGACGTCATCACCGCGTACCCGATCCGGCCGTACGACACGGTGATGCAGTATGTCGCGAAACTGCTGAGCAACGGTGAGATAGACTGCGAGTATATCGTGGCCGAGAGCGAGCACTCACAGTTCGAGATCGTCAAGCACGCCTCGGCGGTGGGCGCGCGCGTCTTTGTGGGCTCCAGCGGTGTCGGCTGGATGTACGCGTTTGAGGCGCTGACGGTGACGCCTGCGCTGCGCATCCCGATGGTGGCCATGGTCGGCAACCGGGCCCTGGACGACCCCGGGGCGTTTGGCGTCGAGCACAACGACGCGCTCGCGGTGCGCGATCTGGGCTGGATGCTGGTCTGGGTCGATACGGCGCAGGAAGCCCTCGACACCGCACTGCTGGCCTGGCGTATCGCCGAGGACCGTCGCATCCTTCTGCCATGCGCCATCGGCTGTGACGGCGCGTTTTTGACACATTCCCAGTCGATGGTCAAGATTCCGGCCCAGGAACGGGTGCGCGAGTTCCTGCCGGCGTACGACCGCGGCGATTTGCGCCTGCATCCCGACAACCCGATCACCATCGCGCCGCAGGCCAACGAGGACTGGGTCATGGAGATCCGCAAGCAGAACGATGCCGCCATACGCCGCGCGCCGGGGGTCATCCAGGAGGCGTACGCTGACCTCGAGCGGATCTTCGGGCGCAAGTACGGCAACCCGTTCTTCGAAGAGTACGAGACCGACGACGCGGACATCGTGCTCTTTGGGATGGGGACCATGTCGATGCCCGTGAAGGTGGCCATCCGCAAGATGCGTAAAGAAGGAAAGAAGGTCGGGTTCGTGCGGTTGCGTTGGTTCCGGCCGTTCCCCGCCGAGGCGTTGCAGAAGACCCTCGGCCGGTTCAAGGCCGTCGGCGTGATCGACCGCGACTACTCGTTTGGGTCGCCGTACAACAGCGGGGTGGTGGCCAACGAAGTCCGCACCACGCTCTACGGTGCGGAGAAGCGACCGCCGGTCGTCTCGTTCATCTGCGGCCTGGGCGGCCGCGAGGTGACTGTGCCGGCCGTACGCGAGATGACCGAGATGACGTTCCGCGCGGCATCGGGCGAGCGGCTCACCGACACGTATTGGATCGGGCTGCGAGAGTAGGGGGGCGTGGGGACAATGGCAGACGCGATCGAGACCTATCCCGTTCCAGTCCTCGATCCATTTAAAGGGGTCAAGAAGGTCCCCCTCGAGGAGTATTTCACGTCCGGGCACCGCACGTGTCAGGGCTGCGAGTCGGCGCTCGTGATGAAGCTGATGGTCAAGGCCGCCGGCCCGCGGACCATCGTGCTCGGCAGCACCGGCTGCATGTACGTGGCGAATACCACCTACTACAGCACGTCGTGGGTCGTCCCGTGGATGCACACGCAGTTGGGGAGCAGCGGCTCTGCGGGGCTTGGCACCGCGGCCGCCCTCAAAGTGCTGATGCGAAAGGGGAAGATCCCATCCGAGGCGATCAACGTCATCGCCTTCTGCGGTGACGGCGGCGGCGCCGACATGGGCCTGTCGGCGATCTCGGCGGCGCTCACGCAGACCGGCTACAATTTCCTCATCCTCATGTACGACAACGAGTCGTATGCCAACACGGACATCCAGCTCTCGGGCATGACCCCATGGGGCGCGCACACCACGTTCAGCCCGCCGGGCAAGGTGAAGCGCATCCTCCATAACCGGTGGAAGAAGAACGTCGCCGGCATGCTGGCGGCCGGGCACCCGGAGTGCAAGTACGTGGCCACCGTCTGCGCGTCGTACGCCGTGGAGATGATGAACCGGGTGCGCAAGGCGCTCACGATCGGCGGTCCGACGTACATCCACTCGCTCGACCCCTGCCCGAAAGGGTGGGACTACGACCCGATCCAGTCGCACGAGCTCGGCGAGCTGGCGGTCGAGTGCGGTATCTGGCCGCTCTACGAGGTCGAGAACCATCACTTGAAACTCTACGGCCGCACCAGAGGCATCGCCGAGAAGCGGAGTCGGCGCAAGCCCGTGCGCGAGTATCTGCTGCGGCAGGGCCGCTTCGCGCACTTCACCGACGACGATCTCGAGTACTTCCAGCACAAGATCGACCAGATGTGGCAGAAGTGGATCATCCCAGGCGTAATTCCGTTTGAAAGCGATATCGTCAACGACAAACCGCCCTCGTAGAGGGACGCCGGCCCGGGTCTAACCGTCCGGCCTCGGTCACGATATGATGATGGGGTGTTTGCGAAAACCTCTGCGGTGACCCGACGTGCCGTTTGACTGGATGACCCACGTGTCCTGGGGTGGTGTCTGGGCCGCCTCGATCATCGTCCTCCAGCTGATCTATCTGGAGGGCATCCTCTCGATCGACAACGCGGCGGTGCTGGGGGCGATGGTCTCACAGCTGCCGCGACACGACCCCATCCCGTGGCCGGGCGCGCTGCGCTTCCTCCAACAGCCGGCCCATCGGCTTCTGGGCGCGCAGCAGGGCGCGGCGCTGCGGGCCGGGCTGGTCGGCGCGTATGTCGGCCGCGGGGCCATGCTCTTTGTCGCCGAACACGTGGTCCGCAACCAGTGGCTGCTGCTGCTCGGCGGGTTCTATCTCATCTACCTCGCGTTCTCGCATTTCGCGGCCGAAGCCAGAGAAGAGGAAGGGATTGGCGCCGAACCCGTCCCGGCGGGCGCACGCTCCTTTTGGCTGGTCGTCCTCAACGTCGAGTTGGCCGACCTGGCTTTCAGCCTGGACAACGTGGTCGCCGCCGTCGCCCTCTCGCGCGTGATGTGGGTGGTGCTGACGGGGGTGTTCCTCGGCATCCTGACCATGCGGTTTGCCGCGGGCGTCTTCACCAGACTGATCGAGCGCGAACCCATCCTGGAAGAGGCCGCCTATCTGCTGGTCATGGCCATCGGGCTGGAGTTGTTTGCTGAGGAACTGCTGGGCGTGCACATCTCCCACGGTCTGAAATTTGTCATTTCCTTCAGCATCATCGTGGTGACCATCATGTACGCCCGGCTCCCCTGGCTGCAGGCCCTCGGCCGCCACCTGCGGTGGATTCGCGTGGTGATGTCCGGACTCTCGGGGATCGTGCAAACGGTGTTCGGTCCCTTGGGATGGGCGATGCGGCGGACATTGCACGTGGGCCGGCACGCCGTCCGCGCCGGGCGCACCGCGATTCGGTCGCGACGCGAGCCGTCCGCTGGCGGGCATGGGGAGAGCTAGCGTCGGGCGGCGCGACTGGCCGCGAGAAACCCCGTTGTACCGCCTGGCCCGCATCATTGTCGTGCCGCTGCTCAAACTGCTCTTCCGCTTTCGCGTCGAGGGGTTGGATCGGTATCCGACGGGCCCGGTGGTCATCGTCGCCAACCACCTGAGCGCGCTCGACCCGTTGTTCATGGCTGCGGCGGTGCCCGAGCGGGTGCTGATGGTCGGTGCTGCCGAGTACCTCAAGATACCGTTTGTCGGCTGGGTCATGCGAACCTACGGGTGCATCCCGGTTCACCGCGGCGAAGCCGATCTCTCCGCGATCAAGGACTCGGTGCGCGCGCTGCAGGACGGCCGGAAGGTGGTGATCTTTCCCGAGGGCCGGATCAGCCCCGAGCCGGCGCCCCCGCAACGCGGCGCCGCGGTCGTGGCCGCGCACGCGCGCGTGGCGTTTGTGCCGGCCGCGATCGTGGGGTCAGATCGCGTCTTTCCGATGGGTGCGCGCATGATCCGCCTGGCGCGCGTGTCGGTGACGTTCGGCCCGCTCCACCAGCCGTACGGGACGACCACCCACGATTACGAGGCGGCGCTGGCCGGCGCCATGATGTGGGTACGCGGGTCGGCCGATTACCGGCGATCAGAATAGGCCGGAGACTGGACCCGGCGCGCCGAGCGGCGGGCGCGCGGTTCGTGGATCGCCTCCTTGAGCCCATCGGGCCCAAGGGAGGCCAGGGCGTCGATCACGGACTTGTCCCATTGCGTGCCCGCGCCTGCCCACAGGATCTCCCAGGCTTTGGTAGTGGAGAGGGCCTTGCGGTAGGGGCGGTCGTGCGTGATGGTGTCGAACGCATCCGCCACCGACACGATCCGGCTGGGCAACGGGATCTCCTCCCCGCGAAGTCCCCGTGGATAGCCGGTCCCGTCCATGCGCTCGTGATGACAGAGGGCGATGTGCGCCGCCAGCCCCATCAGGGGGAAGCGGCTGCCGGAGAGGATCTCCGCCCCGATCGTCGTGTGGGTCTTCATGATCTCGAACTCTTCAGGAGTGAGGCTACCCGGTTTGAGCAGAATGCCGTCGGGGATGCCGATCTTCCCCACGTCATGCAAAGGCGCGGCGCGGCGGACCAGTTCCACTTGCGTCGCATCCAGACCTACGACCGTCGCCAGAACGCCGGCCGCCTCGCCGACCCTCCGCGTATGCTGCCCCGTCTCGTCGTCGCGAAACTCCGCCGCCCGTGCCAGGCGCTCGAGGATTTCGAGCTTCGTCGCTTCGAGTTCTTGCGTGCGGTCGTGAACCTTCTCTTCCAGCGTCAGGTTGTGTTCGTGAAGACGCAGGTGCAGCCGTCGAGTCTCCAACAGATTCTCGATCCGCAGCACGACTTCCGTGGCATCAAAGGGTTTCGTCAGAAAGTCCTTCGCGCCGCCGGCGAGGGCCCGTTCCTTCGCCTGTTGGGTGACGTCTGCGGTGAGGACGAGAATCGGAAGGTAGGTCCCCTCTGGGATGCGTGGGGCGAGATGCTCCATGACCGCAAACCCGTCCATGCGAGGCATGTGGAGGTCGAGGAGGATCAGGTCGGGCTGGTGTTCCGCATAGAGTGCCGCCACCATGGTCGGGTCGAGTGAGGGCACGAGATTCACGTAACCGGCCTGCTGAAGGATGCGTTCGAGCAGCCGGACATTGACCGGCTCGTCATCAACGATCAGGATGCAGGCGCGCTTCAGGTCGTCGCCCTGCATGGCTCAGCGTTTCCTTCCCAGCAGATCGTCGAGAATACCGAGAAACTCCCGGACGTCGAGCGGCTTGGTCACGTAGGCGCGGGCGCCGCTGGCCAGCAGCCGGGCGGCCCGATCCCGAGTCGCGTCGGCGCTGATCACGACGACGGGGATCTGACTGGTTTCTGGCTCGGCCTGCAGTCTCAGCAGCGCTTCTTCACCGCTGAGGTCCGGCAGGTGGAGGTCGAGCAGGATGAGATCGGGATGATGTTCGCGCGCAAGGTCAAGACCCAGGCGACCCTGCATCGCTTCGACCAGTTTGATGCCCGGGCGGGTCGCGAGGATGCGCTGCAGCAACTGGAGGTTCGACAGATTATCTTCGATATACAGCACGGTTCGAGACTGCTGCGGGATGGTGGCAGCGGCGACGGCCGACGGCGCGTCGGGAACCAATTGGACAGCCATCGCCGGGTCTTCTGCCAGTTGGAGGCTGACCCAAAAGATGCTTCCCTTGTCGACCGTGCTCTCGACGCCGATTTCCCCGCCCATGAGATGGACAAGACCCTTGGACAATGCGAGGCCGATCCCCGTACCCTCCGTGGCTGAGTGCCCGGCCCCCAGCCGGTCGAAGGGCACAAACAGACGGGCCATCTTTTCCTGAGGGATCCCGGGCCCGGTGTCCCTGACATTGATGCGCACCCGCCCGTCGGCCGGGGACTCACAGGAGACGGTGACAAGACCGCCCTCCCGGTTGTACTTCACCGCGTTGGAGAGCAGGTTCAACAACACCTGTCTGAGCCGGTTGCGGTCCGCCATGACGTGCCACCGGGCCTCCGGCGCGGACGCCACCTTGATCTTCCGATCAGCGGCGAGCGGCCGCATCAAGCTCGCGGTTTCGTCCAGAATTTCTTTCAGAAGCACCGGTTCGAGGGAAAGCGTCATCCGCCCGGACTCGATCCGCGAGATATCCAAGACTTCGTTGATGAGCTCGAGGAGGTGCCTGCCACCCTTGAGGATGTGGTCCACAGACTCCTGCTGCCCCGGGTCGAGGGTGTCCATCTCGAGAAGCTGGGCGAATCCCAGGATGGCATTTAGCGGGGTCCTGAGCTCATGGCTCATCCTGGAGAGGAACTCGCTCTTTGCCTGGCTGGCGCGTTCGGCCTCCCCGCGCGCGCTTCGCACTTCTTCCTCAATCGCCTTACGCGCTGTGATGTCCTGCACGTAGCCGTGGAAGGCGTGCGGGGCATCCGGTCCGTCTGCGTCGAACCGGATGACCGAGTAGAGCCAGCGGTAGCTGCCGTCTTTGTGTAGAACACGGCACTCGGAATCGATCATCGGTTTGTGCTGCTCAAGCGCCCCAGCAATAAGCGCCAGCATCGGGGCACGGTCGTCGGGGTGGATGCGACTGGTCCAGAAGTCCGGGATGCCAATGGCATCTTCAGGGAGAATGCCCAAGAGCCGTTCTATGTTTGGGCTGACATACGTCACCACGTTGTCGGCCATTCGGATCCTGAAAATCATGGACGGGCTCATGGCGACCAGAGTTTCCAGGAAGCCCTTGGCCTGGCGCAGTTCCTCCGTTCGCTCGGCGACGCGGCGCTCGAGGTCGGCGTTCAGCCGCAGGATCTCTTCTTCGTTTTCCTTGCGCTCGGTGATGTCCCGATAGTTGCTGACGATCGCCCCGACGCTGGGTTCAGACAAGAGATTCTTCCATACGGCCTCGATCCACCGATACGATCCGTCCAGGTGTCGAATGCGATGCACGGACGTAAAGCTCATCCCAGGTGATTCGACCAGACGGGTGAACAGTGTCGCCAAACGATCTCTGTCGTCCGGATGGACCCGACCCTCCAGGAGAGAGCTCGGCCTCCCGATTCTCTCGCTGGGAGAGTACCCGAGGATGCGACCGCCGGCGGGGCTCTCGTACAGGATGGTTCCGTCCTCCGCGAGCAGCATGATTCCGTCGAGGGAATTCTCGATGAGCGCCCTGAAGCGCTTCTCGCTGACCCGGAGAAGCCGGATGATCTCTCCCTCGTCATTGCGGAGACGCCGCTCCTCCAGCGCGTGGGTAACCGCCGCCCCCAGGCGTGCCATGCGATCCTTCAGCAGGTAGTCCGCGGCCCCACCTTTGACCGCGGATACCGCGAGGTCTTCTCCAACCGAGCCAGAGACCAAGATGAAAGGGATGTCAACGCCCCGTTTCCGCAAGAGTTCCAGGGCGCGCAGGCCATCGAATTGTGAAAGATTGTGGTCTGCCAGAATGACATCTGGCCGGTATTCGAGATGCGTGAGAAATTCGTTCTCCGTCTCCACCCGATGCCACCGCGGATCAAAGCCCGCCTGCCTGAGCTCGCGGAGCATGAGCTCGGCGTCGGCCTGGCGATCATCGACGATCAGGACTTGCAGCGGTGTAGGGATCGCGAGTCCTCCGCTAACAACCGGCCCCATCGAGGCAGGCGGTCCTGCACCAGTTTTGTGCCCCACGTAAACCTGCTGTAGACCGTCCGGAGGGTTCGGGGAGGTCCGGTGAAAATTACACGCGTGGCGTGAACTCCAGAAGTTTCATGACGCTGCGGAAGGCACAAGTAGCACTTTACCTTCGCTCATGTGCGCGAGGTAGTCCTCCAAACCGGGAGTGGCGGCCTCCAAGGGCACGCGCCGGCGCACGTCTGTCTTGTACTCGTCGTGGAGTCGTGATCGGACCGCAGCGATTGCGCGGAAGAAATCGATCCTGGAGAGCGGGGCGGGGTGCGCTAACCAAAATCCCTCGACTCGCTTGCCTTCGAAGATCAAGCGTCTCGCGTCCACACGGCACTCGTTCTGTGAGAGCCCGCCATAGACGATGACTTTGCTGTGTGCCGGCATCGCGTCGAGCAACCGTCCGGTCATGTCACCCGCGACGGCGTCAAAAGCTAACGTGGCCCGCCGGCGGCGACAGACATCGGCCAATCGCCCTTCAAAATCCGGCGCACTGCTGTCAAGGACCATGTCAGCATGGGCGCCTAGCGTTCGCAGGATCTCGACCTGCGCCGGTTTTCGCACGATGTGGATGACTTCGACACGGCGTCTTTGGGCGAGTCGGGCGATCATTTTGCCAAGCGCGCTTGCCGCGGCCGTGTGCACCACGGTGATATGCTTCCCTCGGCGTGCGATCTCCAGGAGACACCATGCCGTGAGAGGATTTACGATGGCCATCGATCCCTGGTCCAGAGTGACGGTTTTGGGCAGCGGCATGCAGTGCATCGCCGGTGTCGCCATGTACTCAGCCCACGCGCCGTCGCCTGCTCCCGCGTAGCACGCGACGCGTCTTCCCAGCAGAAGGCGCGGGAAGAGGCCTGGCCCTGCGGCGACGATGACACCACTGGCTTCGAGGCCCGGTACGACCGGCAACGGCTTGCGCGCCGAATAGAATCCGCGCATCGAAGCGACGTCAGAAGGGTTGATGGGCGAAGCGGCGATCTGGACCAGCACTTCGCCGGGGCCAGGATGAGGCACAGGTTTCTGGATCAACGCCAGGCTCTCGGGGCGACCGTCATAAGCCCGCAGCTCAAGCGCGCGCATAGTCTGCGGGAGCATCATCGAGCTCGCCCAGCCTTCGCGAAGAGGATGACGTTCCTCACCGCGGTGCCACCGTGCGTGTCTTGAATAGCGTCGTTGATGCGCTCGAGCGGCAGGCGCGCCGTGATCAGTTCGTCGAGCATGAGTTGCTTGTTCCGGTAGAGAGCGATCAGGCGTGGCACATCAACATCAAGGCGCGTCGAGCCCATTGTGCTACCGGTGACCATCCGCTCTTGCACGAAGCCCATGACCGAAAGAGCGGCCGTCGCACCCAATTCGGGAATCCCGACGATGACCATGAGCCCACGCGAGCGCAACATGGCAAAGCCCTGCTCCGCGGCCTTGGCGTGACCGACCGTGACAAAGACGTAATCCGCCCCGCGACCGGCCGTCAGTTCCTTGACGAGGGCGACAGCATCCTGCGTGGTTGCGTTGAGACCGTGGGTGGCGCCAAACTTCTGCGCCAGCGCGAGCTTGCCGTCCAACACGTCAACGGCGATGATCGGGTGCGCGCCTGCCAGCCGGGCCGCCTGCACCGAGTTGAGCCCGACACCCCCGGTGCCGATCACGACGACGCTGCTTCCGGCCTTGACCTGGGCAGTATTGAGGACCGCGCCGGCCCCCGTGATCACGCCGCAGGCCAGCAGCGCCGCCACGTCCATGGGGACATCGTCGGGCAACCGAACAAGCTGCGACTCGTCGACGACGACTTCTTCGGCAAACGAGGCGGTACGCAGACCGTGGCGCAGCGCGACACCATCCCTGTTGTGGAGGCGGCTCTCGCGGTCGAGCGGCCAGATCGTCTCGCACCGCTGCGGGTGGCCGGCGAGACAGTAGAAACAGCGCCCGCAAGAGCGAATCAGGGTGACGAGCACGCGATCGGTCGGCTTGAACCGTGTGACGCCGGGTCCGAGCTCCAACACGACTCCAGATGATTCGTGGCCGGCAACGACGGGTGTCTGGCCACCCCATTCACCCGATATCAGGTGCAGGTCGCTGTGGCAGATGCCGGTTGCGGCGATCTGAACTCTCACCTCGCCCGCCTGTGGCGGATCGAGCGTGACGTCTTCAATGACGAGCGGTCTGCCGTATTCGTAGCAGACGGCGGCCTTCATAACTCGGCATATTCGATGACGACACGCAGCATCCCGCCTCGGCTAGCGGTGGCTGGTTCGCCGATCCAGTAGATAACTCGTTCCAGTCAGCACGAAACCGAACCCGACGACCGCGAGGAGGACCAGAAACAGCGGATCACGGGCGTAGACATACAGACCGAGCAAGCATGCGAGGATCACGGCGCGCGCGAACAGCGTCGTGCTATAGAGGGCGTCCAGGCGCAGGCGAATGGTCTGCAGCACAAAGATGCCGAGCGCCAGCAGGACCACTCCCAGCAATCGTGGCAACACATCGCCGTAGGCGCCATTGGAGAGGAGCAGTTTCAGGGCCAGTTGGGGCGCGGCGATCAGCGCGATCCCGGCGGGGATCAAGTAGCCGACCAGATAATACAGGCTCAGGTGCGTTCTCCTCATCGCGGTTCCCTCCCAGGGAATGGCACACTATTTGACCGTTGCGACGATGAACAGGCGGCGGAATGGATAGATGGTGCTTCCGTCGGCTCTGGCCGGGTATGCTACGCGCAGACGCCGCGCATATTCCGCGAGGAAGATCTCACGGTCATTGGCGTCGAGCCCGT
>JBGQGY010000017.1:0-40774 GCA_041497675.1 bacterium | reverse complement strand
GTGAACGCGCTGCGCGTATCGTTGCGCACGGCCGAGATGCTGGTCGGGTCGCGGCTCACCCATTCGAAGATCGCCTACCCCACCCCCACGTCGATCCAGCGGGGAACCGCGCGCGGACCCGAGCGTGTGTTGAGCCGGGAGTGAAACCTCCCCTGACCCGCCCGGGTGCCCCGGCGCTCTCCAAAGACGAGCACCATGTCCTGAGCACGATCGCGCCCGACCGCATGTGGCGCGACCTCGAGTTCCTCTGCGGGTTCGACCGCGCCTCCGGCACCGAGGGGGAACGGCGGGCCATGGACTACATCGCCGATCGCCTTCGCGCCGACGGTATCACAGTAGACGTGCACGCGTTCGACGCCTATCTCAGCTACCCGATCGCGGGTTCGATCGCGGTGATTGGTGGCCACGGCCTGCCGGCGGAGATCAACGCGAAGACGCGGGCATTCTCCGGCAACACCCCGCCGGAGGGCGTCACCGGTGAGGTCATCTATGTGCCCGGCGGCACCGATCTGTTCCGCGATACCGAGACCCACCGGCGTCTCGCCGGCGCGGGCGTCGCGGGGAAGGTCGTGCTCTCTGAGGCCGGCAGCCGCCGCAACATGCAGGCCGCGCAGGAACAGGGCGCGGCGGCGTACCTCCACACCTGGCCGAGCGACGAGGACGCGATCCACGAGGGGATCGTTTCACCGGTGTGGGGCGCGCCGACCCCGCTCACCGCGGCGGCGTTCCCGCGCATCCCCATCCTCAGCATCACCAAAAAGAGCGGCGAGGCGATCCGGGCGGCCCTCGAGCGAGGACCGGTCACGCTGCGTCTGCACAGCCGGACCGAGACCGGGTGGCGGCGCGTGACGCTGCCGGTGGCGTCGATTCCCGGCCAGACGCCCGAGTTCGTGCTGTTTTCCGGGCACGTCGATTCGTGGCACCTCGGCGCCACCGACAACGCGACCGGCAACGCGGTCACGATGGAAGTGGCGCGGGTCTTTCACGCGCACCGCGACCGGCTGCGGCGCGGCGTGCGGTGCGCGTTCTGGCCCGGGCACTCGACCGGGCGATACGCCGGGTCGTCGTGGTACGCCGATCAGCAGTGGCAGGACCTCTACCAACACTGCGTGCTCCACATCAACTGCGACTCACCCGGCGTCCTGGGCGCCACCGAGTATGATCCGGTGACCGCCACCGCTGACGCCGCCGATTTCGCCGTCGGCCTGATCCGTGAACTGACCGGTCAGGACGTCGGCTGGGAGCGCCCGGTGCGGGCGGGCGATCAGTCGTTTTGGGGGGCCGGCGTGCCGTCGCTGCTCATGGGGTCATCGGTGCGGCCCAAGGGTCAACGCTGGGCCGTCGGTGGATCGGGGCTGGGCTGGTGGTGGCACACCGAAGACGACACGATCGACAAGGTCGACCGGGACGTCCTGCACCTCGATGCCCGCATCTACCTCATCGCGGCGTACCGGTTCGCGGTCGCCCCGGTGCTGCCGTTCAAGATTGGTGCGTCGGTCGCGGAGTTGCGCGCGGTCACGGCTACACTGGCCCAACACACGGGCGCGCGGTTCGACTGGAGCCCGCTGTCCGCGGCGATGGAGCGGTTGGCCGCGGCGGCCCAAGGGTTCGACGCGGCCGCCACTGCGGCGGCGGATGCCGCGGCGGCTGCGGGGGCGCGTGACGCCGACCGCGCGGCCGTCATCGGCCGGGCGCAACGGACGGCGATCCGGGCGCTGATCCAGGTCGGGTACACCGGGGGCAGCCCGTTCGATCACGATCCCGCGGTACCGCAGTCACCGCTGCCGTCCCTTCAAGACGCACGCGAGCTTGCCGACATGACGTTGGACTCGCACCAGGCGCGCGTCTTGCACACGCACCTGGTGCGCAGGCGCAACAAAGTGGTCTTCAATCTGCTGACCGCCGCCCAAGCCCTCGAGGGTGCGCTGGCGGCCCTGGACTGATCGACTCCGGAGGTGGAGACGATGCGAGCAGAGCAGGTGCGTGGTGTCGTTCGCGCCGCGATCGCGCTGATCGTCGGCGTCGTGCTGGTGGCCAGTGTGGTCCAGACGCCCCCGGCCTCGGCGCAGGCAACGCCGGGGACGTTTTCACTCCCGCTCATCGACAACGCGCAGATGTGGCCGATCACCGGCGGCCTGCCGAACATCCTGGTCAACAAGGTACTCTACAGCACCCTGATCAAGTACGACCCCAAGAGCTGGCAACCGGTGGGCGATCTGGCGGAGCGGTGGTCGCTATCCGACGACAAGCTCACGTGGACCTTTAACCTCCGCCGCAACATCACTTGGCACGACGGCCGCCCCTTCACCGCGCGCGACGTCAAGTTCACGATCGAACGCCTGTGGCTGAACCCGCAGGTCCCGTTCTTCCAACGCGCCAACATTCAAGAGATCAGCCGCGTCGACATCGTCGACGACTACACCGTTCGGATCGTCACGCGGGTCCCGTTCGTCACGCTGCCGGTGATGCTCGGGTATCTGGCGAACATCCTGCCTGAACACATCCTCGGAAACTATACGATCGACCAGATCCGCAACCCGGTCGACTTTCGCCGCAACCCGATCGGCACCGGGCCGTTCAAGTTTGGGGAATCGGTCCTGGGGTCGCACATTCGGCTGGTGGCCAACGACCGCTACTTCCTCGGCCGGCCCAAGCTCGACGCGATCGTCTTTCGCGTAGTCGCCGACCTGGAACAGCAGCTCGCACAGTTGCAAACCGGCCAGCTCGACCTGATGATCATCGAACCGCATCAGGTGCCGGCGGTCCAACGGATGAACAACCTCACCATCGTCGACGCGGCGCAGGTGAACTACACGTTCATCGCGTTCAACAACAAGGTCGAGCCGTTCACCGAGCGCAAGGTTCGCCAGGCGCTCACGCACGCGGTCGACCGCAAGGCGCTCCTGGACAAGATCTACCTCGGCAAGGGCCGCTTGGCGACCGGTCCGATCAACCCGCTCGTGGGATGGGCCTACACCGACAAAGTGCACCAGTTCCCCTACAACCCCCAACTGGCCAACCGCCTCCTTGAGGAGTCGGGGTGGACGAAGGGTCCGGACGGGATCCGCCGCAAGGCCGGCCAGCCGTTGAAGGTCACGCTCGAGGTCGACCGCGGCAACCCCGTCCGAGAACAAACCGCGGTGGTCACGCGCCAGTACTGGCGCGACGTCGGCGTCGACGCAGACGTGCGCATTAGCGAGTTCAACGCGCTGCTCTCACGCATCCGCACGCGGCCCAACCCGCTGCAGGCGTGGACGCTCTGGTACATCACGCCGCCGGAAGCCGATATCATCGGCTACTACCATAGCCAGGGGACGCTCAACGAGTTTGGCTACGCCAACCCCGAGTTGGACAAGCTGCTCGATGAAGGCCGGCAGGTTTTCGATCCCAAAGCGCGCGCCAGGATCTACCAGCAGGCGCAGAAGTTCATGGCGTGGGACGCGCCCGTGATCTTTCTCGTGTATCCGTCGGAGGTCCAGGCGCTCAGCAAGCGTGTGCAGGGTTGGGTCCCGATGGGCTACCGGGATGCGCTCACGCACATGACCGGTGTCTCGGTCACGCGCTGATCCGCTACCTGATCCGCCGGCTGGTGCAGACCGCGGTGCTGCTGCTCGTGGTCACCGTCGTCATCTTCGCGCTCATCATGCAGGCGCCGGGGGGCCCGTCGATCCTGCTGGACCGAAACCTCGGTCAAGAAGAGATCGCGCGGATGCGCGCGATCCTGGGGCTCGACAGACCTGTGCACATCCAGTACGTCCGATGGCTCGCACAGGTCCTGCACGGCAACCTGGGCACATCGTATCAGGCGGGGCTGCCGGTGCTGGAGATCATCGGCCAGATGCTGCCGAACACCCTCGTGCTGTCGGCCGCCGCGCTGGTGCTGTCCCTGGTCGTCGCCGTGCCGGCAGGCGTGATCTCGGCGGCACGGCCGTACTCGGCGCTGGACCACAGCGTCACGTTTTTGTCGTTCTTTGGGATTTCGATTCCCACGTTCTGGTTTGGGTTGATGCTGATCGTCCTTTTCTCGATTCTCCTGGGGTGGCTGCCGCCCGGCGGGATGCGTACGATCGGGGCGCCGCACTCCATCGTGGACGCCGCCCGCCATCTGCTCTTGCCCGCGGTGGTCCTGGGGACGGCAAATATGGCGCTGTTTGCGCGGTACACGCGCTCCTCGACGATGGCCGTGCTGCGGCAGGATTACGTGCGCACGGCCCGTTCGAAGGGACTCGGCGAACGCACTGTGCTCTACCGGCACGCGCTGCGCAACGCGTTGCTCACCCTCGTGACCATCGTCGGGCTGCAGTTGCCTCGACTGGTGGCCGGGGCGGCGATTACCGAAACGGTGTTCGCCTGGCCGGGCATGGGCAGTCTGGCGGTGCGCGCCGCGTTCGAACGAGACTACCCGATGATCATGGGCATCACGCTGGTGATCTCCACGGTCGTGGCGGCGAGCAGCCTACTGGTCGACCTCTTATATGTGTACGTGGATCCCCGCATCCGTTATGAATAATCCGCCGGGCGCCCGCATCGTCTCGCGCTTTCGCCGGAACCGGCTGGCGACCGGCGCGCTCGTCATTCTGATCGGCGTTCACTTCGCCGCGGCGCTCGCTCCCCGCGTTGCCCCGTACAACCCGGACCTCGTAGATCTGACCTTACGCTTCCGGCCGCCGGACCGCGCGCACTGGCTCGGGACCGACGAATACGGCCGCGACGTGCTGACTCGTTTGCTCTATGGCGGCCGGGTCTCGCTGGCGGTCGCGCTCGCGTCAATGGTCGTGTCGATGGTCCTCGGTGTCACGGTGGGCGCGCTGGCCGGGTACCTGGGCGGGTTCACCGATATCGTCCTGATGCGCATCACCGATGGCATGATGGCCGTCCCCCTCTTCTTCATCGCGTTGATGGCGCTCGCGTTGCTGGGCGCCACGATTCTCAACCTGGTGACGGTCATCGCGCTGTCGTCGTGGATGACGGTCGCGCGGGTGGTGCGCGCCGAGGTGCTCCGTACGCGTGAACTCGAGTTTGTCCTCGCCGCCCGCGCCCTCGGCTGCAGCGGGCTGCGGATCGTGGCGCGCCACATCGTCCCACAGTCGATCCCTTCGATTACGGTGGCCGCGACGCTTGGGGTCGCATTCGTCGTGTTGCTGGAGTCGTCGTTGTCGTTCCTCGGGTTGGGCGTGCAGCCGCCGGCGGCCTCGTGGGGCAACATGCTCAGCGGCGCGCGCGGCTACCTGCGGACGGTCCCGAATCTGGCGGTGTTCCCGGGGATCATGATCTTCGTGACGGTGCTGTGCTACAACTGGTTCGGCGACGGGCTGCGGGACGCGATCGACCCGACCCTGGCCGAGCGTTAGACGAATCGACTCGGCGCGGCGGCGAAGACGAGGTGACATGATGGGCCAGTCGATGACGATCGCCCTGGTGGGCGACCTGATGCTGGAACACGCGATCGTCCACGGCGGTCGCTCGCCCGGCAGCGCGCGCGTCTTTGAGCTCCTGCACGGCGCCGACCTGGTGTTTGTCAACCTGGAATGTCCGCTCACCACGCGGGGCTCGCCGGCGGACAAGCACGTGGCCTTCCGCAGCGATCCGGCCCTGGCCCGCGAACTGCGCGCGGCGGGCATCGATGTGGCCACCGTCGCGAACAACCATCTCTTCGACTACGGTGTCGAGGGGATGTACGACACGCTTGATGCCCTCCGCGCGGCCGGGGTGGCGGCCGTGGGCGCCGGTGCCACCCTCGCCGAGGCGCTGGTTCCTGCCGTGCTGACCGCCGGCGGCGTGCGTGTGGCCTTCGTGGGGCTGTCGACGACGTTGCCGGTGGGCAGCGGCGCGGCCGAAGACCGCCCAGGCATGGCGCCGGTGCGGGTGACGACCAACTACGTCATCGACAGCGCCGCCCTCGACGAGACGCCTGGCGCCGCGCCGGTCGTCGAGACGCGCTGCTGGCCCGAGGATGTGGCGGCCGCCGCCGCCGCGGTGACGGCGGCGAAGCGCGCGGCCGACCTGTGCGTGGTCGGGATCCACTGGGGCGTACCCAACGGCTGGGTCGCACAGTTCCAGGATCCGGTGGCCACCTACCAGCGGCCGCTCGCGGAAGCCCTGGTCGCGGCCGGTGCCGACGTCATCGTCGGCCACCATCCCCACGTGCTGCACGGCATTGACGTGATCAACGGCCGGCCCGTCTTTTACAGCCTGGGCAACTTTCTCTTCCACTCGGTGACGCCCGGCCGGTTTCCGAAACTGCGGCGGACGGATCCTCCGTACTCGTGGCGCAGCCTGCGTTCGGCGATCAACCTGGATTCGGTCGTTGCCCTGGTGACCTGTCACTCAGGCGCCGTGCGCACGATCGACCTGGTGCCGGTCATGATGAATGCCGAGGGCGATCCCGAACTCGCGGTGGGAGCCGACGCCGCCCGGATCCTGGCCGGCCTGGCCGACCTGTCAGAACCGTACGAGACGAAGATCGCAACAGACGGGTCGCGGGGCCGGATCGACCTGCAGCCCGTGCGAGTTTCACGATGAAGGAGGCATGCTGATGCAGATCACAGTTGTTGGCGCAGGAGCCATCGGCGGGACGCTGGGGGCACATCTGGCGCGGGCTGGGCACGACGTGCTGTTGGTGGACTCGGTCGAAGACCACGTACGCGCCATTAACAGGCAGGGCCTGACGATCGAAGGCGCCGAGACCTTCACGGTGAAGATCCCGGCCATCACCCCCGCCGAGATGCGCGGGCCTCTTGGGATGGTGTTCTTGGCGGTTAAGACGATGCACACCGACGCCGGGGCCCGGCAGATCGCGCCGCACCTGCCGCCCGATGGGGTCGTGGTCTCCATGCAGAACGGCTTCAACGAAGAACGGATCGCCGCGATCGTGGGGCGGCAGCGTACGATCGGTGCCTTTGTCAACTTCGGCGCCGACTATCAAGAGCCGGGCCGCATCATGTACGGTGGCGCGGGCGCCCTGTACATCGGCGAGTTGGACGGCGCGGTAACGCCTCGCGTGCGTGACCTGGTGGCCGCGCTGCAGTCGGCCTTCCTCCGCAACACGCAGGCCACGTCCAACATCTGGGGGTATCTGTGGGGCAAGCATGCCTACGCGGCGATGCTGAAGGCCACCGCGCTCACCGATGATACGATCGCCGATTGTCTGGCCAGCCGCGAGGCCCGGCCCGCGCTCACCAATCTGGCGGCCGAAGTGCTTGCCCTCGCGGAGGCCGAAAGCGTGCGGCCCGAGCCGTTCGACGGATTCGAACCCCAGGCATTCGTCTTCCCGCCGCGCCGCGATCCGGGCCGCGTGGACGCCAGCCTGGACGCCCTGGTGGCCTTCAACAGCAAATCGAAGAAGGCCAAGAGCGGTATCTGGCGCGACCTTGCCGTGCGCAGGCGCAAGACCGAAGTCGAGACGGTGGCCATGGAGTTGCGCGCGCGGGCCGCCAAGCACGGCATCGGGATCCCGCTGGTGGACAGCGTGAGCCGGATGATCGGCGAGATCGAAAGCGGTGCGCGTGCGCTGTCGTGGGACAACATGCGCGCCTTGATCGACCTGAACGCACGGACGTACGGCGCCGTGCGGGCGGCGGGCGGCCATGACTGAGCCGTACAACTTCTCAGGACGGACTGCACTTGTGACCGGCGCGGCGCACGGGATCGGCCGGGGAATCTGTGAGGCGTTTGCGGTCCGTGGCGCGACTGTCTGGGCGTGCGACATCCGCGAGGATGACCTGGCCGAGACGGTCCGCCGCTGCCGGTCCGGGGGCGGGCGGGCCGAGGGGCGAACTGTCGATGTCACGGACGCCGGCGCGGTGCAGGCGCTCGCCGACGAGATCGGGCGCACGGGTGGAGTCGATGTGTTCGTGCACGCAGCGGGCGGCGTCCAATGGCAGGTGGGCAAGCCGATCGAAGGTGTGACCCTGGACGAGTGGCGCCGGATCGTGGCGGCCAACCTGGACGGCGCCTTCCTGTTCGTCCGCGCGTTGGCCCCGGCCATGAAGACGCGTGGCTGGGGTCGCATCGTCACGATCTCGTCCGGCGCCGGTCGCAGCTACAGCCAGACCGGGATCCAGGCCTACGCCAGCGCGAAGGCGGGTCTGATCGGGTTCACCCGGCAGATCGCGCGCGAACTCGGTCCCTTCGGGATTACGGCAAATTCGGTGGCACCTGGCTTCGTACTGTCGAATCCCTCATCAACCAAACAGTGGGAGGCGATGGGCGAGGCGGGTCAACAGGGGTTCTTCAATGCGCTGGCGGTCAAACGCCTCGGGACACCTGAAGATATCGCGCACGCGGTGCTCTTCTTTGCGTCGGAACAGGCGTCGTATGTCACGGGTCAGACGATCAGCGTGGACGGCGGACGCTGGATGCTAGGCTGAGGGAGGACGAGGATGGCGAGGAAGGCACTCGCACCACCGTATGACACAGTCAGCACGAAGCGCCTCATGGGCGACACCGAGGCGCTCGCTCGGTGGGTGAGGTTGTCTGGAACCCCGGAGGAACTCGAGGCGTTCAGATACACGCAAAAACAGTTGCGGGCGGCCGGGTGCAAGACGCAGTTGCTCATGCACGACGCCTTCATCAGCCTTCCGGGCCCGGCGTCGCTTGCGCTCGTACAGGGTGGCGACAGCCGGATCAGTAGCCGCGCCGTCCCGTGCGTCACCCACTCGTTTGCGGCGTCCACCGGTGGACTCGAAGCCGCGGCCGTGTACGCGGCGACCCCTGCGGATCTCCCCGCGGCGCAGGCCGCCGGACGCATCGCGGTCCTCGACGGTCTCGCCAGCCCCGCGGGGGTGCAGGCTGGGCAGGCCGCCGGCGCGGTTGGGCTGGTGTTCCTCAACCGCGACCCGTACGTGCACGAGATGATCGTCTCCACCGTCTGGGGGAGTCCTTCGGCCGAAGCGATGGACCGGATGCCGAGGATTCCGGTGGTGTCCGTTGCGGGGCACGATGCCGACGCGCTGCGCACCGCCGTGCGCGGAGGCCAGACACGCCTCCGTATCACGGCGTCGGTCGACACCGGCTGGCGAAAGACGCCGTTGCTCGTCGCCGATCTCCCCGGCACCGTCGAGGACACGTTCGTCATGTTCACGGGGCACCTCGACTCCTGGCATCGCGGCGCGATGGACAACGGCACCGCGAATGCGACGATGCTGGAGATCGCGCGGGCCATGGCCAAGGTGCGCCGGTACCGCGGTATCCGCTTCGCGTTCTGGTCCGGGCACTCGCACGGCCGGTACTCGGGATCCACGTGGTATGCGGATCATTACTGGCACGACCTGGACGCGCACTGCATCGCGCACGTGAACGTCGATTCCACAGGCGGGAAGGGCTCGATCATCAACAGGCATGCCTACGCGATGCCGGAGACACAGGGTGTCGCGGACACGGTGGTCCGATCGCTGGCGGGTGGCCGCTTTCAGGGACAACGCATCGGCCGAATGGGCGACCAGTCATTCCTGGGCGTCGGCGTCCCCTCGCTCTTGATGGACATCTCCGAGCAGGCAGGCGACTCGCCGGAGGCGAGCCGCGACTTCAGCGTGTTCAGCGGCGGCAACACCGGCGGGCTCGGCTGGTGGTGGCACACGACCGAAGACACCCCGGACAAGATCGATCCGGCGTTGCTCGAGCGTGACTGCAAGATCTACCTGGGGATTGTCCATGCGTTCGCGACCTCGCCCGTGGCGCCGCTCGACTACACGGCGACGGCGACGATGTGGTTGAAGCAGTTGCAGGACCTGCGCAAGGGCGCCGCCGCTGGCGCGCTCGACGTGCGCCCGGCGATCGCCGAGGCCGCGCGGCTGGTGCGCGCCACGCAGGGACTAGCCCGGCGGGCCCGGGCGCTCGCCCGGTCGTCCGACCGGCGGGCGGTGCGTCAGGTGAACGCAGCGCTGATGGCCATCGGCCGCGCGCTGATCCCCATCGACTACACGGAGCGGGGGCGCTTCGACCATGACCCCGCGGTGGCGCACCGCGAGCCGCCACACTTGGCGGCGCTCAAGGCGCTGGGGAGCGCGAAAGGTGACGAGGCGAGACACCTGGCCGTCCGCGCGGCCCGCGATCTGAACGCCATCCGGCACGCGCTGGCGACGGCGTCGGCGACCGCTGAGTCCGTAACGAGGAGGCGCGCATGAATCTGCAACGATCGTGGTATCGGTGGCTGCTGGCCGCGCTCGTACTGGCCCTGGTGTCCTGGCCGGTCGACGCCCAGACACCGCTCACACTCACCTTCATGCACTTCAACGACGACTACCAACTCGGACCGGTCGACGGAGGACGCACCGGCGGATTGGACCGGCTGGCCTACCTCTCCAAGCAGACGCGCGCGCAGGATCCCGAGGCGCAGTTGCTGTTTGCCGGGGACTTAGTGTCGCCGTCACTCGAGTCGTCGGTCTTCCGCGGGGCACAGATGATCGACGGCGCGAACGCGTTGGGCATCGACGCCGCAACGCTGGGCAATCATGAGTTCGACCGGGGGCCCGACGAGCTGCAGCTGCGGCTCGCACAGTCTCGCTTCCCCTGGATCGCGACCAACGTCTACGGGCGGGGTTGGGCCCGCCTGCCGCGCATTGAGTTTGCGTTGATCAAGACCGTGCGCGGGATTCCCGTAGGCTACTTTGGGTTGCTGACCGCGAGCACCCCGGCCGCCTCGCGCCCGGGCCCCGACATCCTCTTCGCCGATGAGCTCGGGACGGCCCGGGCCATCGTACCGATCTTGCAGCAGCGGGGTGCCAAGATCATCGTCGGCATCACACATCTGGACATGGCCGAAGACGTCCAGATCCTCCGCGGGGTGCCGGGCATTCACCTGATCATCGGCGGGCACGACCACGATCCCATGCGTGCGACCATCGGCACGTCGGTCGTCGCGAAGGCCGGGTCGGATGCCAGGTGGCTGGGCATCGTGCGCGTGCAGGTGACCACCGACGGCCGTGTCACTGGGATCAAGGACGAGCTCGTCCCGATCACGTCGGCGACGCCGTCCGATCCTGATGTCGGCGCGCTCGTCAAACGCTACACCGACCGCATGAGCCGCGAACTGGACGTCGTCATCGGCCGCACGTCGATTCCGCTCGACGCTCGGGGCGCCGCGGTCCGCGCCGGCGAGGCGGCGCTGGGCAACCTGATTGCCGACATCATGCGGCAGGCCGTCGACGCCGACATCGCGATCACCAACGGCGGCGGCATTCGATCCAATGCGTTGTTTCCGGCGGGTGAGATCAAGCTCCGCGACGTATTGGGGTGGCTGCCCTTCAACAACACCGTGGTGAAAGTGCGGATATCAGGGGCGGCGGTGCGGGCGGCGTTGGAGAACGGCGTGAGCCAGGTCGAAAACCAGGGGGGACGGTTCCCGCAGGTATCCGGTCTCTCGTTTGTGTTCAGCCCGGCGCGCCCGGCCGGATCGCGCGTCGCATCGGTCACGGTCGGCGGCCGGCCGCTCGACCCGACCGCGACCTACACGCTCGCGACCAATGACTTCATGCGCGACGGCGGCGACGGCTACACGATGATCAGAAGCGCGGAGGTCATCGTCGACGCGATGGGCGGCCCGGTGATCACTACGGTCGTCGCCGAGGCGATCAAGCGGGCGCAGACGATCGCCCCGCGCGTGGAGGGCCGGATTACGATCGCGCCGTAGACGCGGGCTCGGCCAGGGCGGCGAGCACCTCGTCGGTGTGCCCGTCCACCTTGACCTTTGGGAAGATCTTCGAGATGACGCCGCGCTCGTCGATGATGACCGTGGTGCGCTCGATGCCCATAAAGGTCCGACCGTCGGAGGCGGTGCGTTCCTTCCAGACCCCGTACGCGGTGATGATCGCCTTGTCGGGGTCGGCCAGGAGCGGGAACGGGAGCGCGTACTTGTGCTTGAAGGCGGCGTGGGAATCCACGTCGTCGGCACTGACGCCCAGGATGACGGCGCCCAGTCCGGTCACGGCCTCGTAATGATCGCGGAAGCCGCACGCCTCTCGGGTACACCCGGCGGTATCGTCCTTGGGATAGAAGTAGAGCACGACCTTTTTCCCTCGGAAATCCTTGAGCGATACGGTCGTCCTGGTGTCGGTGCTTGCCGTGAAGTCTGGGGCCCGATCGCCGACGTTGAGCACGCTCGCCTCCTCCTCGTCCCCTTCATGAGGACGTGACCAGATTCTCCAGCGCCGCGGAAAGTTCTTGCCAGCGAAACACGAACCCGTGCGCCTGCAGCAGTGCTGGCAACACCCGCTGGCTGCTGAGGATCATCTCATCGGCGACCTCGCCGAGCACGAAACGGACGGCAAACGCGGGGGCGGGTAGAATCGCCGGGCGGTGGAGGACCAGGCCGAGGGTTCGCGAGAATTCACGGTTCGTCACGGGCGCGGGTCCCACCACGTTGACGGGACCTTCCAGAGCAGATGACGTCAGCGCCGCAACGATCGCAGCGCTGACATCATCAATATGGACCCACGACCACCAATGACCGCCGCCGCCAATCGGCCCGCCGAGACCCACACGGAACAACGGTATCATCGGCCCCAACGCACCGCCGCTGCGGGCCAGCACGAGCCCGAAGCGCGGGCACACGACGCGCACCCCCAGATCGGCGGCGCGGCGCGCCTCCCCCTCCCACACCTTCGTGAGTTCTGCGAGAAAGCCGGTCCCGGCTGACGAGGTTTCGGTGAGCACTTCGTCTCCCCGGCTACCGTAGTAGCCGACCGCCGACGTCGACACGAACACCGTGGGACGCGCCGGCATTCCCGCGATGGCGTCGACAAGCAGGCGCGTGGCCTGGACGCGGCTATTCACGATGTCGGCTTTGACGCCCGCGGTCCACCGGCCGAGGAGGCTGCGGCCCGCAAGGTTGATCACACCGTCGGTGCCGGCGAGCGCCTGAGCATCGAGCCGGCCGCGCGCCGGATCCCACGCGATTTCATCCTGCCCCGACGCGGCGCGTCTGACCAGCCGCCGCACGTCCATGCCCGCGGCACGCAGCGCCGGCGCGAGTTGACGCCCGATGAGTCCCGAAGCCCCGGCGATCACCACACGCATCGTGTCGCCGACTTCGGCGGCCCCGGCGACGCGTTCCTGCAGGAAGGCCGCGCCCCCTGTCGTAGCCGTTCGTCAATTCGCGCGCTCATCACGTCTCCCAGGAGGCACAATGCTCGCCACACCCACGCCGGGCCGCGAGTTCGCGGCCGGTATCAAGGCGGTGCTGCCGCTGCTCATCGGCGTCGCGCCGTTCGGCATGATCTACGGTGTCGTCGCGAGCGGTGCCGGGATTCCCGCGGCCGCGGCGCAAGGCATGTCGCTGTTCGTCTTCGCCGGCGCCGCACAGTTTCTGGCCACGCAGTTGCTTGGCGGCGGCGCGCCGTGGGGCGTGGTGCTGTTGACGACGGCCATCATCAACTCGCGCCACGTCCTCTACGGCGCCTCGCTGGCGCCGCATCTGAAACCGCTTCGGCCCGTCTGGAAGTGCGTGCTGGCCTATCTGATGGTCGACGAAGTGTACGCGCTGGGGATCAGCCGCTACCAGCGCAGCGGGGCGTCGCTCACCGGGCACTGGTACGTGCTGGGCTCCGGGGTGCTGCTGTGGACCCTCTGGCAGACGAGCACGGCCGTCGGCATCTTTTTTGGGGCACGGGTGCCTCCAACCTGGGGTTTGGACTTCACGCTTCCGCTGACGTTTATCGGGTTGTTAGCATCGGTGATCACAGACCGCGCGGCGCTCGTCTCGGCGGCGGTCGCGGGACTCGTGGCCGTGTTCGCCGTCGGCGCCCCGCTCAAACTCGGTCTGTTGCTCGCCATGCTCGCCGGCATCGCCGCCGGGCTCGCGGCGGAACGATGACCCTCACCGCGCTGTGGCTCGTGATCGTCGCGATGGGGGTGCTGACCTTCGCGCTCCGTCTCTCGATGATCATCGTGCTTGGCCGTCTCGAGGTCCCCCATCTCGTGCGAATCGCCCTGCGCTTCGTGCCGGCGTCGGTGCTTACCGCCTTCGTTGTCCCAGAACTGCTGCGACCCGGCGGTGTGCTGAGCCTCTCGCTCGCCAATCCCCGGCTGGTGGCCGGTGTGGCCGCGTCACTGGTCGCGTGGCGTACCAAGAGCGTGTTTCTGACGATCGGCGTCGGGATGGCGCTGTTGTGGATTCTTCAGGCGGTGCGGTAGGCCTTGGCGGCTCTCAATCCCGGCCGAGCGGCGACGCCTCCTTCTCAGTCGACGCACGGGACGTCCCGGCTTGCCCGTCGCGCGACCGGACCGGGCGCACGACGTCATCGATGCACTCGATCATGTCTCCGTCCCGAGTCTCGCTGCTGCGCACCACGCCCGCGGGCAACTCGAGGACCGAGTGCGCCCTGCGAATGGGCCACACGACTTTCCCAGGCGAAATGTTCTCCACGACGCGCACGACGCGACCGTCCCTATCCAGAAAGACCGCGTCAATAGCAAACCGCATCCGAAACGTCACGATCGAGTTGCACGGCACCAGCCAGACGCCGTCGCCAAATGGAATCTCCCGGTAGGCCTGCAGTCCCATGAGGCGTGACCGGAACGAATTCGCCAGTCGAATATCCACCCCTAGATAGGTGCTGCGCGTCCTGTTCACGACGTACATCGACTGCCCCCTGTGGCTGTGGCCGCTACGGCGCTGGCGACGGTACCGGCGATGGTTCGGCAGGGACCGCCGGCTGCTCTCTGGTCGGCGCCACAACGCTCGGCGACACGAAGATCACGAGTTCCGTTTCCCCGCGTTGGAACCTGGTGCTGCGAAACAGGGCGCCGAGAATGGGAAGATCGCCGAGGAGAGGAATCCTGGAAACATTCTGGCTGACCTCGCGTTGGATCAGGCCGCCCAGCACCAGGAACTCGCCCGGGCGCATGATGATCATCGTCTGCACTTCACGCTTCTTGATCGTGGGGATGAGAAAGCCCGCCGCGACGATTGCGTTGGCAAAGTCGAGGCTGCTCACCTCGGTGCGCAGGTCCATGGTGACGCCGTCACCGGTGCCGAACTCCTGGCCCCGCACGCAGTCGAGCTGGTCGTTCTGCTTCCGCAGGATCGAATTCACGCAGAATTCGAGCCGGATGCCGAATTCCTTGAACTGGACGGTGACCGTGCGATCGGCGCCAACGATCGGAACCGGGAGCTCGCCGCCGACCACCAGCTTGCCGGGCCGGCCCTCCAACACCACCAGGCGCGGGTTGGACAGTACCCTGGCCACGCCACGCGACTCCAGCAGGCGCAACCGGGCCACCAAGACCTGTAGGGGAGTGAACGGATTGCTCGGATCGAAGAAGCCGAAGTGGAACGCGAACGGATCGGTGATGGAGGGTGCAAGAACAGGGGCACCAGGAGCGGGCGTAGTCGCCGGACTCCCTCCCCCCCACTCGACGCCCATCTGCTGTAGGGCCTGCCGGTCGATCTCCACAAACGTGGCATCGACCCGGATCTGGCGGGGGTCCCGAACACGAACGAGCAACACGGCGTTCTTCACGAGGGCCTTGACAATCGTCTCGAGTCGGGTCAACTCGGCTTGGTTGGCTACTGTTCCTTCGATAAGAATCGTATCTTCATTGGAAGAGTTCCGGATGACTTTGATGACCACCGGCAGGCCCTTCAGCGCGTCCAGCACCTGCGCTTCCAAGACCTGCGTCGTCGAGGGCGGCGGCGGGGTCACCTGCTCAACCCTCAGCACGTTGATGACTTTTCGACCAAACGCGGACGCGATGCTCTCGGCTCGGGCCTTGTCCACGCTGGTCTTCACGCTCCCTTCGAGCACAATCGCGTCGCCCACAACCTTGACGACCACGCTCGGCTCCCGCAAGACCTCGCCCAGGGCCTTGATAATGTCGGTCGCGGGAGCGCCGGCAATGACCACCCGATAGGCAGTATAGCCTCTGGCATCCCACACGCTGATCGTCGTTTCGCCCACCTTCTTGGCGACGAGCATCAACTGGCTACGTGTGATGATGTTCACGTCGGCAATATCCGGCGCTGCGACGACGACTCGCTCGACATTGCTGACCTTCAGCAGCATCCCATGATTGACCTGAATCATCACCGTCTCGTCGGCGTGCGCACTCGGAGCGATGACGATGATCATGAAGCTGATGAGAAGGGCCGCCGTTATGGAGCGCATGGCTGTCGAGCCTCCTCCAAGGGAACTGTGATGTCGACTCATCGACGAATTTGCTGTGCCGGAGGCCTAAATTGCGACGGCCCCGTGGGTTTGACGAACTCCTCGTAGGCCCTGATCAACCCGGGCCCCGCGACGACGACGAACAGTGCCGGTAGGATCAGGAAGATCAGCGGGAACAACATCTTGACCGGGGCTTTCATAGCATGCTCTTCGATCCGCTGGCGCCGGCGCGTGCGTACCGCGTCCGCCTGGATGCGCAGGACGAGCCCAATGCTCACCCCGAACTCCATCGCCTGGGTCAGGGTCGCGGCCAAGGAGATGAGGTCCTCGACGCCGGTGCGGCTCCCGATGGCCCTCAGGGCTTCCTGGCGGTCGCGGCCCAGCCTGACCTCCTCCAGGTAGGCCCGGATTTCGTCGGAGAGCGGCCCCGCGCGCTTCGCCGTCACGGTCTCCAGCGCCTGATCGAGCCCGAGTCCGGCCTCCACCGAGATGGTGAGCAGGTCCAGGGTCTCCGGCAGTTCCTTGACGATCTTGTTCTGCCGCTCCAGAATCGCGCTCCGGACCTGCACCTCCGGCCACAGATACACCCACCCACCCGCACCGAGCGCCACGAGGATCTGGGTCAAAGCGGGCAAACGGAAGTGCCCCGCGGCGAGGTAGACAAGCGCCCCCGCCACGCCGGCCTGGGCCCATTTGCGGAGAATCCACAACACGGGGTTGGCGGTGCGCCGGCCGGCCATGACGAGGCGCTTCTGCGCCTCTCCGATCGAATTCGGAGGCAGGAGGTTGGCCGCGGCGCCGACGATGGATTTGAGGACCGGGAGAAGGACGCGCCGGTGATAGGGCACCGTGAGCAGCATGGCCCGGGGAGACCGCTGGTGCTCGATCTCCAGCAGCCTGGCCCCAACCGCCTCCTGTTCGGGGGCGCGTCTGAGCAGCGCCATGCCCCCCAGGAAGATCGTGGTAAACACCAGCAGTCCGATCAGCGCAGGCTCCACGTTGGTCTCCTAGACCTCGATATCAACAATGCGCCGAATGAAGTAGATCCCGACCAACTGCATCACCAGGGCAACCGCCAGCAACGCCAGGCCGATGCGCGTAATGAGGATATACTTCATGTACTCCCGCCAGGCGACGAAGAGAATGACGAACAGCACCGGCGGCACGGCCATGATGACCAAGGCCGACAGCCGCTGCTCCGCCGTCAGCACCCGGATAAACGCCTGCAGCTTCACGCGCTCCCGGATTGTGTTGGTGATGTGATCGAGGAGCTCGGCCAGATTGCCGCCGACCTGACGGTTGATAAGGATGCCCGAGACCGCGAGCTCGAAGTCCACGCTCTGCATGCGGCGTGTCATATCCCGCAAGACGTCCTCGACCGTCATCCCGAGGTTCATCTCGCGAAGCGCCCGAGCAAACTCCGCAGAAATGGGGCGCGGCAGGTCCTTTGCCACGACTCCCATCCCCTGACCAAATCCATAACCCGCCCGCAGCGAGTTGCCGATCGCCTGAAGGGCGTCTGGAATCTGACGGTTGAACGCGTCCCGCCTGCCCAGACGCCGCAGGCGCACCCACACGATGGGCGCGAGGAACCCGAGCATGCCCATGAGCACCGCGATGGCCGTCCCGCGTCCCGCGACCAGGCCGGCCGCGGTCAGGCCCAGTGCGCAGACGATGAGCAGAAGAACAAATTCGAACGGTTTCATCGGGAGATCCGCCTCGTCGAGCAGATACTCCAGGGATCGCGAGAAGTCGAGGCGCCCCATGATGCGGTCTGCTGCCGGCATGCTGCTCCACCGAAAGGGTGCCTGGACCGGCGGCTGCGACGCCGCGCCGACAGTCGCCAGCCGGTCTGCGACCGCCAGTCGCGGCCCCATGAGCCTGGCCACGAGCAGGTAGAAGAGCCACGAGCACGTGGCGAACACGACGAGAGTCAGCGCCCACATTGTCGCGCCCTCACCGAAGGAAGATGGAAAGCGCCAGCTCGATCCCCATCGCCTTCATCCGATCGTAGAACCTTGGGCGAAGCCCGGTGAACACTTGCCGACCCTGGACCTGCCCGTCGGGAGAGATGCCTGACGGTGTGAAGACGACAATGTCCTGCATGGTAATGACGTCGCCCTCCATCCCCGTGACCTCAGCGATCTTGGCGATCTTCCGGGTACCATCGCTAAACCGCGCCATGTGGATCAGGACATGGAACGCAGAGGCCATCTGCTCCCGGATCGCCCGCGTGGGCAGATCGATCCCGGCCATCAACACCATGGTTTCGACCCGGGCCAACGCGTCCCGAGCCGTGTTGGCGTGGACGGTCGTCAGGCTTCCTTCGTGCCCGGTATTCATCGCCTGCAGCATGTCCAGCGCTTCCCCGCCGCGGACCTCACCCACGAGGATCCGGTCGGGGCGCATGCGCAGCGCGTTCCGGACCAGGTCACGCTGGGTCACCTGTCCCCGGCCCTCGATGTTCGGAGGGCGGGTTTCAAGGCGCACCCAGTGTGGCTGCTTCAGTTGCAGTTCGGCGGCGTCCTCGATCGTGAGGATCCGCTCACTCGCCGGGATGAACGCGCTCACCACGTTCAGCAATGTGGTCTTACCGGATCCCGTCCCGCCGGAGATCAAGGTATTCAGCTTGGCCCGCACACACGCATCGAGCAGGTCCCTGACCTCGTCGGTCAGTGTCCCGAACCGGATCAGATCCGCGTCGGTAAAGGGTTCCCGCGAGAACTTCCTAATGGTCAGGCACGGTCCGTTCAGCGCCAGCGGGGGAATGATGGCGTTCACCCGCGAGCCGTCCGGCAGGCGGGCGTCGACGTACGGCTGACTCTCATCGATGCGCCGGCCCACCTCAGACACGATCTTCTCGACGATCCGCATCACGTGTTGATCGTCTCGAAACCGCACATCCGTGGGGTAGATCTTCCCGCCCTGTTCGACGAACACCTGATTGGCACCGTTCACCATCACTTCAGTGACCGTTGGGTCCTGGATGAGGGGCTCGATCGGCCCGTACCCGAGGGCCTCATTGACGATATCCTTGATCAGCCGGGTTCGGTCTTCGCGCGTCAGCAGATCGTTCTCGCGGTCGAGGATGCGGGCCACTTCTCTCTCGATCTCCTCACGACCCGTGCCGGCTGCCCCTCGCCGCCCCATCTCCTCGATCAACCGCCGGTGCACCGTGTTTTTCAGGCTTTGATATGGGTCGGCCCAGAACCCAACGGTTTCCGTGATCTCCTCGAGGCGTCTACGCAGAGACACGCTCGGCCCTCCCAGTCTGCAGGTTGATCGTCTTTGCGAATGCGACGATTTTCTGGACGAACGGCGCGCCGGGTTCACTCAAAATCAGGGGAATCCCGCGATTGGCCGCCGTGATGTTCCGGTCGTCCCGGGGCAGCACCGTGCTAAAGGGCATCCCCAGCGCCCGCTCGGCGTCCTTCGGGCTGAGCGAGACGCGTTCGTCGAACCGGTTGCCGGCAATCATGACGTTGTGGGCCGGGAATCGAAGTTTCGAGAGCATCCGCAGCATCTGGCCGATATCCTTCAGGCACACGACATCGAGGGTGGACAACAAGACGATCTGATCCGCCACGTCGAGGGTCGCCAGCATAGTGTCAAAGGCGGACACCGTGGCGTCCACGAGGACGACGTCGTAGAGGCTCTGCAGGATGCCGAGGATCATGCGGAACCGGTCCGGCGAGATCTCGTCGGCCTGTTCCGTCTGCGGGGGCGCAGCCAGGATTTCGATGCCCGTAGGGTGTTGATAGAGGAACCGGTCCGCAATCTCCGCATCGAGGGCGGTGTTCAACTCGTGAATAGTCCGCTCAGGCTTGGCGTTTAGGAGCACGGCGATGTCGCCGAAGTACAGATCTCCGTCCACCAGGGCGACACGCGTGGCGCTGTTGATCTGCTTCAGCGCAATCGCCAGGTTAACGGCGACGGTGCTCTTGCCGACGCCACCTTTGCTGGACATGATACCCAGAACGGTTCCCCGCCGCTCGGCGATTGACGTCCCAAGGTCTTTCGCCTCATCGATGACGCGCAGCACAGCGTCCTCGCCGATGGGCTCAACGAGGCATTCCCGGGCTCCCGCCTTCATCGCCCGGCGAAGCTCGTCGTTGCCATTGCGCGGTGACACCATCGCGATGTAGAGACCGGGATATCGCCGCGACAGTCTGTCGGCAACCTCGAATCCCCGCATGTCCGCCAGGTCGGGGGACACGAACACCACTTGGGGACGCCGATACGCCACGACATCCATGAGTCGATCGTCGGTATCGGCTTCGGCGACGATCCGGGCCGCTTGGTGCTGATTCACGACCCTGAGGATGAGATTCCGCGACGCCTCGTTGGGCGTCGCGACCACAACCCGCACGAACTGGGCCACCTGGGCCTCCTACGACCTACAAGTATTCTGTGGTGAACTATCCTCGCACAACACCACCGTGTAGATACCGGTATCGAACGTCGTGTGGGTTCCGGTGGCCTGCATGGAGACGAACGAGACGAATCCCCCGTGGATCGACACGTTACCAGCCCCGGCCGTGGGCCTTTGGGAACAATCCAATTCGTAGGCCGCGAATCCCCAGATCTCCGTGGTGTAGGAGCCGCTGCCGGCTGTCGCATACGCCGGGTTCAGGAGCACGATGACGACGATGCGATCCAGCGGGTTCGTGCTGTCGCACCGAGCGTCAACGGCGGTCCTGACCGGGCCGCTGACGGTTCCAGGTCTCGTCCTGACGTTCGCGCACGATCGGCCCTCAAGCGTGAAGTCCGTGACCGCAGCGGTCTGGCCCTCATCAAAGCAATACTGCTGTGGGGAGCCCTGGATAAACGTGTCCCTCCAAAACGATGCGCCGACAGGGCAGTCGGCGAAGCAGTCTCCTGTACCTCCGGGGGCCTGCATGGCAACCATGCCCGTGTTCCCGGACCCCCACGGGTTGCTCCTGGCGCTGACGTCCAACGTCATCGTGAACGAGTCGCACGGAGGCGTTCGGGCCGAAAGCGGAACGCCGCCCTGAATCACCGGCAGGCAGCCGCTGGTGCCGCTGTAGGCGCGCCAGGCATCGTAGTTGAGGCCCAGTGGAACCAGTCCCCGAGTCAGGATGACCGGCGCCAGTCGGGCGGTGCACGCCACGGCGACCGGTACCGTGTCTCGGACCAGCCGCAAGAAGAACATTGGAACGTTCGAATGGACCTCGACTCGGACGCCTTCAAGCCCGGGCCGCGTCGGCATGAGATCGAGTGTCGTGGCATCCACCGAACTCCAGGCGATGTTGTTTTGCCGCATGTCGTCCTCAGCATATCGCTGAGCGGTCGCCGGCGCCGTCGACGGACTGGACCTGAGGTTCAGTCCTCCCGCAAGCACCCCGGAGTCGCACGCGTTCTGCATGGCGCGCCGATACCGCATGAGAATGCCGAAATCGGTCGACATCCCGACCACAAGCGTCACCGCCAGAAACCCAAGGACGGTGAATACCGCCGCCATCCCACGTTCTTGCTGGCGATCCGCTGGTTTCGTCATGGACGGGGCTCCTCGAACTGCACCGTCGATTTCGCAGTCGCCCTCCAGAGCTCGACACTGTGCACGGCGGTCGGCTTGAGGGTCGGCGGCGGTACGGCCGCCACGGTTGCAGCCTCGCGCCGAGCCCGCGTACGTGCGGTAGCAGAGGCTGTACGCACGCTCGTAGCCGGGGCGGCAGCGACGGCCGTCGAGGTACGTCCAATGGCCGTCTCGATGGTTTGCCCGGCAGTCTGCACCCTGTCGTCCACCCCATGGGGCCTGAGGGCCAGGCGCACGCGTCCGTTGTTATCGATCTCGGCCAGCGCCTCGGTCTGCTGAGGCGTGAGCGCCAGCGTCGCCGAAGTGGTGACGCGGGGCTCCTCTCCCGGCTTCTGCTCGACCTTCTGCGCGATCGCCATGACCTCGACGTCCTGAAGCACGATCTTCGTCAGGTTGATCTTGTCGTTGTGGACCGTCGCCACGACGTCCACGCGATCTCCAGGAAAGACAAACCCGGCCACTCCGACGACTTCATTAACCGCAATGGTCATCGCCCGCTTGTCCTTGGGGAGGACAAATGCCAGACCAACATTTACACCGACCGGCGCCAGTTTCGGCGCGAGCACCTGTTCGTCGGCGAAAATGGGAGCGACGGCGACCCGTCCGGCGACGTCTTCGATCCGCCGCGCAGCCTGCGGGTGCACCGCCTCTGCCGGGATCTGCCGGATCTCGAGGGCGGTGGCACCTACGATCCGGCGCTCCGCGATCGCGGTCCTCGCAAAGACGACGGCCTCGGTCTTGATCGGCGCCACCACGGTGACCTGCCGTCTGAGGGTCTGCAGGTAACCGACGACCACCACAGTGGTGACGAGCGCCAGGACGGCCGACACGACGGGTATGACCCACCTGCGTTTCATAGCTGGGATCCTCCTATTCGGCCCGCATTGTCGAAACTCCGACGACTTCCATAAACCCCGGGTAATTGATGGGCCCAAGAAACGGGATATCGCCCGTAATAGGCATCAACGTAAACACCCGGTATCTGACAGTGACCGTGACGGTGCATTCCACACACGTCGAGGGTGTCCGATTGATCTGAATGCACGAGCTGTAAGAACCCGTACAGGGGACCGCGTCCACGTCAAGAAACTGGGCGGTCGCCTGCACGCGCCCCTGGATGGCGGGGTTCGACGTGGAATTCTGGGCCAGCACCACGGCATATCTGGCCCCCTCACGCGACGAGTTGGTAATGATTATCCACGAGCCGAAGACGCGCCCGAACTCAAAGAGAAGAAATAGCAATGCCAGAAGGAGCGGCATCATCAGGACCAGCTCGACGGTGGCCTGACCGCGCTGCTTCATGCGACCGTCCCATGACCAACGCGGGCCACCCGAATGAACACGGGGTGGCCCGCGTCGCACACAACCGTTTCCAACTGAGCTACCGCCTCGGCCAAACTATCTAAGGTCCTGGAACTGCAGGCGGCGTGACACTACCGATCCAGGTGCTGATACTGGTGACGGCAGCTGCAAGCACGTCGCGCAACCCGAATGCCGCGACGATCATGAAGAGGACGACGCCGAGAATCAGGAGCACGTACTCGGTGGCCGCGGCGCCCCTCTCATCATCGAGTGTCTCAGCCAGCCAAGCGCGCAGGTACCAAAGCATAACCATCCCCCTCTCAAGGAGCTGTTTGTAAACGCGTGCCGCCTCGCGCTCGCGGTCGCGTCCACGTTCCACGCTAGCCGCGACAGGCTGCGGGATACTACTACCTGAGCGGGTGGATTCCGTGTAACCTACCTTGAGGGTAGGAGCGTCGGGATGGAAGTCAGGGAAAAATCAGGACGCTGGCGTTGTTCAAGGCTGTCACAACGTAGATTCCCAGGATCAGCCACGTGATCGCGGTGAGGCGGTGGGGGGCCGGCCGGCCCCGCTGGAGACTGCTGACAATGAGTCCGGCGAGGAAGAGGAGCGCGAACCCCTTGACGACGGGCGCGAGTGGGGTGTGAATCACGTCCCGCATGAAGATGTTTCCCTCTCGGCCGCCCCGGGCGATGATGAGGTACGTGGAGGCCAAGTCGACGATCTGGAGGGCGGCCAGCGCCCAGAACAGCCGCCAGAGTACGGGCACTACGTCTTCACTTCTCTACGGGAGAATGATGCAGTTTCCGATTGATCGCGCGTGCAAGCATCATCGCCTGACCGCGGTCTCGCACATGCAACTTCCGGAAGACGTTCTTCAGGTGGAATTTCACCGTATTCTCTGAGACCCAGCACTTCCCGGCGATTTCGACATTGGAGGAACCTTCGGCCAGGTGCGTGAGCATCTCGAGCTCCCGCGGCGTGAGATGCAGGTCCTGGAGAACGACCTGGGGATTAATCAACTCGATCAACTGCCTGAGAATCTCGGCAGCGAACTCGATCCTCTCCGCCAGGTCCGTCAGCGCTCGACCGAACTCGGCCCCGTCTTCCTTCGAAAGCGCCCCATTGGACGCCGACAGCGAATGCGCTATCCGCTCGAGAACATCCGTCGGCACGACTTGAGCCATGTCAACCCCCGGCATTGGGGGAGGCGCAACAGCTTCGCGACGGATATGGCGCGATGTGAGGCCGCGGTAGCGCGACTTCGTTCCTCGGCCCGAAACCCCTCAGAGACGACACTAACACCTTCCCACACGGGGCCGGTGTCATCATCATAAGCCTCTAAGCCTCTGGGGGCTGGTAGACTTTTGCCCTGTGAGTCCTCCTAAAGTCTGGATCCGGGGATACCAGGATCCAGTAAAATTCGGGTTCCGCCTCCCGGTTAAAGCAAAGCCTTACATTACACGCAAGACAGATGAATCCTCCTACCCGAAGGGTAGTCCCTGGACCCTTGCGGCTGAGACGGCCTGTTGCAGTTGGAATCCTACCCTCAGGGTAGGAGGAACGACGAGAGGACTGATGCCAAAGATAGCAGAGTGTCCGCCAACCAGAAGACGGCTCGTACCTGGGCGCCGGTCGACTGGATCGCCATCGCGGCTATCACCCTGGTCGCGGGGGCGCTCCGGCTGGCCCTGCTTGGCGATCCCGCGAGTTTCGTTTACGACGAGTACTATTACGCACGGGAAGCCTGCTGGTACCTTCTGCATTCCGTCTCTCTCTGTGGCGCGATTCACGTCGTGGTCCATCCGCCGCTGGCCAAATGGCTCATCGCCCTGGGGATCGCCGCGTTCGGGTACAACCCGCTCGGATGGCGCGCAGCCTCGGTCCTCGCCGGAACGGCGACTGTCGCGATCGTGTACCTCCTCGCTAGGCGCATCCTGCGTTCGACCGCCGGTGCATCACTCGCCGCGGGACTCCTCGCCATCGACTTCTTGCACTTCGTCCACTCGCGCGTTGCCATGCTCGACGTGTTTGTCACGCTCTTTAGCGTCGCGACCCTTCTTTTCTGCGTCTACGACCGCGACCGACCGACCAGGACTTCGTCAGGCGGTGCCGCGAGCGTATTCAGCCACCCGTGGCGAATCGCCGCGGGCGGCGCGGCAGGGGCGGCGATGGCCTCCAAGTGGCCCGGGGCCTTCGCGCTCGTCGCCGTATTGCTCCTCACGATCATCTGGGGACTGTCTGCCCGTCGGTCCAATGGCCGAGGGCCGGTCCTTCTGCGAACGGTGCGCGAGGAAGGCCCGTCAATCGGCCTGTGGCTCGTGCTGCTGCCGGTCGCGCTCTATCTGGCGAGCTACGCCGGCACCGTGTCCGGGAACCTGCTCGCGAGTCCCTGGGCCGACGGCTCGTGGCTGCGCGCCGTGGGTCGTCAGCAAGTCTCGATGATCGGTTTCCACTCCGTCGCGTCCAGGAGTGACATGGCGCAATCTCCGCCCTGGTTCTGGATTCTCGGAAAGTCGCCAGTGATCTACTTCCTCGCCATTGGAGAATCAACCGCGTCGGCAATCGTCGCGCTCGGCAACCCGTTTGTCTGGTGGCTGTCGATCCCGGCCCTGGCGTATGCTGCGGCGCGCCTGATCCGCTCCCGCGATCTTCGCTCTGCCGAAGCCGTCATCATCATTGGGTTTGTGTGTTCCTACGCGCCGTGGTTTGTGCTCACACACGTTCGTGGGCTATATCTGTTCCACTTTCTCCCGGCCGTGCCATTTCTGTGTCTTGCGCTCGGCTTCGCGATTACCATGATTCCTCATCCACCGAGGCGGGTCGCCGTCGCGACGGCGGTCGCCCTCGGATCGTTGATCTTCTTCATCTACGTTCATCCGGTGCTCGTCGGCACCCCCCGTCCCCAGGGATCGCCTGGGGTGTTTGGATCCGCGATGCACAACTGTGAGGTGTATCGGAATTTCGTTGTCCCAGAGACTCTGAAGCCCAGATCGTGCTAGGCGTTTCGCGGCGCATTCCTGCTCTCCGTTTGACCCACTACTCGCAAACTACTCGGCGGGTAGCCTCGTCAGAATGGTTTACCCCGAAGGAAGATGCTGCTGTCACGAGGAAAGGCGGGGGCCAACATGCAAACGGAAGAAGGAAGAACCAAGTGGCGGTCCTCGATTGTTCTCCTGCTGACGGCGATTTTTGTCATCGCGTTGCTGCTTCGCGTAGGTCTCGCCGTTAGGCACACGAACGTCAATCATCCAGATGAAGTCTTCCAAACGCGCGAAGCTGCCCACCGCCTGGCGTACGGCTACGGCGTGGTCACCTGGGAGTATCGCGAAGGGGTCAGATCGTGGGTGTTTCCTGCGTTTCTGGCTGGCGTGATGCGCGCGACCGATTCGATCGGCGCAGGGTCCGCCGGCTACTTGTTGGGCATCACCGTCGTCCTGTCTCTGCTTTCGCTGAGCACGGTCTGGTTCGCGTTCATGTGGAGCTATCGAACCAGTGGGACGATTGCGGCCGTCGTGGCTGCGGGGACCTGCGCGATCTGGTATGAACTCGTCTACTACGCTCCGAGGGCGCTGAACGAGGTCGTGGCTGCTCATTTCTTCCTACCGGGGCTGTACCTGGGTGTGTATGGGAGCTCGATCCGGGAACGGCATCGCCTGTTTGTGGCGGGGCTCTTCTTCGGGCTCGCTCTTGCGCTGCGGGCGCTCCTGACCCCAGCGGTGATTCTTGCCGCGGCGTACATCTGTCGGAGGAATTGGAGAGACAGGCTTGCCCCCATGATCGCGGGGATCGTCCTGCCTGTCGCCGCCTTCGGATTGCTCGATGCCATCACATGGTCGTACCCGTTCCAGTCCTATGTTCGCTACTTCTGGGTCAACATCGTCGAGGGCAGGAGCCTGATCATTGGATTGGCGGCACCGTGGTATACGTATGCGCTAATCCTAACCTGGCAGCTGGGCCCGATGATCCCGCTTGCCGCGTGGGGCGCACGTCGGAGTCCATTGTTGGGTTGGGTCGCATTGGCCATCCTGCTCACCCATTCTGCGATTCCCCACAAGGAATACCGCTACATCTACCCTGTTTTGCCGATCGTGATTGCGCTCGCGGCGGCGAGCGTGGCTGAGGTGGCGTCGGAACTGAACGCCTGGTGGCGACGACCGCGCTCACCAGGCGCGCTCGTCGGGGCGTGCTTGATTGTTCTCGCTGTCACGTCCGCGTACTTTGCCGGCCGTTCTCCCTCACTGGCGCCGTTGTCGCGCGAGTCGGGCAACCTCATCGCTTTCCGGGAACTCAGCCGTGACCCAACGGTCTGCGGGGTCGCGATCCGCGGGTTCCACTGGTCGCTCTCTGGAGGGTACACGTACCTTCATCGCAAGGTCCCGATCATTCTGGTTCTGCACGATGACGACTTCGAGAGGCTGGCGGCGACATTCAACACCATGGTGTCGACTTTACCCCTCCCCCCCCGGCATGATGGCTTCGACCTGGTGACCTGCTGGGGCGGGACGTGTCTGTACCGGAGGGCTGGTGCCTGCCGGCCACCGACTGAGAACGAAATCAATCAGTTGCTCAAGGAAAAGGGAGGAAACACACCGCGCGTGGGGATCGAGTTGGCGGGAGCGACGGGATTTGAACCCGCGATCTCCTGCGTGACAGGCAGGTGTGTTAAACCAGGCTACACTACGCTCCCATTATGGGAAGGACAGTCCGCCAACAGTCATTCTAGGCGCCGGGTCGGGACGCTGTCAACGCGCACGAACGCCACCGAGAAACGCTTGAGAAACGTTGGGTATGCTATCTATACCGTGGCCCTTCCACGCGAACCGTTGGAGGCGGGCAATCACAGGGACAGAGCAAGGAACCCCAGCTGGGCGGAAGACGCGGGGACCGCTGACCGGCGCCGGTCTGATCTGGACGGGTATCTTACTCTTCGGCGCCGGCGGCCTGCTGGCCATCGGGTGGCACGTGTGGGAGGAAGGTCTACCCGAGCGATCACCGAAGGCGCCCGGAACCATTCGCGCGACGCTGGAGATCGTCAAAGTAACCGGCGATCCACCCCGTGCGGTCCGGCCCGCGGTAGAGTGGCTTGACCCCGGCGAGCGCATCGGCGTCGCCGGACGGTGGCAGCGCATCGACATCCCCGGACCGCGGCTCGTCAACGTGACGCTTCACAAGGTCGAGCGGGAGCGCGGCGTGGCCATCGCGACCTCGGAAAATGCTCGGCTCCGCAGAAGAGGGTTTGAGGACACGGCCTTTCTCTTCGTGCTTCCGGGGCAGGCTTCGGGGGAATATGAAGTCAAAGTCAACATCGTGGATCCAAACGTGTCGACCACCCTGCACGAGATCGCGAGGAAACGATTTAGAGTGCAGTAAAATGTACCTGGCTTACGGGTCGATCCGAAGGGAAATCGTCGCCGTGCGGCCCGAGTAGGCCGGACCTTCAATGTTGATCTCCACCAGATCGGGTTGCAAAAGCGTGATGACCCCGTCGGGGCCGATGGCATACGATGAGCCGCCGCCCGAGAACATCAGACGGGACGGCTCGCCCTGATCCATCCGTCTGAAGAAGAGGTGCTGTCCGACGCGCATCCGGACGGCGCGTGGGCTGTCGATGAACGGCCCGCGGACGGGATTGATGCGGTATTCGATCATCGTCGTCTCCGGCGGCAGTGGTGGCAGGTACTGGCTGTCGAGATCCTCAGGCTGCCAGCCGGCCTCCGACCAGCGATAGATGCGGTCGAGATCGCCGCGCGTCTCCAGCAGGCCATCGGGGATAAACCGCACGCGGCCACCGATGAGCCCCGCGCGGTCGAGACCGGCCTGCACAATCCCCCGGGCGTGCTGGATCACGACGTAGCTGAGATTGGCCACGTTGCCCGCGCGCGTAGAGAAAACTGCGACCATCGGCGCGCCGTCTGCGGTACGCCCGATTTGGACGGGCAACCACGTCTCACCCGCCAGCCGGCGCTGGAACACGATGCCCATACGGCCCCGCCCATCGGGAGCCAGGACCACGGCCGCGGTGTGAGGCTCGGGCGCCGGCGTCATCGTGGCGACGTATGCCTCTTCTCGCCCATCCTCGTTGAGATCAGCGTACACCACTTCATGTACCGTGGATCCGTTGGCGAGAAGCGACGTCACCTGCTCGGCCGTCAGACGTCTGGGGGCCTCATGCTGACACGCAGCAGCCAGCAACACAATGCCCGCGATTGGGAACAGAAGAGGGACCCGCATCGATAGGATATGTTCCCCGCCGGGCGGACCCGGAGACCGCGCGGTCACCCGACGCGCGACGCCACGCGGTCTCCAAACGCCGAGGTCGACAGCGCCGGGCCACCGGCAGCGATGTCGAAGGTGCGCGCCCCGTCTGTCAGGACCTGCTCGACGGCGCGTTCAACGGCATCCGCTTCGGCGGTGAGTCCCAGCGCGTACCGGAGGAGCAACGCCGCGCTCAAGATCGCGCCCACGGGATTGGCGACCGCGCGCCCTGCGATATCCGGCGCGGTGCCGTGGACCGGCTCGTACAGCGAGGGCTTCCCGACGCCCAGGCTCGCCGATGGCAGGAACCCCAGCGACCCAACTACACCGGCGGCTTCGTCGCTCAAGATGTCGCCAAACATGTTCTCGGTCACGATCACGTCATACGCTGACGGCTGGCGGATCAACTGCATCGCCGTGCTATCCACCAGCGCGTGATCGCACGTCACGTCGGGATAGTCTCGCGCCACCTCGATGACCACCTCGCGCCACAGCTGCGACGAGTGCAGGACGTTGGCCTTGTCGACTGACGTGACCCGCCGGCGGCGCAGCCGTGCGGCATCGAAGGCCACGCGGGCCACGCGCCGGATCTCGTCGTCGCCGTAACGCAGCGTATCCACAGCGACGCGCCGGCCCGCCTCAGTCCGCCGGCCCCGCGGCTCTCCAAAGTAGAGCCCGCCGGTGAGTTCCCGCACAATCAACATGTCCGTGCCCCGCACGACATCGGCGCGCAGCGGTGAGGCGCCCACCAGCACGTCGAACGCGCGGATCGGTCTGAGGTTGGCGAACAGGTCGAGATGCCGGCGCAGGCTTAGCAGACCCGCCTCGGGTCGGCGGTCGGGCGGCAGACCGTCCCACTGCGGTCCGCCGACGGCGCCGAGCAGGATCGCATCGGCCTTCCGGCAGGCCTCGAGCGTCTCGGGTGGCAACGGGTGTCCGGTCCTTTCGATCGCCGCGGAGCCAAAGACGACGTCCTGAAACACCAGCGCGTGCCCGCGCGATTGACTGATGGCGCGCAGCACCTTGACGGCTTCGGCCGTCACCTCGGGGCCGATCCCGTCGCCCGGCAAGAGGACAATCGTCGCCCTCATGGTGATGTGCGCGTCCGATCCGGCGTGTGCACCGTGCGATGCGCGCCGTCGATCGACAGTTTGCCCGCCGAATACCCGCCGTCCACATAGATCGCCTGGGCGTTGACGAACCGCGCGCGGTCCGACGCCACAAACAGCACGACGTCGGCGATCTCCTGCGGATCGGCGAGCCGGCCCAGCGGCACCTCTTGAACGAACCGGTCGATGTAGTCATCCATGGGATAGGATTTGGAGACCGCGCGGATGTCCGTGAGACCGGGGGCGACCACGTTCGCCGTGATCTTGTGCGGCCCGAGCTCCAGCGCGAGTACCTTGGTCAAGTGCACGACGCCGGCCTTTGACGCGCCGTGCGCGGCGGACCGCAGCCGCGCCACCAACCCGCCGCTCGAACCAAAGTTGATGATCCGGCCGCCCCGCCCCTGGGGGATCATCTGCCGGGCGGCCGCGCGGCAGGTCAGAAAGACGGCCCGCAGCTGCGTGTCGACCTGAAAATCCCACTCATCGTCGCTCATCTCGACGATCGTCTTGTGCACGCCCACCCCGGCGCAGTTCACCAAAATATCCAGCCCGCCATAGACCTTGACGGTTTCATCGATGAGCCGCTGCACGGAGGCGCTGTCCCGTACATCGGTCTTGATGAAGGTGACGGTCCCCCCCTCCGCGCGCAGGCCGTCGGCGACCTGCCGGCCCCATTCTTCATTGATATCCGCGATGACGCCGTGGGCGCCGGCGCGGACAAACGCCTGCAGGGTCACGCGGCAGATCCCCGAGGACGCGCCGGTGACGATCGCAACTTTCCCCGTAAACTCACCGTCCAACTGAACACCTCCATCAACTGTTCGAAGCAGGGAATATCCTCCTAACTACCGCGCCCGGCATGCGAGTTCCTGGCGCGGACCTAAAGGAGGCACGTGTGAGTGCAAGAACAAAGCGATCTATGACACCTCCTCTGATACCCACGGTCATTCGCTGCGGCACGCTGCTCGACGGCGCCGGCGGCGTCCTGAAGGACGCCGCGGTCACGGTGATCGCTGGACGGATTGCCGCGGTCGGGGCGTGGAAGGACGCGCGGCATCCAGACGGCGCGGACGTCATCGACGCCGGCGGGCTGACGGTGCTGCCCGGGCTCTTCGACTGCCACGATCATCTCGCCAGCCCACCGCGAGACCTGTCGGCGAAAATCGCCACCCCACCATCGCTGTTCGTGCTGCGCGTGGCCGATGTGATGCGCGAGATGCTGCAGTCGGGCTTCACCACGGTCAGGGACATGGGTGGGCTCGATCTTGGGATGAAGACGGCGGTCGAAGCGGGCGTCCTCGCCGGACCGCGCGTGATCATCAGCCTGGCCATCATCACGCAGACCGCCGGTCTCTCCGATGCGACCAACGCGCTGGGGTTCTCCACCGATCCACTCCGGCTCCCAGGCACGCCGGACGCCGTCTGTGATGGGGCCGACGGCATCCGGTCGATGGTACGGCGGTTGATCCGTGGCGGCGCCGATTTCATCAAAATCGCCACGACCGGGGGGGTCAGCTCGCGCATCAGCAGCATCCTCACGCGCGAGTTCACCCTCGAGGAAGTCAGTGCCGCGGTCGAGGAAGCGCGCGCGTTCGGCCGGCCGGTGGCCGCGCACGCCTACGGCGGCGAAGGATTGAAAAACGCGCTCAGGGCCGGGGTGCGCACGGTGGAGCACCTGGGGCCGCTCGATGACGACGACATTGCGACAATGGTCCGGCAGGGGACGTATCTGGTCCCGACGCTCACGAACATGTCTGTGCGCCTGGAGATGGCGGCCGTGCCGGGTGCGCTGTCACCCTACAACATTGAGAAGGCCGCCGAGCTGGCGCCGCTTCAGCGCGCGGTCTTCACGCGCGTCCATCGCGCCGGTGTGCGCATCGCGGCGGGCACGGATTCGCGCGGGCTGCGCCAGGGCGGCAACGCCCGCGAGCTCAGCCTGCTGGTGCAGTACGGCATGAGCCCCATGGAGGCCATCCGGGCGGCCACGTCGGTGGCCGCCGAGTGCTGCAACGTCCCCGACGCGGGGCGCATCGCGGCGGGGACCCGTGCCGACCTGATCGCCGTGGACGGCGATCCGCTCGCGGACATCGAGATCTTTCAGCACACGGACCGGATCGCGCTCGTCATGCGCGACGGCGCGATCTTCAGAGACCAGCGTCAGTCTGTGCGCACCTCACCGTCGATCGCAAAACCCTGACGGCGTAGGCCGTCGGTGATCGAGGCGATGTTCGTCACCTCGCCTCGCTCGAGCACCGGCTGGATCTTCGCAAACCGCGCCCGCAGATCCGCAACCTGTTGCAGCACCCACTCCGCCGCCTCCTGCGGGATCGCGATGACCCCGTTGCGGTCGGCGACCACGATATCGCCTGGGCGGACCACCACGCCCCCGCAGGCGACCGGCACATTGATCTCGCCGGGGCCGTCGTTGGGCGGCGCCGCCGTGGCCTGCCACCGGGAGAAGACGGGAAAACCGACCGCCTGCGCTTCCTCGGGGTCGCGCGCGGCGCCGTCGATGATCACCGCCGCGCAGCCCCGGTGCTTCATCCCCTTGCTGACGTTGCCTCCCCAGACCGCGAACGCCGCGATCCCGCGCGCGTTTACGACCATCACGTCGCCGGGCCGGACCTGCTCCATGGCGAACTTGATCGGGTTGAGCGAGCCCTGCGGCACCACGACGGTCACCGCGGGACCGGCGACACGACCGGCAAACGGCCACAGCGGGCGGATCGCCGGATCGAGCGTGTAGGCGCCGCGCGTCACATCCGACAGATCCGGCGGCGGATACTCGCCCAGACGCTTGACCAGGTCAGCGGCGGGACGGGGCACGCGGGTGAACCCGCGAGACCCAATGTGCGTGTCGACACCGATGCGGCCGCTCCCATGCGGGGCGCTCATTCGGCCACCACCCGAGGATCCGTCGTACGGAACCACTTGACGAAGTCCACGCAGAAGTTCACCGCGTAGTCGAGCAAGGCCCGCCCCCGCTCAGCGCTGGCCTTCGAGGGATCGGCCAGGCTGCCCGTCTCGGGTGTGACCTCGCGCATGTCGATTGGCACCACGACCCGCACCCCCTTGAACATGATGCCGCCCAAACCGCTGGTGGGCATCCCCAGGTATGTCTTGCGGCCGAACGCGCCGACACGCTCCATGCGGACCTTGCCCGGCGCGAGCGCCATCATCAGCGAACCCATCGGCTCGCCGCCGTGCTCCAGCACCATCCCGTCGCCGTACAGTTCCTTGATGAGGGCCGGCGCCTGCATGATTTGAAGTGGCGAGATGATGGGAATCAGCAGCCCGCGGGTCCGCCGGATCTTGCGCATCAAGACCTCAAGGATCGGCATATTGCCGGCGTGACCGTTGAAGATCACGATGTGGCGCAGACCGTGACGCAGCAGGCAGTCGACGGTATCCTCCACCACCGCGGTCAGCGTCTCGGGGCGCAGCGTGATCGTCCCGGGGTAGTGCCGGAAGTATTCGGAGTAGCCGAAGGGCATCGTGGGGACGACCAGATCGCCGGTCGCCTCGCCGGTCCGGCCGGCAATATCGTGGATCGCCATGTAGTCGCCCATCGGGGAGTGCGGGCCGTGCTCCTCGATGGACCCCAGGGGCACGATCGCGGCGACCCCCCGCTCGATCGCTTCACGGACTTCGGTCCAGGGCATCTCGCCAATCCGCATCGCTTGCCTCCTTATATACTGTTGCTATCGAAACTCTAACGATGAGAGCATCGCCTTTGCTCTCACGCCGTGCCTATCCCGACGTCACCACGGGGATCCGATCCCGCGTCGATGCCGTCCGGTCCGATCCCGACCACCTGGTTGCACCCCATGTAGGGCGTCACCACCACCTCGTATCCCCGCCGCTCGAGGGCCTGCACCACGCGATCGGCAAACGCCGGCTCCGCGTAGATCCTCCGCCCCTGCTCGCTGTGCACCCGCGGCGCGGTCACCGCCTCCTGCAGTGACATCCCAAAGACCGCCACATTCAGGATCGACTGGAACACGGCGCTGATGAGCCGCGGGCCACCGGATGACCCGATGGCCATCCAGGGCCGGTTGTCCTTAAAGAGGATGCTCGGACACCCGCCGCCCATGCGCTTGCCCGGCGCGATCGAGTCGTGGTAGCCGCGCAGGACGTTGAACTGTCCAAGAAAATTGTTGTAGAGAAACCCGAGCGACGGGGTCATCACGCCTGAGCCCACGATCGAGCCGATCGAGTGCGTGATGCTCACCACGTTGCCGTCGAGGTCCGCGGCCGACAGGTGCGTCGTGTGGCCGTCGGTCCCGCGTTTCGGGGGCACCGGCACCCGCTCGGAGGTGCGCTCAGGCTTCATCGCCCGAAGCCGGTCCTTCGAAGTCAACCACTCGACCGGCACCGTGACAAACAGCGGATCGGCCAGGTAGGGGATGCATTCCGCAAACGCGGTACGGGTCGCCCAGGCGATCGTTTCAATGTAGTCGGGACCGTTCCAAGTCATCGACTCGAGCGGGAGCGTCTCGACCAGGCTCAACATCACGAGCAGGATCAGGCCGTGGCTGGGCGGCGGCGCCGTGTAGACGGTGAGATCGCCAAACGTGCCGGAGAGCGGTGGACCGACGCGCACGCGGTAGGTGGCCAGGTCCCCGGCCGTCACGAAGCCTCCGTGCTCGGCCAGGTCGGCGGCCATCGCTTTGCTCACACCCCCGACGTAGAATTCGTCGGCGCCCTGTGACCCCACGCGCTCGAGGGTACGGGCGTACTCGGGCTGGCGTAACACGGCCCCCAGCGGTATCGGCGATCCGCCCGGAAGATAGCGCCGCCGTGCGAGCGTGTCACCGGCCAGTTTCTGTTCGATGTCGGGGTAGCCGGGGCGCGAACCCCCTTCAAGCGCGTAGTACTTCTCCAGATACGGGTACACCGCGAACCCCTCACCGGCCAGCTCGGAGGCAGGCTCGACGAGTCGCCCCCACGGGAGCCGCCCTTCGCCTTCCTTGAGAACCGCCTCCATGCCGCGGACAAACCCCGGGGTCATGACGGACTGGTAGCCGAACTGGTTGCGGTCATTGCGGATCAGATAGCGGCCCGCCCGCTCGCTACGCCCGATGAAGTCCGCCTCGAAGGCTTCGGTCGAGGCCAGCGAGCCAATCTCCACCGACGCGTTGAGGGACACTGGTTTCGACGCGCCGGCGCGCAGCAACAAGATGTGCGCCATGCCGCCGATCCCGGTCCCAAGCGGATTGGTCACCGCCTGCGCGAACGCCCCGGCCACGGCGGCGTCCACGGCCGTCCCACCGTCTTTGAAGACCCGCGCCCCCACCTCCGCCGCGGGCGGCTCAGGACACGCGAGCGCTTTCGTGATCATCTCGTCCCTCCTCTGACGCTGCGCCCTACAACTTCAGCCTCGGGTCGAACAGATCCCGGATCTGATCGCCGACCAGGTTGATGCAGAGCAGCGTCGCGGCGAGCACCAGCCCCGGCAGCGTCGCGACCCACCAGTGCGTCCGCACATAGCCGCGCGCGTCACCCAGCATGCTGCCCCACTCCGGCGTCGGCGGCTGCGCGCCGAGCCCGAGAAAACTCAACGAGGCGCCGATCAGGATCGCCGCGCCAAACCCCAGCGTCATCAACACCAGGATCGTATACCGCACGTTGGGCAGGATGTGCGCGCGCATGATCCACGGGTCGCGCGCGCCCATCGCGTGCGCCGCCTCGATGTACTGGTGGCTCTTCACCACCAGGGTCGCGCCGCGCACGATCCGGGTAAACGCCGGCGCCTGGCCAAAGCCGACCGCCACCATCGCCGTCGCCAGACCGGGGCCCAGCAGCGCAATCACGATCAGCGCCAGCAGAATACCCGGGAAGGCCATCAGGATGTCGATCCCGCGCATCATCACGCTGTCGAAACGGCCGCCGTAGAACGCGGCCAGCGTGCCGCCGATCGTACTCAACCCCACGCTGATGGTGGTGGCGATCAACGCAAATCCCAGCGAGACGCGCGCCCCGTACACCACCCGGCTGAAGATGTCCCGGCCGTACTGATCCGTCCCGAAAAGAAACTCACGCCCAGGCGGGGTCAAGAGACGGTCGGGCACGACGTCGATCGGGTCGTAACGCGCCAGCGTCTGCGGAAACGCGACGACCCAGGCGATGACGATCAGGAACCCAAAGGCCACCATCCCGCCGGCGCCGGTCAGGCGCCGAAGTCGCCGCAGCGTCACGTGTACCGCAACCGCGGGTCCAGTCTCAGGTACAGCAGATCGGCGAGCAGGTTCGTCAGCGTATAGATAACAGCCGTCACGAGCACCGCGCCCTGCACGACCGGGAAGTCCTTTTCGAGAATACCGATCACGATGAGCCGGCCCAGGCCGTCGCGACCAAACACGGTTTCGACCACGACCGCCCCGGACAGCAAGGTCCCAAACTGCACGGTCGCCAGGGTCACCGCAGGGATCAGCGCGTTGCGCAACGCGTGACGACCGACGACCAGCGCTTCTCCCAAACCCTTCGCGCGCGCCACAGTGACGTACTCCTGTTGCAGGACTTCGAGCATGCCGCTCCGCACCAGCCGCGCGAGCGCGCCGGCGGCGTACCAGCCAAGCGCCAGCGCGGGCAGGACGAGCGTCCGTACACCTTCCTGCCCGCTGGTCGGGAACCACCTGAGGTGCACGGCGAAGAACGAGATGAACAGGATACCGGTCCAGAACGTCGGCATCGAGAAGCCCAGCGCCGCGAACGCACTCACCTGCGAGTCGAGCCATTGTCCCCGCCGGACCGCCGCGAGGACGCCGGCGGGGACACCGATCACAATGCCAAACGTCATCGCCGTCACGGCCAGCGCCATGGTCAACGGCAGCACGCGCACCAGGTCATCGGCCACGGGCCGGTTGGACCGCAGCGAGCGGCCCAAATCGCCACGGAGCAGCCGGGTCGTACGACTGACAATCTGCACCAGCAGCGGCCGGTCAAGCCCAAGGCTGTGGCGAATCGCCTCGAGTTGCTCGGGCCTGGCCGGGGCATCGCCAACCATCAGCACGACCGGGTCGCCCGGCGCCAGGTGGATCATCATGGCAACCAGGACGGCGACACCCACCACGACGAGCAGACCGTGGCCGAGCCGGACGGCCGCGAACGACCCCATCTACTGGCTGAGCCACACCTCGTGAATCCACGGGAAGAACCCCGTGACGTCGAAGCGCAGGTCCCGCACGCGGACGCCGGCCACCGACACGTTGTCGCGGTTGTGCACCGGCAGCATGTACGCCCGTTCCAGGACCAGCCGGATCGCCTTGGCGTAGAGCTGCTTGCGCTGCCCCGGGTCGACCTCGGTGGCGGCGGCGTCAAAGATCTTGTCGAGCTCGGCGTCCCGTACAAAGGAGAAGTTGAACCCGACGGGCGCCACGTTTCGCGAATGCAGGAACGCCGACAACACGTCGGGATCGGTGCGCGCGGCGGGCAGCGGGCTCATGTGCGACTCGGCCTTCCGCTGCGCCTCGTTCACCGCCAGCGCGTTCAGGATTCCGATCTTCAGGCTCACGCCGATCCGGCGCAGGTGGCTCTGCATGATCTCCGGCGGCCCGTGCTCCCACGAGTTCAACACCACCTCGAGCCGCTGGCCGCCCTTCTGCCGCACCCCGTCGGGCCCCGCCCGCCATCCGGCCTCCTCGAGCAACGCCCGGGCCCGGTCGGGATCGTACTCGTACATCTCGGTGTTCTTGTCGTACCCCCACGTCGTGTGGCTGAGCAGCGTGTACGCTGGACGGAACGCGCCGAACGGCTGGAACGCCTGGTACGACGCCTTCGCGATGATCTCACGATCGATGCCGTATTCCAGCGCGCGCCGCACCGCGAGTTCGTTCGTCGGCGGCTTCGTCGTGTTGATCGCAAACGCGAACGGGATCCCAGGTGACAACCCGATGATCGCCTGGAACCGCTGGTCCTTGCTGAGACGCGCGAAGTCGGGGGCGGGCACCGCCGACGCGACCTGCACCTCGCCGGCCTCCAGGGCCGCCACCCGTGTCGAGGGTTCCGGGATGATCCGGAAGATCACGCGATCGACGTAGGAGCGCCCCTTGTTCTTGAAGATCGACGGCGCCCATGTGTAGTCGGCGTTGCGCTCCAGCACGATCCGGTTGTTGGGGATCCACTCGACGAACTTCAGCGGACCCGTCCCCACCGGCTGCCGGCCCAAGTCCTGATGCCCCACCTTCCGGACCTGCTCCGGTGACACCATCCGATAGAAGAGACTCATCGCGTCGAGGAACGGCGCCCACGCGGCCTTGAGGCGGATCCGGACCGTCGCGGGATCAATCACGTCCGTCGCCTCATAGAACCCCACGGCGCAACCGCCGCATCGGGTCGCCAGCACCGGATCATGGGTGCGGTCCATGTTGAACTTCACGGCCGCCGCGTCAAATGGCGTCCCATCGTGAAACTTCACGTCACGGCGGAGTTTGAACGTGTAGGCTTTGCCGTCCGCCGAGATCTCCCACGACGCCGCCAGCCACGGCTTGAAGGTGTTGTCCGCCGGGTCGCGCACGATCAGTGGCTCGAAGATCTGAAAGAAGACGATCTGCGAGGTGCGCAACCCCGAGAGATTCGGGTCCAGCCGGTCCGGATCGGCCTCGATCGCGTACACCAGTACTCCGCCCGGTCGCGGAGCCGCCGCCGGTGCCGCGAGCGCCTGTGGGGCCAGCAGCATGGCGGCCACGATCAGCAGGATCGCGAGCCTTCGGTGCATGTTGGTGCCTCCTCTCGGTTTCAACCGTCCGCCTTGCGCGGCACGCCTTGCAGGAACCCGCGGTACGCGCCGACCATCAGCCCGGTCGCGCCGGCGCAGATCATTCGGACGCCCTTCTTCACCAGGGCCGTGGCCGCCGCCGGTGTGCCCGCCACAGTGCCCACGACCTTCTTGGCCCGCACCCCGCGCTCGATCGCGCGGTCGAGCAGCACGTCGACCGTGGGGCCGTCGGTCTTTCCTGATGCGATACGCGATAGGCCAAGATCACCAGGCCCGATGAAGAATCCGCGGATGCCGGGCACCGCCAAGATCTCGTCGAGCGCGTCGACGGCCTCGACGTCCTCAATCAGCGGCAACACCCACATGCCATCGTTGGCCGCCCGGTAGTACTCGTCCGGCTTGCTGTACGCGGTGCCGTAGCGAGCTGCGCGGCTCGAACTCAGCGCCCCACGCAACCCGGCCGGTGGGTAGAGACACGTGTTCACCGCCGCCCGCGCGTCGGCGGCGCCGCGAATATGCGGGAAGATCAGGCCGTTGGCGCCGGCGTCGAGATAGGTGTACACGCCGCGTGAATCGGCGTAGGGCACCCGGATGATGGCCGTGAGGCCCCCGCACGTCGCGGCCCTCAACAGGTCACCGCACGTGCGGATGTCGAGCGCGCCGTGCTCGGCGTCAATGAACACGAAATCGAAGCCACAGGCGCCGGCCGCTTCGACCACGTCGGGATCGGCCCACCCGGTGATGATCCCGTACGCGACCTCACCCGCGTCGAGCCGCTGTCGCAACCTCTCTGCCTGCATCGGCTTATTTCTCGATCCAGATACGTTCGAAAAATCCCACCGTCGAGGTCCCCAGGACGCCCGGCAGGCGCACGTAGCCCTTGACGTAGCTGCGGCTGACTTCAGCCTGTGGCCGCCAGAGCGCGAAGATCCAGGGCGCCTCCTGGAACAGGATGCGTTCGGCGTCGTTGTAGATGACCTTGCGCTTCGCCTGATCCGTCGTCCGACGGCCCTCTTCCAAGAGTTGATCCAGGCGGTCGTTCTTGAACTTCACCGCGGCGGCGTGCTGCGTACCCGTAGAATGGAAATACGGATAGTACGCGTCGGGATCCGCCCAGGGCGGGCTCAGGCCGTCCTGCACCATCATGTAGTCGCCGCTGCCGCGCTTTTGCAGCAGCACCGCCAGCTCAATGACCCGGAAGTCCACTTGAATGCCCAGCGACCGCAGTTGTGACAAGATGACCTGCGCGGTGTCCAGGTGGACCGACAGCGGCGTCGATTCAAAGGTCAGCCGCAGGTCCTGCGGCTGGAGGCCGGCCTCGCGCAGCAGCGCGACCGCGCGGTCGGGATCGTACTTCCACACCTTGCTGGTCTGGGGATTGTAGGCCCACGAATCCTGACGGATCAGGAACCCCTCCATCGGTTGGGCCTGGCCGCCAAATGCGATGATGCCGACCGACTGCCGGTTGATGGCGAAGTTGAGCGCCTGGCGCACCTTCGGGTTGTTCAGCGGCGGGCGGTTGGTGTTGAGGCGCACGATGTTGAAGAGCTCTCGCCCGCGGTAGACTGTGTAGCCGCGTTCCCGGAAGAAGTACTCCACCTCTTGCCACGGCAGGTACTCGATGAGATCCACCTGCCCGCTCTTGAGGGCGTTGACGCGCGCGCGGTCGTCCTGATACGTGTACATCTCCACGCGATCCACGCACGGCGGGCTCCACGCGGTGGGGTT
>JBGQGY010000016.1:0-40868 GCA_041497675.1 bacterium | reverse complement strand
TTCTGCGTGACAACCGCCATGCTGCACTACGCGAAGGGCATCGCGTTCGCTGCGACGGGGCAGATTCCGGCGGCGGAGGCCGAAGCGGAGCAGTTTGCGAACGCGTTGGCCAGGGTGCCGGACACGCGCTACATTTTCAACAACAAGTGTACCGATATTCTCGCGATCGCCGCCGAAATGCTCAACGGCGAACTCGAGTACCGCAAGGGTCACTTTGAGCCGGCCTTCGCGCATCTGCGGCAGGCAGTGACTCTCGACGACAACCTGCCGTACGACGAACCGTGGGGGTGGATGCAGCCCGCCCGGCATGCCCTGGGCGCGTTGCTGTTGGAGCAAGGCCGTGTGGCCGAAGCAGAACAGGTATACCGCGATGATCTTGGCTTGAACACGACGCTCAGCCGAGCCGCGCAACACCCGGACAACGTCTGGAGCCTTCACGGCTACGTCGAATGTCTGCACCGGCAGCACAAGCACGCCGAGGCGATGGCGATGGAAGCGCGGCTCGACCTGGCCAAAGCCCGGGCGGACGTACCTATCAACGCCTCCTGTTATTGCCGCTTGGAGGTTTCGTGAGAAGCCTGCTCTCGTGATATTGCGCCCGGCATGAACGGTGGAGAGTGGCGATGAGCCCTGGTGACGAGAGATGTTCCGCCGTATCGAGTTGATTGAGCACATGAGTCGCAGGGAGCAGTTGCGCATGCTTCGTCGGCTCTCGGGCGTTGCCGATCTTCCGTTGCGCATCGTCGAGCAGATCACCGACCGTGATTGGAAGCAGGGCCTCATGGGCTTGACTCGTCATGAGGCGGTCGCTCGTGCCTGGATCCAGATGCCCGCGCCCCGCCGGCTGTCCAAGAACACGAGGTTCTACTTCACGGAGGAAGGGTGGCGACGCTACGGGCGGAAGACGGTCGCGGCGTGTCTGACGGTCGGGCAGCGCTACCGGGTCATCAGCATCAAAGAGAAGTCGGTCGACGTCGTGTATCGCGATCAAGTCCAGGTCGCCGTACGGCCAAAGAAGTCGCGTCAGGCACGAGCGAGGGTAGAGGAGAGCAGCCGTGACAGGTAGTCAACGCATCGGGATCATCCATCCAGGTGAGATGGGCATATCGGTGGCGGCGAGCGCCCAGAAGACCGGGCATGAGGTGTACTGGGCGTCCGAGGGACGCAGCCCACAGACTCGGGACCGCGCGGCGAAATGCGCGCTGCGTGACGCCGGCACCCTTGCGAGTCTCTGCGCGACCTGCTCGGTCATTGTGAGCGTGTGCCCGCCGGACGCCGCGGATGCCGTCGCACGCCAGGTCCTGGCGTGCGGGTTTGCCGGTCTGTATCTGGATGCGAACGCGATTTCTCCGCAGCGGGCAATCGACATGGGTCAAAAGATGACGGCTGCCGGCGTCGCGTTTGTCGACGGCGGTGTCATCGGCGGCCCGGCCTGGACGCCGGGCGCGACCCGGCTCTACCTGTCCGGCACGCGGGCCGGCGAGGTGGCGGCCTGCTTCGCGGGTGGTCCGTTGGCGACAGAAGTCATCGGCGCGGAGGCCGGCAAGGCGTCGGCGCTCAAGATGTGCTACGCGGCCTACACGAAGGGCACGACCGCGCTCCTGGCCGCCGTCGTGGCAACGGCTGAGCGTCTCGGCGTCCGCGACAATCTCTACCGGCAGTGGGATAGCGATGACGCCGACTCTGCGAAGCGGGCCGAGCAACGGGTGCGGCAGGCGGGCGCGAAGGCATGGCGGTTCGTGGGCGAGATGGATGAGATTTCGGCGACATTCCGCAGCGCCGGGCTGCCGGGAGAGTTTCACGCAGTGGCCGCCGAGATCTATCGTCGTCTGGCTCCGTTCAAGATGGGACACGGAAGCGCACCATTCGGGGATCTGTTGGCCGCTCTACGCGATGGTGACGCAAGCGTGCCACTGCATCTGGTCTACTTGCAATCGGGCGCCGTCTTGCTCACGAAAAGGCAGTACTCCCAGTGGCGAGACATCGCCGCAGAGTATGGCAACTACGTGGCCTCCTTGGGTCCGTGGAACGTTGAAGACGTCGTCCGGTTCTTCGAACAAGACGAAGGGTTGGAAGACTCTGGCTGGCCGTTTTCGCGCTCGCAGATCATGGACTTCGTGAAGTCCGACGCGATGGTGCTCGACTCTGCGTATCTCCGGGCGTGAAACGGCCGGAATCTCAGCGGATTGACGAGTATGTATGAATGATACATACTGATACATATGAAGACCACTCTAAACATCAACGATGAATTGCTGCGACGGGCGGCGCGACTCACTGGTGTCAGCGAGAAAACCGCGCTGGTCCGTCTGGGACTCGAGGCCCTGATTGCCCGGGAAAGCGCCCGGCGCCTGGCGGCGCTCGGCGGGACCGAAAGAGCGCTGAAGCCTGTTCGGCGGCGACGGTCTCGGACGGCGGCGTGACGCTGGTCGATACATCAGTCTGGGTGGAACACCTTCGACGGGGGAGTCCGCGGCTCTCCGCGCTGCTCTTGGATGATCAGGTACTCTGCCACCCGTTCATCATCGGCGAATTAGCCTGCGGACATTTACACGGACGGGCCGAGGTCCTCAACCTGTTGGGTGCATTGCCTCAATCGCGGGTCACCGACCACGAGGAAGTTCTGTTCCTGATCGAGACCGCACGACTGCATGGGCTGGGGCTCGGGTGGATCGACGTCCACCTGGTCGCGTCAGCCCTTGTGACCAGGTGCAACCTGTGGACACTCGACAAGACGCTGGAGCGTGTCGCGGCGTCGCTGAAGATCCGGGCGTGACGATCTACGAGCGATCGAGCGTTTGAATGCGGTCCACGTGCCGGGCGATGGCGTCAGTCACCTTTCCAAGATCAGCCTGGAGTTGCACCGGGCGATTTGCATACGACGCCCTGACCCCGGGCAGCGCCGCGGTGTGATACGCGGCCTTCTGGTCGGCGAACTTGAGCCCGTGCGCCGTCGAGATGACCACGACGCGCTCGCTCGACCGGATGATCTTGCCCTCGACCAGTTTCCGCAATGCCGCCAGCGCGACACCGGTATGCGGGCAGTTGAACATTCCCGTCCGGTCGGCCAGGGTTGCTTCGTCGACCAATTCTTGTTCAGTGGCTTCCTCGACCAGGCCGTCGAACTTCTGGAGCGTGGCGATGGCTCGGCGGCTCGATACCGGGTTGCCGATCTGAATCGCGCTGGCCAGCGTGGGCTGGGCGGCGATCGGTTCGAACGTCCGAAAACCCTGGAGGAACGAACGGTAGAGGGGATTGGCGTTGTGCGCCTGGGCTACACAGATCCGCGGTAGCTTCTGGATGAGTCCCAACTCGTGCATCATCAGGAAGCCGCTGCCCAGCGCGCTGACGTTGCCCAGGTTGCCACCGGGGATGATGACCCAGTCCGGCACTTCCCAGTCGAACTGCTGCACGATCTCGATCGACACCGTCTTTTGCCCCTCGATCCGGAGGCTGTTGAGCGAGTTGGCCAGATAGACCCGATTGTCTTTCGTGATCTCTTTGACGATCGCCATGCACCCGTCGAAGTCCGTGTCGAGCGAGAGCACCAGCGCGCCGTTGGCCAGCGGTTGGACCAGCTGCGCCGGCGTGACTCGATTGCGGGGCAGCAGCACGACGGCGGCAATCCCGGCCGCGGCGCAGTAGGCGGCGAGCGCCGCAGACGTGTCGCCGGTCGACGCGCACGCCACCGCGTGGATGGGTTTGCCGTCGCTGATCATCTGCTTGACGACCGACACGAGGACGGTCATGCCGAGGTCTTTGAACGATCCGGTGTGCGAGATGCCGCACTGCTTGACCCATAGATCGTCCACTCCCAATTGCTTCCCGTACCGCTCCGCCCAAAACAGATTTGTGTTCCCTTCATAGACCGAGACCACGTTCTCGTTGTCGATCGACGGCATGACCCACTCTTTCTTGCCCCACACACCAGATCCATAGGGATACACGTTACGGCGGTAGCGATCGTCGAAGAGCTGGATCCATGCGGACGACGCGCGATGACGGAGCGCGTCCATGTCATGGCGTACCTCGAGCAGCGCGTCACACGTTGGGCAGCGGTAGATGATCTCTGTCAAAGGGAATCTGCCGGGACAGCCATTGACGCATTGGAACCAGGCTTGGTAGTTCATGGCCTCACACCTCCGCCAATCGCACTCTTGGCCTCATCCACTCTCTTTCCCTTTGTCGCCTCTCCGGCCGCAAGGCCCTCTCCGCGGCGCAGAGAAAAGAGAGAGAACATGCGGCGCGTCGCGATCATCGGGAACGGCGGAGGGGGCAAATCCATTCTGGCCCGCGAGTTGGCGCGGGCGCTCACGCTGCCCGTGCATGCCGTCGACGACGTGCAGTGGCAACCGGGTTGGGTCCGCACGCCCCTCGACGACATCGCGAGGACGCACGCGCGCTGGCTCGCCGAACCGGGCTGGATCATCGACGGATGGGGGAGCTGGGAGAGTCTGGCGGAGCGGTTTGCGATGGCGGATGCGATCGTCCTCGTTGACTTTCCGCTCAGAACCCATTATTGGTGGGCTATCAAGCGGCAGGTCGAGTGCACCCTTGGGCTGCGGCGTGACTGGCCGCCCAAGGGGTGCAAGGTCCTGCCGATCACGTGGCGGCTGTTGCAGGTGATCCGGCGAGTCCACTACGAGTATCGCCCGCGGCTGATCGCCCTGCTGGCAGAACCGCACATCCGGGACCGTGTCGTTCATCTACGGTCGCCGCGTGAGTTGCGGCAATTTCGCGACCGGATGGTCGAGTCCGCGGGCGCCTAGAAGGTGATCGTCTGATCGTGGTCCCGATATGCCCACGTCCGATGGCGGTGAGGCAGGTGCCAATCGCCGCGGCGCCCAACTCTCCCCGAAGATCCCGGGAGGCGTCCGATGAGTATCGACCGGCAGAAGCTGCGCCAAGAGATCCACGCGTTGTACCGCCGAGAACACGAGGCGTTGGGCGAGCACGGCACGCGCCAACGCTTCGAGCAGGCGCGACAATGGAACCTGGCGCCCACGCTGAAAGCCGGGGGCGTGCTGGTGTTTCCCCACACGAGCGTGCTCGATTGTGGTCATCAGACCGCGGCGGTCATCAGCGCCTGCCTGGACAGTGGGGCCGAGCGCGTGATCGTGGTGAGCGTCCTGCACGCCTTCACCGATGAGATGCAGGAGGCCCGTCGCCTTGTGTCGGCCGGGGAGGATCCCTCCAAGTGGCCATTCTGGGGGATTCAAGGACCGGGCATCGCCGGTCGGAATGAGTGGCGCGACGATCATTCCCTGGTGACGTTCCGGCACTTCTGGGAAGCCGAGACGAAACGTCGCGGGGTCAAGGGTCCAGAGGTCATCGAGCGCTATCCGTTTCTGGCAGGCGGCAAGCCCGAACGGCTGCCCGGTATCGACAAACTCGCCCGGCTCGCCGTGGGCGCGGTCATCGTCTCGACCGCCGATGCGTTCCATCACGGGATCGGGTACGGCGACCCGCCTGACAAGTCGTTCCACCCGCTGCAGGGCGGGTTGGAACTCGCGCGCCGGACGATCGAGGAAGGAATCGATCTCTTGGCGCGTGGTGACTATTTGGGATATGACGAGCACTGCGTGCGCGCTAAGAACGATGCCCGGGACGCCGGGCAGGTGTACCGCCACCTGCGCGGTGCCATGCGCGGGCGCATCCTCGAGCTCACGTACACAGATACGACCGAACTCTATCGCCAGCCGAAACCCACCTGGGTGGCGGGTCCGCTAATCGACTGGCAGACGGTCCGCTGAGATGTGTCGGAACATCAAGAAACTGCGCCAGCCCGGTGGCCTGCCGACCGACCAGGAGTTGCACGACGCCGCGCTGCAATTCGTCCGCAAGATCAGCGGCTACCACACCCCGTCACGGGCCAACCAGCGCTCGTTCGAGACTGCCGTGCGAGAGGTCGCGCACGCCGGAAGGAGACTCTTCGATCGTCTGGCGGTCCCTGCGTGATGAAGGCCTTCAGCGAGGGAACAACCGGGCGGATTATCGGGTTCCACGTTCGATGAGCAGAAAGAGGACGTGAGAGGAGCGTGCGCGGATGACCGTCGAGCGGGAAGTCGCCACACTGGCGGGCGGGTGCTTTTGGTGCGTGGAGACCGTGTTTAACGACCTCCAGGGTGTCGAGAGCGCCATCTCCGGGTACTCCGGAGGAGCCCTGCCCAATCCTTCCTATAAACAGGTCTGCACCGGCACGACCGGCCACGCCGAGGTCGTCCAGGTTACCTTCGACCCGCGCGTGGTGTCGTTCAAACAGATGCTCGAAGTCTTATTCACGATCCACGACCCGACCACGCTCAACCGGCAGGGCAACGACATGGGGACGCAATACCGATCAGGCATCTTCTATCACTCGCCTGAGCAGAAGGCCACGGCCGAAGAGCTGATCCGCGAGCTCACGGCGGCCCGTCTGTGGGGCAACCCGATCGTCACGGAGGTGACGCCCTTCAAGGCGTCCTATCCGGCTGAGGACTACCATCAGCGCTACTTCGAGCACAACCCCGACCAAACGTACTGCCGGGTGGTCGTCGCCCCCAAGGTCGCGAAGTTTCGCAAGCAGTACCTCTCGAGACTCAAGAAGGTCGGCGGGCCGGCTTCGTGACAGATCTGCGCGCCGTGCTTCCTCGCAGTGCCATCGCGATCGAGCACACCTGGGACATGGCGTCGGTGTTTCCGTCCGCGCAGGCCTGGGACGCAGCCTTCAAAGAGGTCGAGACCCAACTGGCCGAACTCGGGCGCTTCAAAGTCAGTCTCGCCGACGGGCCGCCCCGCCTGACCGAGTGGTTTGAGGCCTTCCAGCGGGCCTTCCGGTCCCTCGGCCACGTCATGATCTACGCCAATATGGGGCACACGGCCGACACGACCGATCAAGAATCGGCGGCGAGGTTCGACCGGGCGCGGGGGCTGATGGCCAGGGCCACCGCCGCCGCGGCGTTCGCCGATCCAGAAATTGTCGCCATCGGGTTTGAGACGCTGCGGCGGTGGACACGCGACAATGCGCGCCTCGCCCCGTACGCGCACTACTTCGACCGGCTCGAACGCCGACAGCCGCACGTTCGCACCGCCGAGGTCGAGGAACTGTTAGGGTACGTGCTCGACCCGTTCCGTACGGCGGCGGCGACACATGGCGTCCTCGCGGACGCCGATCTCACCTTCGGTCCCGCGCACGCCACGGGATCGGCGGAGCCGATGGAAGTGGCGCAGGGCAACCTCTCGAGGCTGCAGACGGATCTCGATCGCGAAGTCCGCAGGACGTCATGGGAAAGCTACGCCGATGCGCACCTGGCCAACAAGAATGCGATGGCCAACTGCATCGCCGCCGGCGTCAAACAAGACGTGTTCATGGCCCGCGCCAAGCGCTATGGGTCGGCGCTGGAGGCGGCGTTGCTGCCAAACCACATCCCGGTCGACGTATTTCACAATCTCATCGAGGTGTTCCGCCGCAACCTCCCAACGTGGCACCGATACTGGCGCGTCAGGCGCCGCGCGCTCGGCTACGATCGGCTGTTCCCCTACGATCGCAGCGCGCCGCTTGGAGCGAGCAAGCCAACGGTCCCCTTCGCGCAATCGGTCGACTGGATCTGTCAGGGCATGCGACCCTTGGGGGACGAGTACGTGTCGCTCATGCGTCGCGGTGTGCTGGAACAGCGGTGGGTCGACATCTATCCCAATAAGGGGAAGCGCTCGGGCGCCTTCTCAGCAGGATCACAGGGGACCAACCCATTTATCCTCATGAGTTATACCGACGATATTTTCAGCATGAGCACGCTGGCCCATGAACTGGGACACTCGATGCACTCGTATTACTCGTGGAAGACGCAACCGTTCATCTATGCGCGCTATCCGATTTTTCTGGCCGAGGTCGCGTCGAACTTCAACCAGGCCATGGTCCGCGCGCACCTCGTGGCGACGAACACCGATCCCGATCTACAATTGGCCGTGCTCGAAGAGGCGATGAGCAACTTCTATCGCTATTTCTTCGTGATGCCGACGCTGGCGAGATTCGAATTGGAGACGCACCAGCGCGTCGAGCGGGGTGAGGCTCTTACCGCCGGAAGCCTAATCGACCTGATGGCGCAACTGCTCACCGAAGGATATGGCGGCGAGGTCGAAGTGGATCACGACCGTATCGGCATCATGTGGGCCGAGTTCCCCACGCACCTGTACATGAACTTCTACGTGTTTCAGTATTCGACCGGTATCTCCGGGGCCCACGCGCTGGCCGAGCGCGTGCTGGCGGGTACGCCCGGCGCGGCCGACAGCTACCTGGCGTTCCTGAAGGCCGGGGGATCCAAGTTTCCTCTCGATGCGCTGCAGGCGGCCGGCGTGGATCTTTCCACGTCGGAGCCGGTGGAGCGTGCGTTTGCGATCCTCGCGCGGACCGTGGACCGGCTGGATCTCCTGCTGAGCAAACGGTCCGGGAAACCGTCCTAGCGTCTACGCGTGCTGCGTCCCAACAGGGAGGTGAAGTCCGGTGGTTTCTGCCGTGGTTCTGCTGAAGGCGGCTCCAGGCCAGGCCCGCAAGGCGTCCATCGCGATCCGCAAGATCAAGGGGGTCCGCGAGGTGCACGTCGTGACGGGTCCCTACGACATCATCTGCATGACCGAAGCCGGGGACATGGCGTCCCTCGGCGATACGGTGATCACAAGGATTCAGCGGACCGCGGGGGTGGCGGACACGCTGACCTGTCTGGTCGTGTAGGGGGCGGACCGCTACACGGGGGCCGCCGGAGCGGGTGTTGACAACGATTGGGCGCCTTCTATAATAAGAACTTGGCTTGGACGTGAGGAGGGATTGGGTGCAGGATTCCACCGGGTAAACTGCATACGCAGGCCCGATGAGCTTCCCGGAGGGGGACAATGCTCATCCCCTCTTTTTTGTGCCCTGATCTCGAAACTGTCCACAGGCCTGCAACACATGTTCCTCAATGTTCCTGCCGGCGATCCCGGCGGGATCCGTCGCGAAGGTGACGACGGGGAGTTCCTTGACAACTGAAGATGGACGAAGACATCTCGACCCGCGGATCTGATCGATCGGCGGGACGGTGATGTGTTGCCAGGCTCTATACAGCTGCTCCTAGAGTGGGAACAAGCTACTAAGGGCACACGGTGGATGCCTTGGCGCCAAGGGCCGATGAAGGACGCTGCTGGCGGCGATAGGGTCGGGGAGGTGCAAAGCAACCTTTGATCCGACCGTTTCCGAATGGGGCAACCCCGCGCGGGTCATGCTGCGCGATCTCGTGCTGAATACATAGGTGCGAGAAGGCCAACCGGAGAACTGAAACATCTCAGTACCCGGAGGAAGAGAAATCAACCGAGATTCCCCGAGTAGTGGCGAGCGAAAGGGGAAGAGCCCAAACCTCGAGTGTGTGATAGCTTGCGGGCGTTGCATTCGAGGGGTTGTAGGACATCGCCGGGCCGGACCGCAATCCGGCCGGGAAGTGAACAATCTCCATCCTAGCCGAACGGTCCTGGAACGGTCGGCCATAGCGGGTGAAAGCCCCGTAGGCGAAAGGGTGGGGACTTCCTCGGCGGTGCTCCTGAGTACTACGGGACACGTGGAACCCCGTGGGAAACCGGGAGGACCACCTCCCAAGGCTAAACACCCTTGGCGACCGACAGCGCACGAGTACCGTGAGGGAAAGGTGAAAAGAACCCCGGAAGGGGAGTGAAATAGAACCTGAAACCGTGTGCCTACAAACAGTCGAAGGGCTATACTGGGTCTTCGGACCCGGAATGCCTGACGGCATGCCTATTGAAGAATGAGCCGGCGAGTTGCGGCGTGTGGCGAGCTTAAGGGATCGAATCCCGGAGGCGTAGGGAAACCGAGTCTTAATAGGGCGCCGTTCCCGGATGGGAAGCCGCGCAAGCGGCAGTCGCACGTTGCAGACCCGAAACCGGGTGAGCTACCCATGACCAGGGTGAAACGCGGCTAATCCCGCGCGGAGGCCCGAACCCGCTGGTGTTGAAAAACCATGGGATGAGTTGTGGGTAGGGGTGAAATGCCAATCGAACCCGGAGATAGCTGGTTCTCCCCGAAATGCATTGAGGTGCAGCCCTGATGCAGCATGGCGGTGGTAGAGCACTGAATGGGCTAGGGCGGGAGGACCCGTGCCGAACCCAATCAAACTCCGAATGCCGTTTCGTGGTCGTTGGGAGTGAGACGGCGGGGGATAAGCTTCGTCGTCGAAAGGGAAACAGCCCAGACCGCCAGCTAAGGTCCCCGAGTGATGGCTAAGTGGGAAAGGAAGTGGCACCGCTAAGACAGCCAGGAGGTTGGCTCAGAAGCAGCCATCCTTCAAAGAGTGCGTAATAGCTCACTGGTCGAGTGGTGCTGCGCCGAAAATCCAACGGGGCTCAAGCCATCCACCGAAGCTGCGGATCTTGCGCATGGTGTCGCCCAGCGCAGGGTGGTAGGGGAGCGTTCCGCGCTAGGTTGAAGGCAGACCGTAAGGACTGCTGGACGAAGCGGAAGTGCGAATGCCGGCATGAGTAGCGAAAAGACAGGTGAGAATCCTGTCCGCCGTAAAGCCAAGGTTTCTTACGGAAGGTTCGTCCGCGTAAGGTTAGGCGGGACCTAAGGTGAGGCCGAAAGGCGTAGCTGATGGACAGCCGGTCGACATTCCGGCCCCGCGGTGCGTCCGTTACGAGCCAGAGGGGGGACGCAGAAGGGTAGGCCTACCGGGTGATGGTCGTCCCGGGCTAAGCGGGTAGGCGGAGGCGCTAGGCAAATCCGGTGCCTCATTCAACGTCGAGACGCGAATGCGAGCTCAAGGGCAACCGCGAGCGAAGTGGCTCAGCCCACGCTGCCAAGAAAAGCCCCGTGGCCAGGGCGCTCCGCGCCCGTACCGTAAACCGACACAGGTGGCTGGGCACGCAGAGTGCCAAGGCGCCCGAGAGAACCCTCGTCAAGGAACTCGGCAAAATAACCCCGTAACTTCGGGATAAGGGGCGCCTCTGAGGGTGACTGGTTTTCACTAGAAGCCCATGGAGGCCCCAGTGAATCGGCCCAGGCGACTGTTTAACACAAACACAGGTCTCTGCTAAGCCGTAAGGCGACGTATAGGGGCTGACGCCTGCCCAGTGCCGGAAGGTTAAGGGGATGGGTTAGCGGGGTTCGCCCTGCAAAGCTCAGAACCGAAGCCCCGGTGAACGGCGGCTGTAACTATAACAGTCCTAAGGTAGCGAAATTCCTTGTCGGGTAAGTTCCGACCTGCACGAATGGCGTAACGATCTGGGCGCTGTCTCGACGAGGGACTCGGCGAAGTTGTGAGGCCAGTGAAGACACTGGCTACCTGCAGCTGGACGGAAAGACCCCGTGGAGCTTTACTGTATCTTGCCATTGGATTTGGTTTCACCATGTAGAGGATAGGTGGGAGGCGGAGAAGCGGGGGCGCTAGCTTCCGCGGAGCCAACCTTGGAATACCACCCTTGGCGAAATTAAGTCCTAACCGGCATCGTGATCCGGTGACGAGACAGTGGCAGGTGGGCAGTTTGACTGGGGCGGTCGCCTCCCAAATGGTAACGGAGGCGCCCAAAGGTCCCCTCAGCACGGTTGGAAACCGTGCGTCGAGTGCAAGGGCATAAGGGGGCTTGACTGTGAGGCCTACAAGCCGAGCAGAGGCGAAAGCCGGGCCTAGTGATCCTACGCCGGCAAGTGGAAGCGGCGTGGCTTAACGGATAAAAGCTACCCCGGGGATAACAGGCTGATCTCCCCCAAGAGTCCACATCGACGGGGAGGTTTGGCACCTCGATGTCGGCTCATCGCATCCTGGGGCTGTAGTAGGTCCCAAGGGTCGGGCTGTTCGCCCGTTAAAGCGGTACGTGAGCTGGGTTCAGAACGTCGTGAGACAGTTCGGTCCCTATCCACTGTGGGCGCAGGTGACTTGAGGGGAGCTGCTCCTAGTACGAGAGGACCGGAGTGGACAGACCTCTGGTGTACCGGTTGTCCTGCCAAGGGCACGTGCCGGGTAGCTATGTCTGGACGGGATAAGCGCTGAAAGCATCTAAGTGCGAAACCCACCCCAAGATTAGGTCACCCACCGGGTTAACCGGGTAAGTCCCCTGGGAGACCACCAGGTATATAGGCCGCAGGTGTAAGGCCGTGAGGCTCAGCCTAGCGGTCCTAATAGGACGAGGGCTTGCCCTGCTCTGGGAGTAGCTTTATAGAGCCTGTATGGAGCCGCAAGGTGTGGCCGGTCTGGGGGCCGTTGATCGAAGGCCCATGTTGGTGCAGTAGTCCGACCTTCAGATCCGGTCTGGACTAAATTCCCGCGTTGTTCGCGGGGCAAATTCCCGGTGGCGCTGCCGGAGGGGTTACACCCGTTCCCATTCCGAACACGGCAGTTAAGCCCTCCAGGGTCGATGGTACTGCACTGGCGACGGTGTGGGAGAGTAGATCGCTGCCGGGGTAATGTCGAGGGGAGAGGCTACGCTTCTCCCCTCTTCTCTTTTGCGCCAACCCTTAGGAGGAGCCCGTGGCCAGGATCCTGATCACCGGGGTGCACGGCTGCATCGGCGCCTGGGTGGCGTCCATCCTGTTGCGAGAGGGGCACCAGCCCATCGGTGCCGATCTCTCCGCCGAGACACACCGGTTGCGGCTACTCGGCGTCGAGGGCGCCTTTCCCGTCTTCCGGGTGGACATCTGCGACGGTGCGACGTTGGACGACCTGCTGAGGCGCGAGCGGGTGGACGCGGTCATTCACCTGGCCGCGCTGCAGATCCCGCTGTGCCGGGCGAACCCGGCGCGCTGCGTGGAAGTCAACGTGGGCGGGACGATGCGGATGCTGGAACAGGCGCGCGCGCGGGGATTTCCGGTTGTCTATGCCTCGAGTGTGGCCGTGTACGGACCCGACCGTGGGCGTCCGCTTGGTGAAGACGAGGGTCTCGGGCCTCAAACGCTGTACGGCGCGTTCAAACGCGCGAACGAGGAGATGGCCGCCGTCTATCATCGCGAGTACGGCGTTCGGAGCGTGGGCGTTCGGCCCCACACCGTCTACGGCCCCGGCCGCGATGTCGGCGTGACCTCCGATATCACCGTCGCGCTCGCGCACGCCGCCCGGGGCGACGCCTTTCGGATTCGGTTCGGTGGGACGATCGCGCTGCAGCACGCTTCCGACGTGGCACGGGCGTTTATCGCCGCGGCGCTCAGACCCGGGGACGGCGCCCGCGTCTACAACCTGCGCGGGACCGTGACGCCGGTCGCCGATGCGGCCCGGGCGATCGAAACCGCTGCCGGCGCGGCGGGTCTGATCACTTTTGAGGAGAGCCCTCTGCCAATCGCGGGCGACCTGAGCGACACGCGATTCCAGGCGGATTTTGGCCCCTTCGCATACGTATCGCTGGACGAGGGGCTCGCGCAGACGCTTCGAGTCTGGCGGGCCGCGGAGGCGACAGGAGTCCGGTTGGAATGATTCTTGATCCCGGCTCGCCCCTCTACCGTTCGCTTGTGGGGCTGTTGGAAGAGGGCCGGCTGGTGTTCTTCGCCGGTCTGCCGGGTACCGGCAAGAGCCTGCTGATCCACCAACTGGCCCACCTCGCCCACGCCCGCGGTCGAACGATCCACCTGGTGCAGTGGGACACCGCGCGTCCGGTCTTCGAGCGGAGCGAAGCCGGCGGCCGGTATCCACAGGTCGATGGGGTCACGCATGGCACGATCCGCGTCGCCGCGGGACGATGGGCGCGCCAGGCGGTCGGCCGGTGGGATCAGGAGCATCCCAGCTCTGAACACTTATTGATCGGCGAGACGCCGTTTGTCGGACACCGCTTCGTCGAGCTGGCGCGGCCCGCCGATGACACGGTCGAACCCGTCTTGACGGCGCGCTCGACACGGTTCGTCATCCCGGTGCCCTCGCGTGACGTGCGGCGTCATCTCGAGGCCGAGCGCGACCGCCGCGCGCAGCGGCCGCTCCATGAGCGTGAGAGGGAAGACGCCCCGCCTCAGGTGTTGCGCGACTTGTGGCGGCAGATATTAACTGTTGGACACGAGCTTGGGGTGCCCGGTGCCGCACCTGGTCCAACAGCGTACGACCCACAGGTCTACCAGCGCGTCTACCTGCACATCCTCGCCCGACGCCACGCGGAAGTCCTGGCGCTGGATCAGATCCTGCCAACGACATCCTTCTCGGCGTACGCCTTTGATGTCCCATGCCGTGACGTGTTGCCGAGCGGCGACGACGTACGGCAGTGGATCCGAGCAACGGAAGCGGCGTTTCCCGATCCCGAGACGCTGCGCAAGGAGATCGAGCGATGGTACGTGAGTCGATAGCCGGCCGCGCCGTGACGACGCGGATGACCGGTGGCCAGGCCCTGGTGGAGATGCTTCGCCGCCACGGCGTTGACGTGCTGTTTGCGCTGCCGGGCGTGCAGAACGATGCGTTGTTCAACGCGCTCTTCGACGCCCACGGCGCGATCCGCGTGATCCACACCCGCCACGAACAGGGCGCGGCGTACATGGCCTACGGGTACGCGAAGTCGACCGGCCGCGTCGGCGCGTACGCCGTCGTCCCAGGCCCCGGCGTGCTGAACACGACCGCGGCGCTGGCGACCGCGTATTCGACCAACGCGCGCGTGTTGTGCATCAGCGGTCAGATTCCGAGCGATCAGATCGGGCGGGGTTGGGGGATGCTGCACGAAATCCCCGATCAGCTCGCCATCCTGCGGGGGCTGACGAAGTGGGCGGCCCGCATCGAGCATCCGACGCAGGCGCCAGCGCTCGTCAATGCAGCGTTCCACCACTTACATACTGGACGGCCCCGCCCGGTGGCGCTCGAGATCCCCACCGATGTGCTGGCCGCCGAGGCGGATGTGACGCTGCAAGACCCACCGGGCATCTATCACGCGCCCGCGCCTGATCCCGCTGCGATCGAACGGGCCGCGGCGCTCCTCGGGCGGGCCGAGCGGCCGCTCATCATGGTCGGGAGCGGCGTCGATGATGCCGGGCCAGAACTGCTCGCCGTGGCGGAAATGCTCCAGGCGCCGGTGGTGTCGGCCACACACGGACGAGGCGCGGTCAGCGACCGGCACTATCTCGGTCTGCACGGCCCCGGTGGTCACCGGTTGTGGGGGGAGGCGGATGTCGTCTTGGCGGTGGGCACGCGGCTGCAGAGGCCGCTGACCGCTTGGGGCATCGATGACGCGCTGACGCTGATACGCATCGACATCGATCCGGAAGAGATCGAGCGCATCCACGCCCCGGCCATTGGGATCGTCGCCGATGCCCGCGTCGCCCTGGCCGCGCTGCGCGATGCGGTGCCGGCGTACAACCGGGTGCGCGGGTCGCGTGAAGCCGAGTTGCTCGCGCTCAAGACGGAGTTCGATCAGGCGTTTACGGAGCTTCAACCACAGTACGATTTTCTGCGTGCTATCCGCGCGGCGTTACCCGACGATGGCATCATCGTGGATGAAATGACACAGGTCGCCTATGTGGCGCGGTACGCCCACCCAGTGTACCGTTCGCGAACGCTTATCACGCCCGGCTATCAGGGGACATTGGGCTACGGGTATGCGACCGCGCTCGGTGTGAAGGTGGCTCATCCCGACCGCGCCGTGCTGTCGATCTCGGGTGATGGGGGCTTCATGTTTACGGCGGCGGAACTCGCAACGGCGGCGCAGCATCGTCTGGGCGTGGTGGCCGTCGTCTTCAACGACAACGCGTACGGCAACGTGCGACGCATGCAGAAAGTCTTGCACGGCGGACGGGTGATCGCCACGGATTTGCTCAACCCCGATTTTGTGAAACTAGCGGAGAGTTTCGGAATCCCGGCGGCCCGCGCCAGTGGCCCGCCGGAACTTGGCGCGGCCCTTCGCGCGGCCTTTGCGCGGACCGGCCCAACGCTGATCGACGTACCGGTCGGCGAGATGCCTGAGCCGCGACGCTTCACCCACCTGCCGCGCGTCCGGCCGCGCCCGTAGCACGAGTCATTGCGCGAAGAAGGTCGCGAGGTGCTCGCGCTCCGCGCCGGTGAGGCGGATGTCCATGGCTTCTCGCACGGGGTCAAGGTGGTCGGGCCGGCGGGGCCCGATGATCGGAGCGGTGACGACAGGGTGAGACATCACCCAGGCAAGCGCCAGTCCCGCCATGCTCACGCCCCGGCGGGCGGCCTCCGCGCGCAGGCGGTCCAGCGCGGCAAACGTGGCGGGGTGCTCAAGTCCGGCGTATGGCTCGGGACGGAGCGTCATGCGTGAACCGGCGGGGTAGTCGCCGTGTGTCCGGTATTTGCCCGTCAGCCAGCCGCCGGCCAGCGGGCTGAAGGGTGTGTACCCGAGCCCCAGGCTGGCACACAGGGGCAACATCTCGCGTTCGTCGTCGCGTTCGAGCAGGCTATAATTGTTCTGCACCCAGCCGAAGCGTGTTAGTCGAAGCCGGTCGCCGATCGCATGCGCCTCCCCTGTTTCCGACGCCGTCATATTGCAGGCGCCCACATAACGCGCCTTACCGGCACGGACGATATCGTCGAAGGCCCGCAGAGTCTCGTCGATCGGCGTGTCGGGATCCGGCCCGTGGATCAAGTACATGTCGACATACTCCGTCTGCAACCGCCGCAGGCTCGCCTCAATTTGCAGCATCACGTGACGCCGGGAGAGTCCCCGGTCGTTGGGATCGGGCCCAACAGGATTGAGGACCTTGGTACTCACCAGCACCTGGTTGCGAACACTTGATCCTTTTGCGCTCAGCCAGTTGCCGATATAGGTTTCGCTTCGCCCGCCGCCGTACGCGTTCGCGGTGTCGAAGAGGGTGATCCCCATCTCCAAGGCCGCGTCCAGCACGGCGAACGCGGCCTGTTCGGATTCCCCCTTGCCAAACAACGCCGAGGCGCTGCCGATACCGCCGAAGTTGCCGCAGCCAAGGCCGACGGCCGACACGCGCAGCCCGGTGTGTCCCAGTCGTTTGAAGGTCATGGCGGTGGGAACTTCGCCCAGGGCGTCTGAACCCCTCGCGGCCACCGTGAAGGGCGGCCGCGGGCGCGGAGAGAAGTCCAGCAACTGTGCCCGCCGTTACCTTTGACGAGGTCCTGCATCTGCGTCACCCGGATCACCATCGATGGTCACCGGCCGGCGGCCGCGTGGCTTTCATCTGGTACGAGTACGGGCACGACCAGTTGTGGCTGGCCGAGATGGCGACCGGCGAGGTGCGGCGGCTCTCCGGCGGCGAGGGGCGCGTCACGGAGTTTGACTGGCATCCGCGCGGCGGCGCCGTCGCGTACATCCGTGACAAGAATCTGTGGGTGCTCTGGGATCTGCGCGCGGCCGATCAGCCGATCTGCGTGAGCGAAACGCCGTCGGCCCCGGAGAGCACGCCGGTGTGGTCGCCCGACGGCAACGTGCTGGCGTTTGCCCGCGATGGGCGCCTGTGGCTGTGGCGGCCGGAGACCGGCGCCACCCGCGCGATCGATCTGCCGGGGCGTCTCGACGGCGAGATCCGCCGCCCGGCGCTGCGGTGGTCGCCGGACAGCGCAGCGCTGGCCTGCGTGCTCCGGCGCGATGACGGCACTCCCCAGCGGGAGCTGGCCGTCGTGTCGGTGGCTGACGGCCGTCTCGTCTGGCAGGCGGGCGTCGGTGATCCTGCCGGGCACGTGCTCTGGCTGGACGCGCGCCGGCTGTATTACGTGGTCACGCTCGAGGGCGCCCGGAGGCGTGAACACTATCTGGTCACCCCGGGCGCCGGGGCCGGACCGAGGCTGCTGCACGTCGAACACGATGCGAAGGGGCTCATCTTTCCGGTCGAGCCGCAACTCTCCCCGGATCGAACGATGCTGCTCTTCGTGCTCCGCCACACCGGCTGGGATCATCTGTTTGCGTTCGACCTGGCTACCGGCTGGATGCGCCAGCTCACCGACGGCGCGTGTGAGGACATCGGTCACGCCGACGATCCACCGCAGTGGTCGCCCGACGGCCGGCAGATCCTGTTTTCGTCGAGCCGCACCGACCTGGGGCATCGCCAGTTGTGGACGCTCGACGTACCCGGAGGCGCGCTGCGGCAATTGACCTTCGAGGCTGGGAACGCGACACAGGGGATCTGGTCGCCGGACGGCGATCAGATCATCTACTCGTTTTGCGGACCCATCGAGTCGACCGATCTGTGGCTCATGGGCTCGGGCGGCGAGCACCCGCGGCGGCTCACCCGCTCGCTCCCGGCGTCATGGACGCGCGAGAAGATGGTCGCTCCGGTGCACGTGACCTTTCCATCGGCGCGCGATTGGACGATCCACGGGTATCTCTATGCGCCGCCGGAGCGCGAACCCGGCAAGCGATACCCGGCGCTGGTGTGGGTGCATGGCGGTCCGATGTCACAGGTGAGAGACGGATGGCATCCCACCTATGGCACATCCATCTTCCACGCATTCACCCTCTACCTGGCGCACCGCGGGTACGTGACCCTCGCGCCCAACTATCGGGGTGGAACCGGATACGGCGTCGGGTTTGAGCAGGGGAACTATTGCGGGATGGGCGTCGACGACGTGGCCGATGTGGTCGCCGCGGCGCGCTACCTCAAACACCTCCCTTATGTGGATCCCGACCGCGTCGGGGTGTGGGGCATCAGCTACGGCGGGCATCTCACGCTCGGATCGCTTGCGAAACATCCGGACGTCTTCGCGCTGGGCGTCAACATCGCGGGCGTGTGGGATCGATCGCTCTGGGCCCAGTGGGCCAAGCGGGTGCTGTGGCCGGCCGCCGGGTACTTTAAGACGCGTCTGGGTGGATCGGAGGAGGAGGCCCCGGATGTCTGGCGCCGCGCATCGCCCCGGCACTGGGTGCATCAGATGGCCGCCCCATTGGTCAACCTGCACGGCACGGGTGATGAGTCGGTGTCGTTCGAGCAGCTCGATCAGATCGTGCGGGACTGTGTGAAGCACGGGCGGCGCTTCGAGACCCACTACTATCCGGACGAGACCCACGTGTTTACGCACCGCCGGACGTGGGCAGACGCTTTCAGGAAGATCGAGCGGGCGTTCAGGGAATCGCTCAGAACCGCTGCTCGACGATGACGGTGCCAAAAGGCCCCGTCGTACTCCGCGTCTGACGCTCTTTGCCGTCCACAAGGAGTCTGACGACGAGTTCGCCGTCCTCGGTGCTCTTGGTGAACGCCGCAATGACCGCGACCGACGTCTTCACCGTGTACTGCGCGGGGACCGTCCCGCGGGCGGAGATCGTGCCCGACGGGGTGCCGTAGGATCCTTCGAACGCGAGACCCGGTGTGCCCTCGACTGAGATCACGATGGCGCGTTCGACGAACCGGTTTGGCGGCAGATCGGGTCTCGGCGCGATCATCAGGCATCCGCCGGACGCGAACGCGGTGGCCACGATCAGCAGGGTCCTCCACATAGGTCCATCTACACGTATGCCCCGTTACGTGGGCTCGCGGCCGAACACCAGACTGGGACCTATCGGACAGGACGCGGCCGCATGTGGACAGAAATAGGGTAACGATGGCAACGACGCGATGTGTGATTCTCGGCGGCGGGTTCGGCGGAGTGGCCGCCGCACACCGGCTGAAGGAACGCCTCCGCGACGACGTGGACGTCACGCTCATCGATCGCCGCGGGACGTTCATGATGGGTTTGAGGATCATCCCTGTGCTCGTCGGTCTGGCCGACCGGGCCTCAGGGACGCGGTCCCTCGAACACCTGGCGCGCAAAGGCATCCGCTACGTCCGCGACGAGGTACGCGGCATCGACGTGGCCGGCAAGACCGTGACGATCACGACCGGTGCCGTCGGCTACGATGCGCTGATCATCGCGCTGGGCGCCGAACTCCGTCCGGATCTGGTGCCGGGCTTCGACCCCACCGGGTCGAGCCTGTACGATCCCGAGCAGGCCGAGGCGATCGCCGCGCGCGTCGCCCGCATCGATCGCGGGCGCCTCGGGATCGGCATTCTGGGCGCGCCCTACAAATGCCCCCCGGCACCGTACGAAGCCGCCTTCCTCATCGATGAGGCGTTGCGGCGGCGTGGCGTGCGTGACCGTGTCGAACTGGAAGTGTTCACGCCGCAGCCGTCATCGCTACCAGTCGCGGGGCCGGTCGCCTGCGCGGAAGTTGAAACCCGGATGGCCGCGCGGGGGATCCGCTTCTTCCCCGGCCGGAAGGTCGTTGCCATCGAGGGGTCAGAAGTTGTGTTTGAGACCGAGCGTCGAAGGTACGACGTGTTCATCGGGGTGGCGCCACACCGCGCGCCAGCGGTGGTGAAGGCGAGTGGTCTGGCCCGCCCAGAGTGGATCCGCCCGCGCAACGATACCTGCGAGGTCGAAGACGCAACCAACGTGTTTGCCGTCGGTGACGTGACGGAGATGCCCTTGGCCAACGGGATGATGCTCCCGAAGGCGGGTATGTTCGCTGAGGCGCAGGGCCGGATCGCCGCCGACGTGATCGCCGGCCGGTTCGCGGGGTCGGGTGAGGCGGCTGGCTTCGACGGTTACGGTTATTGCTTTTTCGAAGTGGGTGAAGGTAAGGCTACGGCAGTGCGAGGGCACTTCTTCACCGAGCCCCAGCCGACCATTGAGGTCGCGAGTCCCAGTCCCGAGACACTTGAAGAGAAGCGTCGGTTCGAGGCCACGCGTCTCGCGGCGTGGTTCTGACCCTTCATGGCCGAGACTGATCGCCCCGTGACGCTGGCCGATATTCGCGATGCACGCGCGCGCATTGCCGACCGCGTGCACCGCACGCCGATGCTCACCTCGCAGACACTCGCCCGCCTGGTGGGCGGGCCGGTTTTTCTCAAGGCCGAGAGCCTCCAGAAGACCGGGTCGTTCAAGCCCAGGGGCGCGACCAATGCGATCAGGCGGCTCGGGCCGGACGCGCGTACCAGGGGCATTGTCACGATCTCCGCCGGCAATCATGCGCAGGCGGTGGCCTACGCCGCCGCCCCGGAACAGATCCGGTGTGTGGTCGTCATGCCGGCGAGCGCGGTGCAGAGCAAAGTGGCGGCGTGCCGCGCCTACGGCGCCGAGGTGGTCCTCCACGGTGAGGTCGCCGAAGCCTGGGCCCTGTTCGAGCGGCTCCAAGTCGAGCAGGGGCTCATTCCCGTGCATCCATTTGATCACCCGGATGTCATCGCGGGACAGGGGACCGTTGGACTCGAAATCCACGAAGATGTGCCCGACGCCGCGCTGGTTGTGGTGCCGATCGGCGGCGGAGGGTTGATCAGCGGCATCGCGACGGCGCTGCGTGAACTGAACCCGCGCACGCGGATCGTCGGGGTCGAGCCCACCGGGTCCAATGCCATGCGTGCCGCCCTCGCCGCCGGGCACCCCGTGCGGCTGGCACGGATCGACTCGATCGCCGATGGGCTGGGGGCGCCGGCCGTCAGCGACCGCACGCTCGACATCGTGCGCCGGCTCGTCGACGAGGTGGTGGAAGTGTCCGACGCGGAGATTGTCGCCGCCATCCGGCTGGTGCTGGAGCGCGCCAAACTGCTCGTCGAGCCGGCCGGAGCCGCCGCCGTGGCGGCCCTGATGGCCGGCCGGGTCCGCGTGGGGAGCGGGCCGACGGTCGCGGTGCTCAGTGGGGCCAACGTCGACCTGGAGCGACTGAAGGGCTGGTTGTAGCGTGACGGTTCGACCAGTGGCCGCGCCTCCGCGGCGCGCGGAATCCCGGCGGGTCCACGCCGCGATGTTCCTGCTGATTCTCATCTGGGGCGTTAACTTCACCGTCATCAAAACCGCCCTCCGGGATTTTCCTCCTTTTGTCTTTGCGGCGGTGCGCTACGGCGCGGCCGCCATCCTGCTGGTGATCGCGGTGCGGTTTCTGGAACGCCCCGCACCGGTCGGCGGGCCGACCATCTCGAAACGGGATCTCCCGACCCTCGTCATGCTTGGCGTCTTAGGGCACGCGGCCTATCAGATCTTCTTCATCGCCGGGCTCGCGCGTACGACAGCGGGTAACGCGGCGCTCATTCTGGCCATCTCACCGATCTTCGTTGGCCTGCTGTCGGTCGCCCTCGGGCTCGAACGACCGACGGCGCGCATGTGGCTGGGCCTGGTCGTGGCGTTCGCCGGCCTGCTGGCGCTCATCGAGGGACGAGGCGGGCTGGGGTTGGGGCTGGCGACACTCACCGGCGATCTGCTGGTGCTCATCTCGACGGCCTGCTGGGCCGCCTATACGGTACTCTCCCGGCCGATGCTCGAACGGGCCTCACCGCTGTGGCTCACGACCGTGACGCTGTTCCTTGGCCTGCCGTTTCTTTTGCTCGCCGGCGCGCCGGAACTGGCGCGGATGTCCTGGGCGTCGGTGCGCCCGGCCTCGTGGGGGGCCGTGGTATTTTCGTCGGTGTTTGCGGTCGCGCTCAGTTACGTGATCTGGTCTCGATCCGTCCGGGTGGTCGGCGGAGTCCGCACCTCGGCGCTGGGAAATCTCATTCCGGTGGTCGCGCTGATCACCGCCCGCATCGTGCTCGGCGAGCCGCTGGGACTCCTGCAGATCATCGGCGGCACCGTCGTGCTGCTCGGTGTGTGGTTGTCGTCGCCCCGCGCCGCAGAGGTCTAGTCCCCCCAGCCCACGGGCATAATTTCAGCGATATCGCCCGCGTGAATTCCACGTGTCTAAACCGGAGCGTGTCCGCATGACGATGCATGACCTCTTGCGCATGGTCGTGGAGCGCGGTGCCTCGGACCTGCACATCAAGGCCGGCACGCGACCCATGCTGCGCATCGACGGCACCCTGGTGCCCATCGCTGAGGACCGGTGGTCGGACGAGCACGTGCGGTCGTTGATTGCCGAGATCCTGACGCCGGAGCAGATCCAGACCTTTGGCAAGAAGCTCGAGCTCGATTGCGCCTATGGTCTGCCCAACGTCTCACGGTACCGCATCAACATCTACCAGCAGCGGGGTGCCATCGGCGCGGCGATCCGCACGATTCCGGCGGCCCCACCGAACCTGGACAAGCTGAAGCTCCCCAAGATCGTGCGCCGGCTGGCCATGCTGCCGCGTGGTCTGGTCCTGGTGACGGGGCCAACCGGGAGCGGCAAGTCCACGACGCTGGCGGCGATTGTCGACGTGATCAACCACACACGCTCTTGCCATGTGGTCACGATTGAAGACCCGATCGAGTACCTGCACACCGATGACGTATGCATCATCACCCAGCGTGAGGTCGGTCAGGATACCCACTCGTTCACGGATGCGCTGCGCCACGTGCTACGCCAGGACCCGGACGTCATCCTGATTGGTGAGATGCGCGACCTGGAGACGATTGGGACCGCGATCACCGCCGCTGAGACGGGCCACCTGGTGCTGGCCACTCTGCACACCACAAGCGCCCCGCAGACGATCGACCGGATCATCGACGTGTTCCCTCCGCACCAGCAGGCTCAGGTGCGGATGCAGCTGTCGGTGGCGCTTGAGGGCGTATTGTCGCAAACGCTGCTGCCCCTCAAGACACCGCCGGGGCGGGTTGCGGCGGTTGAAGTCATGGTGGGGACACCGGCGGTCCGCAACCTCATCCGTGAGGGCAAGACGCACCAGCTCTTTTCAACAATGCAGGCAGGGGCAAAGGAGGGCATGCACAGTCTCAACCAGGCCCTCCGAGAACTGGTCAGGAGCCAGACGATCTCCCTCGAGGTCGCCATGTCGCACTCCAGCAATACCGCCGAACTCCTGCAACTGCTCGGCCGAGAGGGCGCGGCCGCGGCGGCGCTCTGAGGAGTCGGTCCGGGAGGTTGACGGGTCGGGGGCTCCTGGTACAATACGGGGCGTGTATCGTGGAGGTGCTGGAACATGATCAAACCGTCGCTTGAAGAACTCCTGGCCCAGGTCGATAACAAGTATGCCCTCGTCATTATTGCCTCCAAGCGGGCCCGGCAGGTCAAAGAGGGCATGCTGCCGCTGGTGGATATCGATTCCACCAATCCGGTCACGATCGCGCTGGAGGAGATTGCCACCGGAAAGATCCGGTATGAAGAGCCGCAAACCACCGGACGGTAGAGCCCGCAGCGGCGCGGCGTCGCTCGATCCCGCCCGGATGGGGCGGGATTTCGTCTTTCAATCGGAACCTTCGGCCGTCTTCCCGCGTAGGCGAGAGCGGGCGTCGTGCCTGGGGGGACATCTATGAACGAGATCGTCGCCGGCGTGCTGATCCTGGCGGTCGCTTTGGGAGCCGCAGGGGCGGCGGCCGACCGCAGCGTGGGAGCCTTGAGGCTGTCGCTGGCCGTCGGGAGAGCCAGCTATCATCCCGGCGAGACGGTGACGGCGCAGCTGCGGGTGACCAACGCCGGGGGGGGGCCGCTGTCTCTGTCCGCGTCGTCGGGTCAGCAGTACGACCTTGTGGTGCGCCAGCGCGGCGCGGTGATCTGGCAATGGTCCCATGACAAGGCGTTCGTGCAGGCCCTCCGGGACACCACGATGGCACCCGGTGAGACCCTGACGTTCAACGGCGCCTGGGACCAGCGTGATCTCCAGGGCCGCCAGGTGGAGGCGGGGGCCTACGATGTCTCCGCCGTCTTCTTTGGCGCCCAACGCGGCGGGCCGCGGTCGATCGAGGTCGGACCGGTTCGGATCACGATCGGGCGCTGACCTCGGGCGATGCGGATCGCCGATCGGTACGTCACCCGAGAATTGATCCCCCCCTTCATCCTGGGCGTGGGGGGCTTCCTGGTTATTCTCATCGGCGACATCCTCTACACGCTGGCTGAGTACATCGCGCTCGGCCGCGTGACGATCGATACCGTCCTACGCCTGCTCGCCTACAAGATGCCCGCGATCATGGTAGTCACGTTTCCTGTCTCGACGCTCTTCGGCACGTTGATCGGCATGGGCCGGCTTGCCCGCGATCGAGAAATCCAGGCGATGCGGCTGGCCGGGACGGCGGTGAGCCGGGTCTTTCTGCCGGTGGTCGTCTTTGGGCTCGTCGTGACGGCCGGCACCTTCACGACCAACGAAGTGGTCGCGCCCTGGGCCAATCACAATGCGAATCTGGTGATTCGCCGCGCCCTCTTTGGTGAAGCCTTTCCGGAAGTCCGTGAGCAGGTGTTCCTGCGCGGGCCCGGCAACCGGTTCCTCTACATTCACACGGTGGATGACCGGGCGCGCGTCCTGCGCAACGTCATGATCTACGAGGCCAACCGCACGCTGCCCCGGCTGATTACCGCGCGTGAAGCGACGTGGTCGGACAAGACGTGGATCCTCCGGCACGGCGTGGCCCGCGAGGTCGATGCAGATGGCTTCACGACCCTCGAGGCCGGTTTCGAGGCCATGGAACTGAACGTGGGGTTGACCGAAACCGCGTTCTTCGATGGGCAGAAGACGCCTGAGGAGATGACGGCACGAGAGTTGCGCAATCAGACTGAGATGTTCCGTGGAGGGCTCTCGCCTCGAATCCCGCTCGAGTACCACCGCAAGTTTTCGATCCCGGTGGCATCGGTCATCTTCGCGTTTATCGCCGCGCCGCTGAGCCTGATTGGGGCCAGAGGCGGGCAGGCGGTGGGCGTGGGCCTTACGATCGTCCTGCTCTTCGTCTACTATGCCGTGATGTCGACGGCGCGCGCGCTGGGGTCGACCGGCGTGCTCTCGCCCGCCCTTGCGGCCTGGGCGCCAAACCTGCTGTTCGTGGCGGCGGGCGTGTTGCTGGTCATCCGGGAAGAAGGGTGGATGCGCGTGAGGCCCCTGGCCGTCCGGCGCGTCCGGGTCGAGGGGGCCGGGTCGTGAGACGCCATGTCCTGCTTATCGTCCTGGCGCTGGTCATGGCCGGGGCGGCGGGCTGGCTGCTCCTCGTCCCGGAGCCGGGACGGGTCAAGAGGTCGCCGGCGACCCCGTCGGTAGGGCTGCGACACGCCGCGATCACCCTTCGCCATCGCGGCCAGAAACAGGCTGAGATCGCGGCCGACCGTGTTGAGGTCAGCGCGGACGGGCGGACGGCCACGTTTGCGGGCTCGCCCCGGGCGCGGGTGTTTGTCGGCGGTCGTTCGGCGCTGGTCCTGACCGCGGATCGGGTGGAGCTCGATCGGGTGACGTCCGACGTGCGCGTGGAGGGAGGGATCCAAATCACCACCTCGCGGGGCGAGGTCATCACCGCACCGCGCGCGTCCTGGAAGCAGGAGACAGGGGTCCTGGATCTTCTCGACGGCGTCGAGGTGCGTTTCCCGGTCGACGGCCGCCGCCTGCCATGAGACGTGTCATCGTCGGGCTCACGATCGCCGTACTCGCGGCCCCCGGGTGGGCGGCGACGACTCCCACCGCCAAGCCGCCGGCGGAGGGACAGACGCAGGGACGGCTGCGTGCGGACCGGATTCGCTACGAGACGAAAGAACAGGTCATCATTGCAACAGGTAATGTGTCGCTGGTAATGGGCGATCTGCAGATGCGCGCCGATACCCTGCGGCTCGAACAGGGTCCGCAGATCGCGACGGCCGACGGCCGCGTGACGATCCAGCAAAAGGAGATGCGGCTGACCGCCGCCTCGGTGCGCTACGAGATCAGGACCGAGGTCGCCGATGCCAGCGGCGGGGTGGTGGTCGTGCAAAAGGACGCCACCATCAAAGCGCCGCAGATGCATTTCGACCTTCGGGAGGACGTCACGACCGCGACGGGCGGCGTCGAGGTCGTGCAGGGAGGCGGCACGCTCACGGCGGCCTCCCTGCGGTATCAGGCGCGCACCGGTGACGTCTCGGCCGACGGGGGCGTCAAGATGGTCCGCGAGGGCAGCACGGTGGCGGGCAGGCGGCTGCTGGCGAACCTGACGACCAAACGGGCGGACGTTCGAGACGACGCGACGCTCGTGCGTGCGCCCGGCCCGCCTCCGGCGGGGTCGGATCGTGTGGCGCGCGCCCTGGCCAGAGAAGAGACGACGGTCACCGCCGCCCGCATCGTCTTCCGGTGGGACACCAATGAAGCCGAGGCCGAAGGACACGTCGTCGTCCGCCAGCAGGAGAAGACCGGCTGGGCCGACCGCATGCTCTACTCAGAGGTGTCGAATAGGTTGATCCTCACCGGCAACGTGATCGTCGAGCAACTCAGCGGCGAATGGCTGGTTCGTGAGGGGCTGGCCACACCGCCCCGCGATCCGCAGGAACAGCAGGCCCTACGATCGACCACCCGGCTGACCTGCAACCGCTTGACGATGACGTTGAAGGAGCGAGACCTGGCGGCCGAGGGATCGGTCAAGGTGACGCAAAAGGACCGGTGGGCGACCGGCGACCGTGCCACGTACACCGAGGCCACGCGTCTGTTGGTCGTGACAGGCAGCGTCCGTATGCAGGAGAGCGACGGCCGCCGGTTGCAGGCCGACCGTGTGGTGATCTCCCTTGTCGACGAGACCTTCGAGGCCGAGGGGAACGTCCAGACCGACTTCGTCATCCGCACGAGCCCGACACCGACACGAAGACCGTGAGGGGTCTGCCACGCCCTCGTCCCCGCGCGCTGCTGGCCGGGGTGCTAGTCATCGCGCTCGGAATCGGGGGCACGGCACGTCTCGCCGATGCCCAGGAAGAGATCCCGGTCACGCTCCGCGCAAAGACGTTTCGGTATGACCGCAACACGAAGGTCCTCACGGCGTCCGGCGACGTCGTCGTCATCTATCAAGACGTGACGATTTTCGCCGATCGTCTTGACGCCGATCTGGGCACGAACGACGTGCGCGCCGAAGGACACGTCCGCATCGAGGTCGGCCGGTACCGGGTGCGCGGTGAGACCCTCGACTACAACTTGACGACGCGGCGCGGGCGGCTGACGCAGACCGCCGTCGACTACGCCGGGCCCTTCATTTTGGGGACCGTCTCGCTGCGCGCAGAGACGATCGAGGGCACGCTGGGCAAGGTGACGATCGCGCGCCAGGCGTTCTGCACCACCTGCGAAGGTCCGAACCCGGTCGCCTTCCTGACCGCCAAAGAATTCACCGTGTACCCCAACGACAAGATTGTTGGCCGCAGCGTCACCGTCTGGATCGGCGGGAAGCGCACCGTCACCTGGCCGTACTTCGTCATCCACCTGCGCGAGCAGCGGGCGACCCGTCTGCTGCCGGTCGTGGGGTTTTCCGAACTCGAAGGGTATTTCCTCAAAACGTTCTACGCCTACGCGCTCAGCGAGAATCACTACGGCACATTCCGGCTCGATCTGATGGAACGGCTGGGCACCGGGTACGGCATCGAACACTCATACCGGTTCGGAGCGACAGCCGGCGTCGTCTTCCTCTACCTGTTGCAGAACAAGCAGATCGGGGGGACCGATCAGCGGGTGGTGATCAATCACCAGCAGCGGTTCGGCGACGTGACCGCCCGTCTATACGCCGACGCGGTCACGCGCAGCTCGCCGCTGGCACCCTCAGCGGATGTCTTCGGCGCGCTCGATACGTCGTGGCGCACGTCCCGGTCATCGACGGCGATCTACCAGACCTACGCCAACTTCAACTTTCTGGGGTTCACCACGGCCGCGTATACGGCACGCGTGATCCACACGCAGCAATTCAGCGATCGGCTCTCGGCAGAACTGGTGGGAGACGTCTCTCGCACGACATCGTTTCTGGGCACTGATGATGAGATGTTTCCCAGATTGACGTTCAGATACCGCGGCGCCGGGTACGTGGCCTCCTTGGTCGCGGAGGGTCGCCTCGACCTCGACGGGAGCGCCTTCACGGCGGACTCCCGTTTCGTGACCGAGCGGCTCCCCGAGGTCACGGTGGCGAGCGATCCGATACTCCTTGGCGGCACGCGGCTGGTGTACCAGCTCCAGGGGGGCATGGGGCGGTTCAGGGAGATTCCCCTGGTCGGCTCGGTGGAGGCGGTGCGCACCGACGTGTCCGCCACCGTGAGCGGCCCCCTGGTCGAGTCCGACCGCGACGTCCTGATCGTGCGTGCCACCGTGCGCGGGTCGCATTACACGACCGGCGACGTGCGAGGGTTCGTGTCGGGTCGCGTCGACTTCACGCGGATGTTCAATGCCTCGCTCACGGGACAGGTCGGCTATACGTTGCAGAATCAGGCGGGGAGGACGCCGTTCACCTTTGACCTGCTTGTCGGCCAGCTGGGGCAGGCGGACGTCACGCTCACCTACCGCCGCCCCAACGTGCTGGTGACGGCGCAGACCGCCTTCGACAATATCACGGGAGCATGGCTGCCGGCGGTGGTGCGCGCGCAGTGGGTGCCACGCGAGAAGTGGGCCATTGCGGCTGCGCTCCAATACGACGCGGCCCTCGGCGCGCTTTCGCGCGGGGAGCTCTTCCTCGATATCACGTTGGATCCGCACTGGCAGATCGCGTACTACGGATTCTACGATGGGATCACCGGCCGGATCTTTCACGACCGGCTGACCGTCGCGCGAACCTGGGCCGACTGTCTGGTGACCGCCGTCACCTACCGGGGGCTGACGCAGGAACTGTGGTTTGAGACCTGGCTGACCGCCCTCCCGTGGGCGCGGGGCCAGGTAGGGATTGGATCGCAAGGGCAGGTATTATTCACGCAGCCATGGTTGGGCACGGGCCCGTGACTGGCCGGCGGGTGTTGCGGGCAAAGTCGACATGAGGAGCATCTTTATGAAACCGCTGGTGTGCATCCTCGCGGTCGCCATGCTTGTCGTGCCGGCCTCCGCGCAAACGGGTCGGCAACTCATGGTCACCCTGCGCCTGGCAGGCGCCGTCCAGGACAAGGGAGGGGCCTACTACATCGCGTTCACTGTCAGCGACTCCCTCTTGGCCGGGCCCCAACCCGACAGCAGCAACTGGACGCACTACGTGGTGTACCGGGAAGGACGTTTCTTCTTTGGAACCGTGCCGGTGGTGACGGCCGCGCAGCCGTTTGGATTCGTCGCGGTCAGGCCGCCGGCACCATTCATCTACGGCCAGGTGTTGCCCGACCGCCAAACGCTGCGCATCACGGTGCCGCTGGCTGATCTGGGAATCGGCCCTCTCTCGTCGGGCCGCCTCAAGATCAACCTCGTGACCGTCGACGAGCAGAATCGGGCCCTCGACGCCCTGGGGCCCGGGGCCAATGATCGCCTGGGTTTTGTGCTCATGGAGACACGCCGCGAACTCTTCAAGACGGTCCGCGATCCCCGCGGGGATTGCTCCGATCCGAACTTCGACATTCTTGGTGGGGAGATTCAGATCAGCACACCGTAGACATGGTCCCTCGGGGGTACCCCTCAATCATGACCCGTCGAATCACCCTTCTGATCTGTCTCACCCTGTTCGTCGCCGCCTGCGGCGGCGGGAGCGGTGGCGTCATCTCGATGCCTGGCCCGACCGCGACCCCTGCGCCGGGCGGCACGGGCACGGTCACCGGGTCGGCCGTCGCAGCAGCCACGGCCGCGCAGGCGCGTGCCCCGATCGGTCCCGTGGAGCCGGTACGGCGGGCGGTCGCGCGCCCAGTCTACGTCCCCAATCAGTTGATGGTGAAGTTCCGGGCCGGCACCCCCACGGTCTCTGCCAGTAGCGTCCACGATCAGGCCGGCGCCTCGATGATCCGGGTCATGCGCCACCTCGACGTACACGTCGTGAGGCTGGCACCCGGGGCATCGGCGGCGGCGGTGATGGCCGCGTACCGCGGCTCGGCGCTCGTCGAGTACGTTGAACAGGATGCGTACGCGTATGCGAGCGCCACGCCCAACGACCCGCTCTTTTCGACGAGCCAGGCGTGGCACTACAATCAGGTCAACCTTCCCAGTGCCTGGGACGTGACGACCGGGTCGGCCGCCATCATTGTCGCCGTGCTTGATACGGGGATCCGCGACGACCACCCAGACCTTGTCGGCATCACGGCCGGGACCAACAGTCACAACTTCTTCAATGGGGCGGATGATGCCAACTATCGGGATCCGGGCTGCCCGACCGTCGCGGTCTCGCAGCTGAGCCACGGCACGCACGTGGCCGGGACGGTCGCCGCGATGACGAACAACTCGACCGGTGTGGCCGGCGTCAACTGGGGCGGCGCCGCGGGCACGAAGATCATGGCGATTCGCGTGCTCGGTGAGGACATCCCCTCGGTGCAGTGCGGGGTGGGGTTTCTGTCCGACGTTGCGGATGGCATCACCTACGCGGCCGATCACGGCGCCAGGGTGATCAACATGAGCCTGGGAGGTACGGCCGGCAGCACGACGATGGATACCGCCATTGACTATGCGCGCAATACCCGGGGCGTCGTGATCTTTGCTGCGGCGGGGAACAACTCGTGCGGGGCGGTCGAGTATCCCGCGCGCAACGCCAACGTGATCCCGGTGGCGGCCACGGGGAACACCAGCCCGGTCACGCCGGCCTCGTACTCCGCGTGCGGCGCCGAGTTGACCGCGCGCGGCATTGCGGCCCCCGGCGGGGCCGGCTCATTTGGTGTCTGGAGCACGTCGTGGAGCCCGGCGGCCGGATTCGTCTATGCGGGATTTACCGGCACGTCCATGGCCACGCCCCACGCCGCCGGGGTCGCCGCCCTGATGCTGTCCCGCGGGATCGCCAGCCCCGCCACGATCCAATCGGTCCTCCGGTCGACTGCCGCCTGCCCGTCGGGATTCACCTGTCCCAATACGCAGCTCGGAGCCGGCGTGATCAACGCGGCGGCGGCCGTTGGCGTGGCGCCAAACGCGAGCCGGCTGTGCGCCTTCGCCGGGACTCTCAGCGGGAGTACTATCACACGCGAGGGCGAGATGCGGATCGTCTCGAGCAGCGGGGCCTTTACAATTACCAACGCGCAGTCCGGGACTCGCAGCGTATTCCTCTGGCAGGACTTTGACAACAGCGGCACGGTGACATCCGGCGATGCCTACGGTCAGGTCAACGGGGTTGCCATCTTTACCGGGATGACGACCTCGGGAGTCAACGTCACGGTGCAGACTCGAACCGCGGCCTCGACGGTGTTCGCGGTCCCCGGAGGCACCGCGCCCTGTTTCTAGCCGGGTGCGCCCTGTAGCGTCGTCCCAGGCACGCGATTAGTTCGGCTTCCGCTCGGCCCAGCGTTTCAGTTCCGCCTCGACCTTGACCGCGGCCAGCAGGCCGGAGTACGCGTCGGCGAGCGGGACCGTGCCGCGCTCGTAGTCGGCCATCTGCTCGGTAAAGTGATCCACGAGGACCAGCCCGCGGGCGTACGAGGCGCGCAGGGCCGCGGTGGCGTCATCGCCCGAGAGGACCAGGCGGACCGCGGTGGCGTCCGCCAGACTCTCGATCACGACGTCGTGCCACGTCCGGTAGCCAAAGCGGGCGGCCACCTCGCGGGTCTGGGCGAAGATCGGCTCCGTCCGTTGCAGGTGATCCAGCGCTTTCCCCCGCACCGGTTCCAACAGCAGCCGCACGAACGGACGCAGCAGCCCGAGCCGATCGACGCTCTCGCCCGCCGCAACGACGACAACGAGACGGTCGCCCTGACGGACTAACACCCCCTGTCCTTGGCCCGCGCCCGACATGGGGATGATCGTGATCCGCCCGCCAGGGACGGCGGTGACTCTCATGAAATCGGCCGCGCGGCCAAGCACGGCGGGCGCACCCCGACGATACGCCTCCAATGCGGCCGCGTTGGCCTTCTCGTCGCTCTTCCACACGTCGGCCACGTTGGCGTCGGCGTAGAAGCGGGAGAGGAGTGGTCCCAGCCCCAGGGTCCCGCCGGTCTCGCGGAACTCTGGAGGCGGTGAAAGCGCGAGCGCGGCGGCGACGTGCTGTTCCAACCGCGCGGGGTGGTCGGCAAAGTAGCGGCGGACCGGGTCGACGACCCTCGCCGGAAGGCCGCCCATCTTGGTCTTCAGCGCGGCGTACGCCGGGCCGGGCTCTCCGATGGTGGTGGACCCGGCAGCCAGCAGCGCGGCATACAGCGTGAACACGCGCGCGTCCAGGCCGATCTCGACGCGCTCCGCGATGCGCAGATGGCCTTCCCCGCTGACCCCGGACGCCACGGTGGCGGAAAAGCTCCAGACGTAATCCGAGACCAGCGCATTTCCCAGCCGGTCCCGGGCCCGGACCCGGACGGCGTACCGGATGCCCGCGGTGAGCGGAGGATCGGCGCGCACGCTCGCGGTGCGCCCGTCCTCCGACCATGCGGGCGGTTTGAAGACCACGGCGGGCTCCGCGCTGATCTCCAGGGTTGCAGGGCTCATCGGTTTGCTGAACGTGACGGTGATGGGGCTGTCAGCCGGCGCCGCCGCGTCCGCGGGCGGACTGACGGTCGTGACCAGGGGCGGCGCGTTCTCCGGCACTCCGGCGGAAGGGCCCGCCATGCCGCCGAGCGATCCACACCCGGTCGCGAGCCCCGCGAGGATGACCAGCCAGATGATGGCGAACCGACGCGTCACGTTGTCACCCATTCTAAGATAGTACCCGTCGGCACGCATCCGTGGACGGCCATCGGGCCCCGCGCTATAATGGGACAGTCGTGGCGGCGTAGCTCAGTTGGTCAGAGCACGCGGCTCATACCCGCGGAGTCGGCAGTTCGAGTCTGCCCGCCGCCACCAATCTTCATGCCGGCGCGTCTTCCACCATCGCAAGTGCTCCCCAGGGTGCGCGAGACTATGGCGCGCGAGCGGATGCTCGGCGGCGACGAGACCGTCGTCGTCGCGACCTCGGGCGGACCCGACTCGATCGCGCTGCTCCACGTGTTGCGTCGGTTGCAGCCAGAGTTGCGGCTGCGCCTCCACGTGGTGCACATCGACCACGGTCTGCACCGATCCGCGGCGGCGCACGCGCGCTTCGTCCGGTCGATTGCAAAGGGGTGGGGCCTGCCCCTGACGGTGCGCCGCGTCGACGTCCGCGGGTTTGCGGGACGGCGGCGGCTCACCCTCGAGGAGGCGGCACGGGCGCGGCGCTACGCGGCGCTCGCGCAGGTGGCCCGGCGGATCGGCGCCACCCATATTGCGACGGGGCATACCGCCGATGACCAGGTTGAGACGGTGCTGTTGTGGCTCGTGCGGGGGGCGAGCGCCGACGGTCTGGCCGGGATGCCCCCGGTGCGACGGCACGAGGGGTTGTTGGTGATCCGACCGTTGCTGGATGTCTGGCACGAAGAGATCGTGGCCTATCTCACCGCCGAACGCTTGCGCTGGCGAACCGATCCGACCAATCGCGCCCGGCGCATGCTGCGCAACCGCATCAGGCAGGACTTGCTCCCACACCTGACGGGGTATAATGCTGGTGTGAAGGCTGCGCTGCGACGGCTGGCCCAACAGGCCGCCGCCGATGCGGCGCTGCTCGATGGCCTGGCGGCGGACGCGGAAGCGAACGTCGTCAGACGGTCGGGAGCCGGCGTGGTGATCGATGCGGCCGGGTTTCGCGCCCTTGCGCCGGCGCTGCAGCGCAGAGTTGCACACCGTGCGCTGCAGGCCGCCGGCGGGAACATTCGAGACCTGGCCTTCGTCCATATTGAACGGATTCGTTTGATGGCCGAACGACACCGGCCCGGAGAGCGCGCGGATCTGCCCGGTCTTCGCGCGCATGGGACGTCCACCGGGGTGGCCATCGCTCGCGCATCCAGCCGGATGATATAATCGGGGCGCGATCGGGCGCCGGGCGCATGGCGCCTACGTGTGATCGCGCCGGAGAGGATCGTCTGTCAGTGGCGAACAAATACGTACGCAACCTCATCGTGTGGGCCGTGATCCTGCTCGTGGCATTCCCCGTCGCCTTCCAGTTGTGGCGCCGGACGCCGCGCGCGGAGTTCGCGTATAGCACGTTCATCGAGCAGGTGCAGGCCGGACAGGTGACCAGCGTCGAGATCGGAGACGGCGTGGTGATCGGTCATCTCAAAGACGGCCAGCAATTCACGGTCTATATTCCGCAGGGCGATACGTCCTACATTGAATTGCTGAAATCGAAGGGCGTCCGCATCAGTGTCGAGGCGCGGTCGCGGTCGAGCCTGTGGCCCAGTCTCTTGTCGACGCTGCTTCCCATCTTGCTGCTCGTCGGTTTGTGGATGTTGATGCTGCGCCAGGCGCAGTCCGGCAGCAACCAGGCGATGTCCTTTGGCAAGAGTCGCGCACGGCTGCATACTGACAACAAGCCAAAGGTGACGTTTGCCGACGTGGCGGGCGTGGATGAGCCCAAGGAGGAACTCCAGGAAGTTATCGAGTTTCTGAAGTACCCGAAGAAGTTTCAGGCGCTCGGCGCGAAGATTCCGCGAGGCGTGCTGCTTGTCGGCCCGCCGGGGTGCGGGAAGACGCTGCTGGCCAAAGCCATCGCCGGCGAGGCGGCTGTGCCGTTCTTCTCGATCTCGGGATCGGAGTTTGTCGAGATGTTCGTGGGCGTCGGGGCGTCGCGCGTGCGCGACCTGTTCGATCAGGCGAAGAAGAGCGCGCCGTGTCTGGTGTTCATCGATGAGATCGACGCGGTCGGCCGACAGCGCGGCGCCGGACTCGGTGGCGGCCACGACGAGCGCGAGCAGACCCTCAACCAGCTGCTCGTGGAGATGGATGGGTTCGATCCGAACAACGGCATCATCGTGATCGCCGCGACGAACCGGCCGGACATCCTGGACCCCGCGTTGCTGCGGCCGGGACGGTTTGACCGCCGGATCGTCGTCGACAACCCCGATACGAAGGGGCGGCGGGCGATCCTCGAAGTACACGCGCGCGGCAAGCCGGTCGGTGAGGACGTCAACCTCGACGCGATCGCCAAGCGCACGCCCGGATTCTCCGGCGCCGATCTGGCCAACACGGTCAACGAGGCCGCGCTGCTCGCCGCGCGCCGGAACAAGAAGAAGATCACCGGTCCGGAGTTCGACGAGGCGATCGACCGGGTCATCGCCGGGCCGCAGCGCCGCAGCAAGATCCTGACGCCCAAGGAGCGCACGCTGACGGCGTATCACGAGGCGGGTCACGCGCTGCTCGCGAAGGTCTTGCCGGGAGCCGACCCACCGCACAAGGTGACGATCCTGCCGCGCGGGATGGCGCTGGGCTACGTCATGTACGCGCCGGCCGATGACAAGTACACGTACACGCGGCAAGAGATCATGGCCAGGATCGCCGTCGGGCTTGGTGGGCGCGTGGCCGAAGAGATCGTCTTTGGCGAAGTCACCACGGGCGCTCAGAACGACTTCGAACAGTCGACCGAACTGGCCCGGAAGATGGTGACCGAGTTCGGTATGAGCGACAAACTGGGGCCGCTCTCGCTGGGCAGGCGGCACGGCCCCGTCTTTTTGGGACGCGATCTGGTCGAAACCCGCAACTATAGCGAAGAGATTGCCTACGAGATCGACAAGGAGATTCGCCGGATCATCGACGAGTGCTACGAGCAGGCCCGCCGGGGGATTCTCTCGAATCGCGACGCGCTGGAGCGCACCGCGAAAGCGCTGCTCGAGCGTGAGAGCCTGGAGGCCGAGCAAATCGAGAAGCTCTATCGCGGCGAGCCGCTCTTGCCCGAGCCGCAAGCCCCGCCGTTGGGGCAGGTCGAGCCGGCGGTCGACGGCGAACCGCGCGTCCGTCCAGAGACCGCGGTGCCGCCGCTGCGGGCCAAGCCGGAGGCCTCTGGGTAGACGGCGCCGCCGTTCCTGTTGCACTCCTCGCGCCAGGGGCCTCCAGTCCCTGGCGCGAATCCATTTCGTATGGCGAGAACCGTCGAGATCCCGGAGTATGCGATCGAGCAGGCCGTGAGCCTGCCGGCGCACGCCGCCGCGCTGATCGTCGTGGACATGCAGAACGATTTTGTGACGCCGGGGGGAACCCTGGTGGTGGCCGACGCGGCGGCGACGGTGCCGGTCATCCAGCGACTCCTGGCACAGGTCCACAGCGCGGGGGCGCGGGTGTTCTTCACGCAGGACACCCACGGCCCCGGCGATCCGGAATTCCCCATCTGGGGCGAGCACGTGCTCGAAGGCACCTGGGGGTGGCAGATCGTTGACGCGCTGACACCGGCGCCGGGCGACCGGATCATCAGAAAGCTGCGATATGATGGTTTCTTCGGGACGTCTCTCGATCACGAACTTCGGCTGGCTCAGGTTCAACATGTGATTGTGTGTGGAACGGTCGCCAACATCTGCGTGCTGCACACCGCGGGGAGCGCCGCGCTCCGAGGGTACCGTGTGGTCGTCCCCGTCGACGCCATCTCGGCCCTGGCCCCGTTTGACATGGAGGCGGCGCGGCGGCAGATCGCGTTCCTGTACCGGGGCACGCTGACCACCAGCACGGCCATCACGTTCACCCGCTGACCCGCTCTCGAGCGGTCGCCCTCGAACGGTCGCCAACTGCGGCGCGCCGCACCCGGCAGGGAGTCCCTACGTGGAGTGGAATACCCTTTCGATTCCCCGTGGAGGTGGCATTGGTGGCCAGCACGCGTCCCAAGGGTGTGACCCGTAAGACCGGGATCAACGTGCTGCCGATCGTCATCTACATCGTGGTGGCGCTCGTGGTCACCGCGGGCATGTTTGCGTGGGACGTCCGGTATCGCCGGGCGGAGGAGGACCGACGCAAGCCACCCGCGCCGGAGATGATTGCCCGCAACCTGGTCGAGAACGCCACCGGGGCCAACACCGTTCGAGATGTCAAAGTCGACCGCGAGAAGAAATCGATTGCCTTCACGCTCGAGTCCACGCAGTTTAATCCCAAGAAGCCCAAAGCGGAGATCCGGGAACTCATGGAGGCCGAAGCCGTCATCGCCACGAGCACGATTCTGGTTCCGCCGTCTCCTCTGCGCGACTTCGACAAGGTCATGGCGACGTTGGTCAAAGACGGCAAGACCCTGGCGGTCGCCGAGTTGAGCCGCGGCCAGGCCAAGCCCGCGATGACCTGGGTCGATGATCGGTTGAAAGACTAGCGGGCCGGGCTCATGATCGTCGAAATCGGCGCGACGCTGACCATTGCCGACGTCGTCGCCGTGGCCACGCAGGCCGCGCGTGTGACGGTGGCCGCGCGCTCCCGCGTGGCCGTGGAGGCGTCGCGGGCGCTCGTCGACCGGTTGGTGGCCGCCGGCACGCCCGTGTATGGGATCACGACGGGTGTGGGACGGTTCGCCTCAGTGAGGATCTCGCCGGCCGACACCGCGACCCTGCAGGTGAATATCGTCCGTAGCCACGCCGCGGGCGTTGGCGCCCCGCTGCCGATCGACGTCGTTCGTGCGATGATGCTGTTGCGCGCGCATGGGCTGGCGCTGGGGTGCTCGGGGGTACGCCAGGAGGTCATCGACCTCCTGGTGGCGTGTCTCAACCGTGGTATTCATCCCCTCGTGCCCGAGCAGGGGTCGGTGGGTGCCAGCGGAGATCTGGCGCCGCTGGCGCATCTCGCCCTGGCGCTTATCGGCGAGGGTGACGTGATGGTGGACGGTCGCCGGCAGCCGGCCTCCGGCGCCCTCACCGCGGCGGGGCTGACGCCGCTGCGTCTGGGAGCCAAGGAGGGCGTGGCGCTCGTCAACGGCACGCAGTTGATGACCGGGATCGGCGCGCTGTCGTTCCACCGCGCGGCCCGCTGCTGCCTGGCCGCCGATGTGGCGGGCGCGATGACGCTGGAGACCCTGCGCGGGCGATCGGCCGCCTTTCATCCGCGTCTTCACCAGGCGCGGCCGCACCCGGGGCAGCAGGCGGCGGCGTCCAACATTCTGCGAATGACGGAGGGCAGCACGTTGATCGACAGCGCGCCCGACCGTGTCCAGGATGCCTACTCCCTGCGGTGCCTGCCCCAGGTGCACGGCGCGGTCAAAGACGCGGTCGCGCAGGCTATGGCCGTGATTCAGGTGGAGATCAACGCCGCCACCGACAATCCGCTGTTGTTCCCCGACGACGATCTGGTGCTGTCGGGCGGCAACTTCCACGGTCAGCCGGTGGCCCTCGCATTGGACTACCTGGCGGTCGCGATGGCCGGGTTGGGTGTCATGGTCGAACGCCGGGTCGAGCGCCTGCTGAATCCCTCGCTGAGCGGGCTGCCGGCGTTTCTCGCCCGCGACGGCGGTCTGCACGCCGGTCTGATGCTGGCGCAGTACACGGCGGCGGCCCTGGCGTCCGAGAACAAAATCCTGGCCCATCCGGCCAGCGTGGACAGCATTCCGACATCCGCCAATCAGGAGGATCACGTCAGCATGGGCGCCTCGGCCGCGCGAAAGGCGGCCCAGGTGGTCGAAAACCTCGAGCAGCTCGTGGCCATCGAGACGCTGTGCGCCGCACAGGCACTCGAGTTCCACGCGGGAGAGCGCGTGGGTCGGGGGACGGCCGCTGCGTATCGGGCTGTGCGGGACGTCATTCCGGCCCTGGTGGACGACCGGGTGTTGGCGCCTGATCTGGCCGCCGCGGCCTCACTCGTGCGCGGCGGAGGTGTGCTCGATGTTGTGGAATCCGAGATTGGAGCCCTTCAGTAAACATCAGGTCGATCTCGACCGGAGCGGGAGGTCCGTATGTTCGCCCTGAACTTCTACTCATCCCTGTTTGCGGATGCCCTTCGAGCCGGGCGTAAGACCGCGACGATCAGACTCGGGAACAAGCTGGACAAGTATGATGAAGGTCAGGTCGTGTGGGTGACCGTCGGTCAACGGTTCGGCACCCGCCACAAGATCTTCACCGCCATCATCGATCGCATCGAGGTCAAGCGTCTTGCCGAAGTCACTCCGCGCGAGATCGAGCGCGATCACCCGCAGCTGCGACGGCACGAAGATCTGATCGAGTTCCTGTCCAAGATCTATCAGCGGCCGGTCGCGCTGGACGACGAGGTCTCGGTGATCCACTTCTCGAGGGTCGAAGAGAGCGACGGCCAAACGCCGGATGAGAGTCTTGAGCGGATGACCCGCGGGCCATCGCAGACCGCGAAGCCTCGGAAACGTCCTGCAGGTCGGCCCAAACCGCGGAAGCGCTAGGCGGGAGTCCCCGCCCGGTCCTGCGGCTCATCCGGCGGCAGGAGGAACCGCGCAGGGACTGAGCGTGTAAGATAGAGGTCGGGCGCGACGCATCGAAAGCGCACGTCTGCGTCGTGCGCGCGGCGTGCCAGGATCACGACCACCACGGCATCGGGTGCGTGGCGGCGGCCCACCTCACGGGCGGCCGCGGGTGTGGTCGAGAGATGGACGTACTGTCTCGACGTCGGTTGCAACCCCGCTACCAACAGATCCTCAACGGCCGCCGGCGCCGTGCCGTGATAGAGCCACTCCGGCGGGAAGGCGGGTTCGCCGGGATGCTCGACCGGAATGGTGTGCCCGTAGCGGGCGCGGATCAAGCCATCCCGGACTTCGTACCGCCTGGTGTCGGCCTGCGCCGTCTGCAAGATCTCCTCGACGGTGATCGACTCCCACCCGGGTTGCGTGGCCAGCGCGCGCGCCACTGCATCCAGGGGCGCGAAGCCCCCACCATCGAGCACGAGCCCGATCTCATCGGGGCGATGCCGCAGCACGAGCGCGAGGAGGCGCCCCAGCCGTCTCTGGCCGGAAGGATGTGTCATGCGTCCACGTATGGGTTTGGCCCTTGAGTCGAGGAGAACCTGCCGTCGTGACGAAGGTTACCGCGCATGTCTGCGGGAGGTGCGCCCGTGCCCGGTCGGCTCGTTGAGTGTATCCCCAACATCAGCGAGGGGCGGCGCGCCGAGGTGATTGACGCGGTCGCCGCTGCGGTGCGCGACCGCGCCGACGTCCGGCTGCTGAACGTGCAGTCGGACCAGAGCCATAACCGCAGTGTGATCACGTTCGCCGGCGAGCCCGATGCGGCCGCCGGCGCCGCCGTCGCGCTCATGCGCAAGGCTGTTGAGATGATCGATCTGCGGACACACCAGGGTGAGCATCCCCGGATCGGCGCGGTCGACGTGATTCCCTTCGTGCCGCTCGGGCAGACCACGATGGACGAGTGTAAGATCCTCGCGCGGCGTGTCGGTGAGATGGTGTGGTCCGAGACGCGCGTGCCCGTGTACTTTTACGCCGAAGCGGCGACCGGCCCCGACCGGGTTCGGCTGCCCGATATCCGCAAGGGGGAGTTCGAAGGTCTGGCCGCCAAGATGCGCCAGCCAGAGTGGGCACCGGACATCGGCGACCCACACCCGCATCCATCCGCCGGTGCGGTCGTCATCGGCGCAAGAAAGC